>NZ_CP042476.1:309925-619850 GCF_007993795.1 Antarcticibacterium arcticum | reverse complement strand
ATCGGTTACCCTGGAAGTAAGATTTTGCTTAATACCAAGGTGTTTTCCCCTATAGGTAACAGTTTCGCCAAGGTTTATTAACCCGGTTGTTCTTCCTGCTATAGCTTTTTCACTGGAATCTGTAACATATTTGGATTGAAGGTCAATACTTCTCGATAAGTCAAAAACAAGGTAAATATTTGCTTTAATATAGGTTTGTAGCTTTATAACCGGCATATATTTAAAATTTTTACATTCCCAATTTAAGCAAAGCAGCCTATAAAAAATGGGCGGTTATGAAAAAATTAGTATTACTTTTTTTAGTCCTACCTATATCCAGGTTTCCGGAAATGGATTACCCATTTACAGCAATTCAAAATTTCCTTAAAAGGAGGAATTAACATCCATCGCAGGGCCTTTGTATGATATTTCCGCTTATTTTTTAAATATTTTGTTCAATATTTTAATTAATAGTTTAAACATTTTGTATCTTCACCCGTGTAATTCGTTGGATGATTAATCTTAAAAATCACGGTATGTTCGGGATATTCAAAAAGAAAACAGAAAAAGAAAAGTTACAGGAGAAATATCAACAGCTGCAAAAAGAGTCTTATGAGCTTTCCGGGACCAACAGGAAACTGAGCGACCAAAAAACTTACGAAGCCGAAGAGGTGATGAAACAGCTGGAAAAGTTGTCCTGATCCAAAATTAGAAAAAACCTCACAGGTTTTTAAAACCGGTGAGGGATCCTTGGATTGACACTCCCACACCCGGGAACCCTTCCGTCTTGAGCGGTAGCCGCTCAATCCACCTTCACTTTCAAGGGAAGGAGCTTTTGGTTATTGCTTTTGGTTTATTTTGAAGAATGCTAAACCTCCCCTCGTATCCTCCTCCTGAAGTTCGAACCAACCTCTCAGGTTATTGAAACCTGTGAGGTTTTCAGGTAAAACCGGCACGCCGGAATGCTTTATTTCTTCACCATAGGCAGTTTTATAAAGGAAGCATGTTTTCCCGAATGGTGCACTTTATTATTCGCGATCACCCCTTCTTTTTCATCAAAATTATTTCCGCCGGTATTCAGGTTTCTGGCAAAGCGCGGAAAGTTACTGCTGGAGATCTCTATGCGAATGCTATGGCCTTTTTTAAAATAATTACTGGTAGACATAGGCGATAACTTAAGCTCGTATACCTGCCCTTCTTCCATAAATAATTCTTTATCATAACCTTCCCGGTACCTTACACGCTGTATGGTTTCGTTAAGGTTAAAAGCCTTGCCGTCCGGATGCACGTCAATCAATTTTATGGTGAAATCTGTATCCTTCACATCTGAAGATACATACAGGGTAGTTTCAATAAACCCTGAAACTTCTACTCCCTCCTTTAAGGGCTCTGTGGTGTACACAAGAATATCCTCTCTTTTTTCCTGTTCCTGT
Organism: Antarcticibacterium arcticum; assembly: GCF_007993795.1. Lineage (GTDB taxonomy): Bacteria > Bacteroidota > Bacteroidia > Flavobacteriales > Flavobacteriaceae > Gillisia > Gillisia arctica. Next base: position 618,438 of record NZ_CP042476.1, on the reverse strand, counting down.
TGATCAAAGGCGCCGCCCTGTACGGCGTTTCCTGTGCAGCAAACATTCCCTCCCAAAGACGGCACGGGATTCATCGGGTCATAAGTAAAACTGTCGGCCGGAGATTGATTTCCCGGTTTTTTAGAGGATAGTGTTCCGTTCCCGGGCACATTGGCATTTCCATTGCTGTTAAGATAATATGTGGTCATTTTTGCTTTCGCCGGCGGCCAGGTTTCTGCAGCCTGCCATTCATTACTGCCCATAGTGAAATACTGTACGCGGGGGGTCTTTTCCTTGAAATCATTCTTTTCACCCTTCAGCCAGAGATCAAACCAGGAATAGATCTGCTCCTCATAGTTTAGCCTGGCATCTCCTACGCTTAGTTCTCCAACAACAGTATTTTCAGTAGCCCGTGTGAATGCGCAATGCAGCGTAGGCGCGATTACAAGATATTGATCATCCTTGTTTTCGCTGTTCTTCCTTAGGTGATTGAATAAAGCGATATTTGGCCCCACAGAAACATCATACCAGGAAACGAACCAGAATCCGGGAACTTTCAGGTCCATAGTATCATGATACAATCCTCCTTCAAACCAGGCGGGGTCATTGGGTTTGCGCCTTACCATTTTATCAAAGATCTCTTTTTTTCCGTGCATGTTTTTCAGCATATCCTGTATTGGCAAATGTTTTAAGGCTTCGGCCATATCAACCGGCGGATTCTCGGGAGCGAGGTCATAGAATCTTGAGATCCTTATCAGGTCTTCTTGAGTAGCTCCTTCGGGGATACGCGGTTTGAATTTATCGTGTTCTACCCCGTATAGCCAGGAAAAGAACAACAGCTGTTCCACACCTCCCCTATACCAGTTCCCCTGCTCTTGAAAATCCCCAACCGTTCCTACTCCGGCACCGTATGCCTGTGGCACCATAGCTGCGTGGGAAGGATGGTCCAGAGCCCCAACCGCCATTTGCCATTCGGCCGTAGATGAACACCCAAGGGTGCCAATTTTTCCGTTGGACCAGGATTGATCTTTCATCCAGGAGAAGGCATCATAGCCATCTGTCAAAGGGACTCCCAGGATATCCCATTCTCCTTCAGAAAAATAACGCCCTCTCTCATTTTGCACTACGTAAGCGTAACCCCTTTTAACCGCCTCCAGAGCCTGGGCAGCGGTCCTTGTTTTTTGTTCCCCATCCTGCCAGGTTGCAAAATTATAAGGGGTTCGTGAAAAGATGATGGGTACTTTTTTATCGGTTTTTGGCCGGTATATATCAGTTGCCAGTCGAACGCCGTCCCGCATGGGCATCATAACTTTTTCCTCAACAACGGCGATTTCTTCCAGTTGTTGAAAGACATCATTTTGGGCTGAAACGGAAGGGAAATACAGAAAAAAAACCGTGAATGTAAACAGCGTTAAAAGGGAGCTTTTGATCATAAATGAAATATTGAAGGTGTTTTGGTTTTTAAATGTAGTTAAAAACCTCCCAACCCCCAAGGGAGGATTTTAAATTGGATCCAATTTCCCGATTAACAATATAAACCTCACAGATTTTTTAACCTGTGAGGTTTTCTTAAAAAGAGATTCTTCAAAACCCCATTAATTTTCATCAAACTGAAAGATTTCTTCTATGGGCAGCTTAAAGAGTTTTGAGATCCTGAAAGCCGTGGGCAAACTGGGGTCGAACTTTTCTTTTTCAATGGCATTGATGGTTTGACGCGATACCCCAATAATATCTGCCAGATCTTCCTGAGTATAGTTATTCTGAGCCCTTAATACCTTTAACTTGTTTTTCATGTGTAACGCCTTGTGTTTACAGTTACAAAGAGGAGATAGGCAATACCAATGAATAACACAAGATTGCTTATCTCTGCATCATACCCAATAAGATTGGTAATGTCAAGCAGGGAATAAGTTAACCCCACCACTACTGCCAACCCCAAGGTTAAAGCCAGGGATTCCAAATGTATCTTCCTTTCCAGCTCGTCAAAATTATTGAAGAGGTTTCTGTTTGCTATGATCATTAAGATCCCGTTTGCAAAGTTTACAGTTACGGCAAGTACCGTTAAAACCGTATGGTCATCCCAAATATATTTAGGCCCAAATGTTGCTATGGCCATGGTAACTACCCAACTCCAGGTCCAGGCTGCTAACCGGTAAAGGTTTTTTCTTCTCTCTTTTTTCATCTTAAATTTCAGTTTAATGTAATTAATAGTTTACTTTATGTAATGTTTACTTTACAAATATATAATAAATTTTGAAATGTAAAGTGTTGTTTACAAAAAAATTCAACATCCAGCTCTTTGTGTTGTAAACCTGTATGATCTTATTTTTAAAATGTATTGCCCCCGCTTCCGGATAGGAAGATGAAAGCGGCTTGACCATCTTTTATTTTTTTTAAATAATTATGATTGTATTGAGACAATATTAACGGTAGTGTATTTTACTTTTATCCGGCTGCTATAAATAAGGCGCGGGAATTATTGATACCACTTCGGGGTTGGAAAGCCTCTCCCGGAAAAACGGGTAGGTGCTATAAATAAATCCTCTATTGAAAAACAGCATTACTAGGGTAAATAAAAACAAAAGATTATGAATTCAAATCATGCCTTTATGGCTCAGGAACTTCCTGAAGAAGAAATGAAAATGCTGTACAGCCTGTTGGGGAAATCCTTACCGCAAAAGAAAGAAGCCGCACCACAATTTAGGTTCAGTTTCCGTTTTATGAAAAAATTCATGGAAGTGGATAAATACCAGGAGTAAGATTTCACCCATTCCTACCCGAAAATTTAATACTTATCCCTGTTTCAAAACGGAGCCTCACCTCCTTGTTAAGCAGGAAAAGTAATCCCTTTTAAATAAAACCCGGTTGTTTTAAAAGAAGTAAACGCTTCCTGCGCCATCAAAACGCGGATTCACTACATTGTTGAAAATAGAACCAAACCTGTACCTAATTCCAAAACTTGAATAAAACGAATAATTGGAATCGAGCTGTCGTCTCCTTGTAAGGAGGTCTTCATTTGAAATATCTCCTTTGGCAATGTTCAACTGGTCCCGTTGTAATGCAAAATAGCCGCTTAAGTTCAATGAAAGTCCTTTGTACAGGCGCAGATCTGCATATCCCGAAAAGGTGAGCCTGTTTTTAGAAATATCATGAAAATAATGCCCATAAGAGGCCGATCCGCTCAACTGACCCCACTTTTTATTAAGGCTTATATCGAGGGAAAGGTTGTGTTTAAACCTTAATTCTTCTGTTTGCAGATAAATGGTCTCCTCATAATAATCGAAATAAGAAGGCCCTATTTTATACATCAATCCCACGTAATGGTTGTTTGATTCTGAATATGGAAAAAAGTTATATTCTATAGCAGGGTTAAGGGTCCAGGAGGATCTGTAGTTTCCAAAATCTGACCGTAGGACTTCAAAATAGCCTCCGGCTGACCAATGATCGCCAAGGGCCCAAACTGTAGTATTATTACCCCTGTAATATTCGTTTGAAAATTCAAAGGCATCTTCCCCTTCCCCATAACGGTTCCTGTTCACGCTATAACTTAGAGAGGTGGTGGTTTTAAACTTTTCAGTAATTCTCGCCGCCGAAAATCCCGAGCTGAAACTATTGCTGAAATAATTCCTGTCCCCGTTCAGATAAGCGTTCACCCGGGCGTTAAATACCCAAAGGTTCCAGGGATCCTCCTGCGGCGCTCCAGTTTCTATACCTGCTTCACCCCCATCTTCCTTCATAGATATCTGCAAATTCTTTCCGTGCTCGGTGCGGGCAAGATATTTAACAAGGCCCAGTTTAAGGGTTTGTACCATTTGTTGTCTTCCTTCATCATCGGTGGCGGTGGCATGCCTCACAAAAGATAAGGTATCATTTACCCCCGCGAACATTTCCCTTCCGGTAAACTGCAATTTATAATCGCGGCCTCCACTGCCTGTTACCTGATGGTTTGATAAAATAAATACATTGGACTGGAACCGGTCATTTACATAATCTACAAATGGAATTTCACGTTTTATAAAATCCTGATCACAGTAAGATTGACAATCAAGAAAAACGCGGATCTTTTTATTTTTTTCTACCTGTGAAAAAGAGGGGAAAATTGATAATAATGCGAAAGTCAGAAAGATGTATTGTTTCATCAATAATTTTTGGGGGAAGTAATAAATATTTAATTAAATGGAGGTAAATATATTAAAACTGCATTAATTCGCTTATTTATTTTTAAAATTTATTGAATTGTTTTTTGGGGTCTCTGGTTGGTTTCTTTGAATTCCATGATGGAAACTTATCTATCCAAATTATTTTTCCCGAAGTTCGGGTGTTTTAATTATGCGGGGGAGCAGATAAGAAAAATGTATCGGGAACAGAGGGTGATATAAACGCCTTCCCTGTTCCAATTTTACTTCGCCTCACAGCTTCATAATAATTACCAGAACATACGGCGAGGTAGAAACAAAATTATCTATCTTACACTTTAAACCGGGCTTTCAACGCCAATAAAATTTCACCAAGGACCATAGAACACCCCTGGCAAAGATTGGGAATTTGCGTCCTAAAACTTTGTATTAAAATTTTACCCTATTTCTTTTGAACAAATGAATTCGCTACATCCAGTTCAGGACGCTTGCTTTCTTTAGATGCAATTTTGTGGAGCTGTTGGAAATAGTCCCGGGCCAGGTCATTCCTTCCGGCTAATACAGCCGCATTTCCTGCCCCATATAAACTATTAAACCGATTTGGCGAAATTTCAAGCGCAGCTTTATATGCGGCTCTTGCTTCATCGGGTTTATTCTGCAGAACCAACATATCTCCCAGTAATTCTCTGGCCGGCAAAACATTCCCTGGTGTTACCGGGTGTTTTTCAACCGAATCTTCCTGCTCTGCAGCCTCTGTCATCAAAGCAAGTGCTTTTTCATAATTCCCTTCATTATGGAGGATCCAGGCTTCTATCGTTTTTCGTTGTGTATTAACCAACAAAGCCCAATATTCTTCATCATTTTCCCTTGTTTGCTCTTCAAGCGATTTTAATTTTTCAACTGATTCCCGGGCCAGATCTGTATCATTGCTCATTGCTGCTCCCAATCCACGTGTCCACCAGGAAATAGCCTCCATTTGCGGAAAATTCTCCCAGGGAAAACCTTTTGAACTATCAAGCATAAAATCCCCGGCTTCGTTCCACTTTCTCCTTTCCAGAAGATATCTGGACGGAGCGGCAGCGATGGCATATGCAGCCGCAAAATTTGGCTGATACTTTTCAATAGAATTTAACTCTGCCAACACCCCTTTTGCTTTATCTTCCAGCCCTTGCTGTAAATATGCATAAATAAGATAGTCCAACGCATGAGCATGGTGATAGGAGGTCATTTCCCCATGCGGTTGTCGCAGTGCCGATTCAGCTGAACGGAGATTCCATTGAATGGTTTCATCCCATTTCCCTACCCTAACAAAAATATGACTAGGCATGTGAAGGGCATGGGGCACATCTGGCGCCAGTTGGTCATATGCATTCGCAAACCTAATTCCCTTTTCTGCAAGTACAGGATTATCATAGGCATGTATACTATAGTGGAAAGGTGCCGGGTGCATGGGATCCTTTTTATGCATTTCTTCCATCAAGGCCCCTGCTTTTTGTTGTTGGCTATAGGTTTTGTCATCCTGTGGAGCGGTCGCCAATAAAGACAGACCGTAGAAAGAGGCAATCTCAATATCATCGGGATATTTATTATACAGGTTTTCCAGGGAAGTTTTCCAGGCTGCCAAACCTTGCCTGTAACCAGCATCCTTTGCTGTTATATAGTAATTGTGCAAAGCCTCTATCTCCTCACGTTCCTTTACGCCAGGATGGCCAAGGGTTTGCGCTTTTTCAACAGCAAGCAGGCCATTCTCAAAATCTTTGGAATTTGGTGGTGCCCAAAGGGGCCGTAAGGCTGTCATAGCCAAACCCCAGTGAGCCATTGCATTATTTGGATCCTTTTGAATTGCCTCCTGGAATAATTCGGCTGCCTGCTCATACATCATGTGATGAAGCATTTCCCGGCCGTGGGTAAAAGGATCACCGGCTTCCATTTTGTGGGTAGTGTGGGCTTTAACCTTGTTTTCCGGTTTTTTATCCTTAGGCAGAATTTGGGAAGTGCCGGGTGAGATAAAAGAAAATAAAAAAATAAGAACGGGTAAAAAGAATTTAAATGAGCTCATGATTTCAGGGTTTTAAAAATTAATCCTGCAGCGATCTATAAGTTTTAGGTACTGAAATAGAATTTTCCATTTTTTGAGGAAGAACTACTTTTTCCTTTAGAAGTTAAAAATGGCCAGATTACATTGGATTCTATGATCTGCGTTGGAAGGGCTAACACAGAGGCTCAGGTTAGATTTGAGGGTTCTAACTATTAGGCGGTTTTTATAATATCATGCTAAACCACTGTAATTTAATCATTTAATTGGTAGAAGGTAAAATAATTAAGGATTAATTTGAGGTGAAACAGGGATAATAACAGATTCGACACCTTTGTTTTGGGCTGTCACTGATCCCATGAGGAGCTTGCAAGTTTAAGTAACTTTACTTCTTCTTTTTAATGAAAATTAAAATCATTCCGGTTTATCCCTACAATTAAGTAGTCATTACAACCCTGAGATATATTTGAATTTTTACTAACTTCAATTATAATTCTTTATAAAATACACATTATGGAAAATTTAAAATTGGGAGCATTTTCAATGAGCCTTAGCGTTAAAGATCTTAAGGTATCGAAAACTTTCTATGAAAAGCTGGGTTTTACAGTTTTTGCAGGAGATTTTAGCAAAAACTATCTTATTATGAAAAATGGAAATTCCTTGATTGGATTGTTCCTGGGAATGTTTCAGGGGAATATTCTCACTTTTAATCCGGGTTGGGATGAGAACGCTCAAAATCTTGAAAATTTTGACGATATAAGAGAGATCCAGAAACATCTTAAAAACAAAAAGGTTAGCCTGAACTCCGAAGCCGACGAAAACACAACAGGCCCGGCAAGCATTATGCTGAATGACCCCGACGGGAATTTAATTCTTATTGACCAACATCGTTAAACGGATATATCCACTTATCTGATACTAAAGATTTCAGCAAAAAAATATAACTTTTTATTTCTGAAAAATTAAAACCCCCTGCCATTATGAGGTCCTTTAAATTCATCTTTCTGTTATTATTATTCTATCCGGTTGTAATCTGGTCCCAGGATGCAATCACAAATAGTATTTTAAATGATAAGGACAGTTTCTATTATATAGACACCAAGGACTATCCTACCGGGGTAAAGGAACTTCCCATTGGAGTATTTGATTCGGGTATTGGCGGGCTCACGGTTCTCGATGCTATTGTGAATTTTGATGGCTATAACAATAAGACCCTTGCCCTGGGGGCCGATGGGGAAATAGATTTTAAAAAAGAAGAATTTATCTATCTGGCAGATCAGGCGAATATGCCTTACGGCAACTATTCAGCCGCAAATAAAAACTCCCTGTTACTGGAACACATCCTGAAAGATGTTCAGTTTATCCTAGGAGATAAATATTATCCCTCCCCTGATGCCATCACCTATAAAATTGACAAATCTCCTGTTAAGGCCCTGGTGATCGCCTGCAATACTGCAACGGCCTATGGGAAGGAGAATATTGAAGCCTTTATGAAATTGGCCAAACTGGATATTAAAGTGATTGGGGTTATAGATGCCGGGGTGCGCGGATCCCTTGAGAACCTGGCCCGGGATGAAGACGCAACCATTGCCGTTATGGCCACTGCCGGCACCGTTACATCCAAAGGCTATGTAAACACACTTTATGATCAAATAGAAAAACTGGGATACACCGGTAATATTGAAGTTTTCCAACAGGGTGGCGTGGGGATAGCCGAAGCAGTAGACGAAGATTCAGATTATTTTGATAAAAATCTTACCTCCCCACGGGAAAGTTATAAAGGCCCCGATTTTAAAGGAAATTTAAAGATAGACAAAGCCCTTCTGGATATTTACAATTTTGATTATGAAGATTTCAAAATGCTGTGTGATGCCGCAGGGAGTGATGATTGCAATATTCTGCAAATTAATGATGCTGAAAATTATGTGCGCTATCATTTGGTCTCTCTAATGGAGCAAATAAGAAAAGCCAATGTACAGCAGCCTTTAAAGTCTATTATTCTGGGTTGTACCCACTATCCCTATCTAACCGCCGAAATAGAAAATGTGCTTGGCGAATTGTATAATTATCAACAGGAGGACGGGCAATTCAGGTATCGCAATTACATGGCAAAAGACATTAAACTTATAGATCCTGCCATAAATACTGCCATGGAATTATTTCAACATTTAAAGGAACAGGAACTTTTTAATAAGGCCGGCTTTATTAACAACAGTGAGTTTTATATTAGTGTCCCCAACCGGGATAATAATTTTGTGCGGGTAAATGAGAAGGGAGATTTTCCTTATGACTATAAATACGGCCGGGCCGAGGGTGAGATCCAGGAATATGTAAAGGTTGTACCCTTCAGCCGAAGCAGCATTTCAGAAGACATACTTACCCGCCTGGAAGTCCAGCTTCCGTTTACCTATAAGTTGATAGAATCCTTTAATTCTACCAATTCAAAAACGTCAGAGCTTGAAAAGGAGGAAAGGATCTAAGGACATCCCCTCACTTCTCAAAGATGTGATTGTTTAAACTCCTATTCCGTTTTATTCAGCTTTATATTAGGCAGCCCAATTTTATCCGGATGTTTAAGAAGTTCTTCCATGATCTTTTGGAAAAGACGGGTTTTTATTCTTCCTGAATTTTTAGGTTCACTCAGGTACCGCAGCGTAACCTCTATCCATCCATTGGTATGGGCCCTCAGGATTATAGTAGGTTTTTCTTTCACCTCAAGCTCATCTATAAGCGTTCCTGCAAGTATTTTTTTAAATCGTTTAACCCTTCGCATCATGGTCTCTCCTATTTCCTCTTCTGCCACGCGTTGAATGATATTGCTTGTTAACTTTAAATCTGTATCATAAGAGACAAATAAATTAAGCTCATGCCAAATGAAGGGAAACAAGGGCCAGGAGTAATTATAAACATATTCCTGAAAGATCCTGGAGTTTGCAAATTTGATGATACGCCCGCTTGGATGATCGCCCGAGAGATAATCGCCTTTGAATTCCCATAGAGTTGTATCAAAATATCCCAAATTGATCACATCGCCATATACCGGTCCAATCTTGATACGGTCTCCTACTTCATAAGGTTTTCTTACCAGCAAATAGATCCAGCCAAAAAAACTGCTCAACGGATTTTGCAAAGCCAAACCTACAATTAGAGAGACCACTCCAAAGGAAACCATGGTGGCATACCAGTTGGTAAAAAACAGGGAAAGGGCTATAGCAAATATAAAGATGCCGGAGAACAGGTTAACTATGTTCTTTAAATTATAGGCAACAGAACCGTCCTTGACCTTTCTTTTAATAATGCTTCTAAACACACGGTTTAAAACCAAGACAAAGGATGCAAACATCAATCCCAATACTATTTTTTGAAGAGGTGCTATATAGGATTCACGCACAGGAAAATAGCTCCATTCAAGCAAAAAATACAATATGATACATATAATAGAAATGATGACGGTTATTCCCAGAGCAGAGCGGCCCTGATTTTCAATCACCTTGTGATCCTCGGGTTTATCCTCAGATGAAAGTTTAATGGCATCCTGCACCTTTTCATCTTTAAGGATTTCGTTAATTTCTTCAGCTTCGGTTTTATCTGATAACTTCATATTTTCAGCTTAATGCTCTAAAATAATAAAATCCTTGCGCGTGCCACTAAGTGACATTGTTTGCGAGGGAAGGTTTAACACGTTTTTATAATATCAAGAGATCCATGAGCTGTTTAAATAGCTTTCTTATTAATGTAATAAAAAGCGCTTCATCATTAGACACATTCTGCAGTTAATAGTATCCGAAGTCGATTTATATAGATCCCGTTAAAACTTTAACAAAACACTGTTTAACAAAATATAATTTTTGTTAAACATTTTATTTTTAAAAATAGCCTTATATAGTTTTAACCTATATAAATTTTAAAATCTATTTATTATAATGAAAAAATTACACAGAATTTTTATGGTCCTTTTCATTAGTGCACTACTTACGGCTTGTAGTACATCAGATGATGACATTATGAATGTTACACCTACAGGTGAAACAACAACCTATGATTTATCTGCGGTAGCCGATCCCGGAATATCTGGAACTGCCACTTTTATTGAAAATGATGATAACTCGGTTACCATTGATCTGGCACTTCAGGGAACTCCCCAAAATGGATCTCATCCCGCTCATATTCATTTGAATTCGGCTGCGGAAGGTGGGGATATAGCTCTTACGCTTGGAACTGTTGTTGGCGCTACAGGGAAAAGCACTATAACAGTATCGGCACTTGATAACGGAACGCAGATTACTTATGAACAACTTCTTGATTTTGACGGGTATATCAATGTACACCTAAGCGCAAATGATCTTGGAACTATTGTGGCCCAGGGGGACATAGGTGAAAATGAACTCACGGGAAATACCAAGATTTATAACCTTAATGAAGCAGATGTTGAAGGAATAAGCGGGACTGCTACCTTTGAAGAAAGAAAAAATGGGGAGGCACTGGCAACCCTGCAACTGGATAATACTCCGGACGGGGGAATGCATCCCGCACATATTCACGCAAATACCGCGGTTGAAGGTGGAGATATAATTTTCTCCTTCAATCCTGTAAACGGCACCAGCGGAATGAGCAAAACAAATGTGGCAGAACTTGATAATGGAACTGCATTTCGTTTTGATGATATAATGAATGTAAATGGATATATCAACGTACACCTGAGCGCTGAGGATCTTGGTACTATAGTAGCCCAGGGTGATATAGGGGAAAATGAACTTACCGGGGTTTCCAAAGTATATAATTTAAACGAAGTGGCAATTGAAGGAATTAGCGGAACAGCCACTTTTGAACAACGAAAAAACGGAGATGCCCTTGCAACCCTCCAACTTGATAACACTCCTAATGGTGGGATGCATCCAGCCCATATTCACGCCAACACAGCAGTTGAAGGTGGTGATATAATTTTTACTTTCACCCCGGTTGATGGCAACAGCGGAATGAGTAAAACTAATGTTTCAAGCCTGGATGACGGATCTGCTTTTGGTTATGATGATGTGATGGATGTTAACGGGTACATAAATGTACATCTAAGCGCCGATGATCTGGGTACCATAGTAGCCCAGGGAGACATTGGTCAAAATGAACTTACCGGAGAGAGAAAGATATATGACCTTAATGAAGTAGCCGTTGCCGGAATAAGCGGTACCGCTACTTTTGAGGAAAGAAAAAACGGAGATGCGCTGGCTACTCTGCAACTTGATAACACACCGGATGGAGGTATGCATCCCGCACATATTCATTCCAATACGGCTGTTGAAGGTGGTGGAATTATATTCACATTCAACCCGGTAAACGGTACCAGCGGAATGAGCAAAACAAATGTATCAGGCCTTGATGACGATTCAGCTTTTGGGTATGATGATGTGATGGAAGTAGATGGATACATTAATGTACATCTAAGCGCAAATGATCTGGGAACAATAGTAGCGCAGGGAGATATAGGTCAAAATGAACTAACGGGACAATCTAAAACCTATCAACTAAGTGAAAAAGATGTGCCGGGTATAAGCGGTACTGCTACTTTTGAAGAAAGAAAGAATGGGGAAGCCCTTGCAACCCTTCAACTTCAAAATACTCCTCCCGGGGGATCCCATCCTGCCCACATTCATGAAAATACGGCAGCCGAAGGGGGTGATATAATCTTTACTTTCAACCCGATAAACGGAACCAGCGGAATGAGCAAAACAAATGTGGCATCTCTGGATGACGACACAGCATTTGGATATGACGATGTCCTGGAAGTAGATGGCTATATCAATGTACATCTTAGTGCCGAAGCCCTTAATATTATTGTTGCACAGGGCGATATAGGTGAAAATGCACAGTAAGCGAAATTATTTATAGGTACAATTATAAACTCCCGGGGATAATTCTCCGGGAGTTTTTTTCTTTACCCCTTTTACAGATAAAACCACCTTCCCGAAATTTTACTATCTCCCCCTAGAATGTTTATCTTTCAGGCTTAAAAATTTTATTATTATGCAACTTCATCTTTACCAGATTGACGCCTTTACAAACGAGGTCTTTTCAGGGAATCCTGCCTGTGTTGTACCCTTAGCCGAATGGCTTCCCGATGAGCTTCTGCTGAAGATCGCCATGGAAAATGCCGTGGCAGAAACTGCATTTTTTGTAGATCGCGGCAACAGGTTCCACCTGCGTTGGTTTACGCCCGAAATAGAAATGGACCTCTGCGGGCACGCTACCCTGGCCGCAGCTCATGCCATTAAGGAAATAAGAAAATTCCCGGGCAATAAGATCCTCTTTGATACCAAAAGCGGGGAATTGCAGGTTTTGGTTGAAAATAATACTTATACCCTTGACTTTCCTACCCGCAGTCCGGAGCCTGCCGACTTGCCGCAATTGCTGAAAGATTCGCTGAACATCCAGCCTACAGCAGTTTTAAAAGCGAGGGATTTTGTACTGATTTATGATAAAGAGGAGGATGTGCAAAACATTGAGATAAACAGGCTGCATTTTGACAAATTAGATCTGGGTACAGGCGGTGTAATTTTCACGGCCCCTGGAAAAGAAAATGAAACTGATTTTATATCCCGCTTTTTTACCCCCCGCGCAACGGTTTTTGAAGATCCCGTTACAGGATCTGCCCACTGTTCTTTGATCCCCTACTGGAGTAAAAAACTTGGTAAAACTGAATTATCTGCAAGGCAAATTTCTCCCCGCGGGGGAAATTTGGAATGTATTCTTAAGGGTGACAGAGTTGCTATAAAAGGAAGTGCGCGCACATATTCTATTGGAAAATTGTTTACCGAATAGATATAAGTTGATATTTGCTCAAAGTCTGAATATTTGCGACTCAATTCTCAATCAAGTTGGCGCAGATCTGCAATTTGTGTAGATACTTATCAGAAATAAAAAACACCTCCCGAAAGGAAGGTGTTTTTTATAATCATATTACTGCGGCAACTTAAATTTCCTCTTCTGCCAGAACTGCGATTTCATTATTCGGGATCTCATCTAACTCCTCTTCATCTCCCGAAAAATATGGAAACACGTCCAGAATTGGAGATTCAGTAATCGAAGGAATTGTATAATCTCCCATTGTATTCTGCATTGCCTGGGTGGTATTCTCAAAAGCCTCCTTTACGTCATTTGCCTGCACCAGCATATATATGTTTGTTTTTTTCTCCTTTCCGCTCTCTTCATCCAGTGCTATTAGGGAAACTTTGGATTTAAACCACCTGTCGGAATTTTCAAATGGATGTATCTCAGAAAAATTGGCCACTTTAATATTCATTATTTTGAATTCCTCGCTTGTATAAGCCGCCATTTCTTCGTTGATCCTTGCTTCTGCCTCTGTGAAGGAAACTGCATCTAACAAATAGGTATCGGTAGAAACTTTTTGCTCTCCCGTCTCGTGTGTTTTTCTGTATTTCACCTTACATTCATACCAGGTTGCACTCATTATATTTATTTTTAGAGCGCCAAAAATATAATTTAAAACAGGGCTTGCAGGGAATTTTGGGGGTAGGTTATTCACAATTTTCCTTCGGGAAGGATGGGCTTTCCATAAGTCCCTAAGAGGTAATTATATAGGGCATTGTTTAAATAAAGGTAAACGATAGACGTTTGACGGTAGACGGTAGACGGTAGGATACAAAACCAACATGTTTGGAACTCCTGGCTTTATTCACTATTTTCACTATTACATTATACAATATTCAGTTTACAGAAAACCCATACTCAATTCTCAATACTCAATTCTCAATACTCCATACTATGACTACAAAAAGGGAATTATCACCAGAACAGCGGGACGAGCTTCTACCAAACTTAAAAACTCGTTTTGAAAAAAATATGAATCGCCACACGGATTTTAAATGGGAAGAGGTGCTAAAAAGAATGGAAAGTAATCCTGAAAAATTGTGGTCGTTGTATGAAATGGAAAGTACCGGCGGGGAGCCGGATGTGGTTGGTAAGGATGAGATATCGGGGGAATTCATATTTTATGATTGTTCTGCCGAAAGTCCCAAAGGCCGTAGAAGCACTTGTTATGACCGTGAAGGATTGGAATCGCGAAAGGAGCATAAACCAGGTAATAATGCCATTGATATGGCAACCGCGATGGGCATTGAACTTTTGACTGAAGAGCAATACAGGGATTTACAGAAACTCGGGAATTTCGATTCCAGGACTTCCAGCTGGTTAAAAACCCCGGCGGAAATAAGAAAATTGGACGGAGCAATTTTTGGGGATTTCAGGTACGACAATGTTTTTATATATCATAACGGCGCTCAATCTTACTACGCTGCGAGAGGTTTTCGGGGAATGTTAAGAGTTTAGTCGGTAGACGATAGACTGTAGACGTTAGACTGTAGACGTTAGATTTCGGAACCTGTGAGGTTTCGGTAACCTTGTTCCAAACATTTTGTTTGATTTTTCTTCGTTCTCTTCAATTAATTTTTAGTTTTGTTGTTCAATCATTTGTTTCTGCGCTACCCTACCTGCGGGAATTTTTATTTTTTTATAAACCTTCTTAAACTTACCCGCATGTTTAACCGTTCTCTTTTGGTTCTCCTTTTTATTAGTTTATTGTCTTTTACCGCGAATTCCCAATCCCGTAAAGCGCTGGACCTTAAAAACGATTATCTCCAAAGTTCTTTTCTCGTAGTTAATAATACACCCTCTCCCCTAATTAAATGGGAATTACAGAATACTATTCATTATTTTGTTCAAGGTGACCTGCAATATATGTCCCGCAAAAATTGGGTCCGTTTTATTACAGATCTTGAATCGCTTACCGGTTTGGAAATTATTGAAACTACCGAATTACAAAAGGCCCAGATCGCTATTCATTTTAGCGACCTGGAACAATTTGCCGCTCTTGAAAACATCAAACTTCCGGGGGTGGATATTTCTCATTTCGACCACTGGAATTCAAGAAAATATAACAAGCAATATCAGCTTGAAAGATCGGCTTATTGCATAGTGCCAAATCTCATTACAAATAATCAAAGGGGTACCTATAACCTTCAACGATTATTCTTAAAATCTCTGGGTTTGTTGGGAGAAGTGGATAATGAATACAGCATTTTTTATCCCCGCCAGACAGATAATAACAGGAGTCTTTCAAAAAATGACAAAAGATTGATTAAGATCCATTATCTCCCCGGCATCAAGCCCGGTATGAACAAAATGGAAGTGGAAAGCTTTCTGGATACAAAGCTGGACCTGGAAGAATTGTTGAAGCAAAAGGTTTAAAAAACATTATTAAAGACCCCACAAAACTCAAATTACATCAATTTCTTTATCCATTCAAAATACTTAAAGGGCGCATATTTAAATTTCAGGTCTATCCAGGTTGGGGTAGTTACTACTGCCCTGCGGTTACTGAAGGCTAAAAAACTTTCCCGGCCGTGGTAGCTGCCCTGCCCGCTGTTTCCCACACCACCAAACGGCAGATTGTGATTGGCTATATGCATAAGCGTATCATTTATACAAGCCCCGCCGGAACTGGTCTTTTCCAGGACCATCTCCCCTTTTTCGGTATTTCCGAAATAATAAAGAGCCAGGGGTTTTTCGGCCGAATTGACTTGGGTTATAGCCTCATCCAAGGATGTAAAGGTCATAATTGGTAATATTGGACCGAAGATCTCGGCTTTCATAAGTTCATCATCCCCCGTAATTCCATCAAGAATAGTTGGGGAAATATAAAGCTTCTCCCTGTTTTTTTGTCCGCCGTGACGTATGGTGCCATCCGTTTTTTCAAGAAGCTGGGAAAGCCGGTCAAAGGCATCCTTATTAACTATCCTGGGATAATAGCTACTTTCTTCAGGATCGCGGCCGTACATACTCTCAATATGCTTCTGCATATTTTCTATAAGTTCCTCCTTTACCTTCTCGTGCACCAGAAGATAGTCGGGCGCAATACAGGTTTGGCCGGAGTTTATGGTCTTCCCCCAAATTATTCTTTTTGCAGCTATTTCAATATTGGCATTTTCATCTACAATACAGGGACTTTTTCCTCCCAGTTCAAGGATCACAGGCGTTAGATGTTCAGCCGCCGCCTTCATCACAATTTTTCCCACCCGGGTGCTGCCGGTAAAAAAGATCATATCAAAGCGTTTCTCCAGCAGGTAGGCGCCCGTTTCCTGGTCGCCGTGAACCATAGCTATATAATTTGGCTCAAAGGTTTCCTTGATGATCCTGTCCATCACCGCGGCTATGTGCTGAGTATTTTCTGAAGGTTTTAAAATGGCACAACAACCTGCAGAAATTGCCCCGATTAGCGGAGCCATAAGCAGCTGGAATGGATAATTCCAGGGCGCAATAATAAGCGTTTGGCCCAGGGGTTCAAATAACAATTTTCCCGAAGAAGGTAACAAATGAAGAGCTGAAGATACCTTTTGCGGAGCGGCCCATCTTTTAAGATTTTTTAAATGATGCTCTATTTCCCCGGTTACAATGCTTTTTTCGGTGAGATATGCCTCTTCTTCAGACTTTCCAAGATCCTTCCCCAAGGCCTCGAGGATCTGTCCTTCATATTTGTCAATGGTGGACTTCAGCTTTTTAAGTTTATCAATCTTAAAATCGATATTCTTTGTTTGATGCGTGGCAAAAAAGTTCTGGTGTTCCCTGTGTATTCTATCTATTTCGGTGGTTGATGTATTTTCCAATTTTTTTCCTTTTAATATATTTATTCTTTTCGGCCTTTAAAATGATCCATGGTGCTGTACATTCCCAACACCTTTCCCACAAACCAGTCAAAAAACCTGATGGGAAATAAACCCTGGCCCAGGCGTACCAGATGCATGCTCCAGGGCATGGTTAAAAATATCCTGTCCTGTTCTATTGCCTTTATAATTTTACGAGCCACCTTTTCCGGTTTTAGGATGGGAACTTTAGATCGCACCCCGGCGAACATTCCCGTATCAATGTAAAAAGGATTTACCGTGGTAATTCCTATATTCTTATCCAGTTGTTCCATTTCAAGCCTCAGGCTGTCACTCCAGCCAATCATGGCCCATTTACTTGCAGCGTACACACTCATTTTAGGGTTAGACACCAGCCCCGCTGAAGAAGCAATGTTGCATATATGTCCGGAATTTTGGGCCATCATCCCGGGCAAAAATTCGGCAGTAACATACATAGGTGCCGCTGTGTTGATATTCATAGTTCTTTGAATATCTGATGTATTGTGTTCATGAAAATATTTTCCCACAATGATCCCGGCGTTATTTATAAGAACATCTATAACCCCATGTTCCTGTAACACCAGGGAGGCCTTCTCTTTCACTTCGGCCGGATTGGATACATCCACTTTATATGCGCTAGCTTCTCCTAAAATCGAAAGTTCTGCCAGGCTTTGCTCTATATTCACCTCATTGATATCCCAAATAATGAGTTGGCCTCCTTTTCTAAGGATCAATTCTCCCATTAATTTACCAATGCCGGAACCTCCACCCGTTATTAGGACGGTTTTATCTTTGAGTTCTTTCATATTTGCTTCAGAATTTCCTAAAGGTAGAAAAGCTTCCATGCCCGTACAAGGGAAATAAAAAACCAGCCTGTATTTCTACTGCTAAAATTAAATTATTCTTTATTCTTTCAGAAGCTGGTGACTCGAGGGATAATTCAGCCAAGAAACCGACCATCTTTTCGTATTTTTATTTTCCGGCTCAGGAAAAAACCTTCAGCAAAATACATGGAAGAACTTATAAAAAAACATCTGGAATACACTCTGGGAGAAGAGATCCCGGAAGAAATGCTGGATAACCTGCGCGAACTTTCTTTCGAAAAATCCTTTGATAAGAAAGAACTTTTAGCAGAGGCCGGAAGGGCCTGTAATTATCAATATTTTATTCTGGAAGGTTCCTGTTATTCATATTATGTTAATGAAAAAGGCGATAAAAACGCGTTGCAGTTTGCCATTGAGAATTACTGGATCACAGATGCTTCCAGCTATTTTAAAGGTAGTCCTGCAGTTACTACCATTGAAACCCTGGAACCTACACGGGCTTTACTTATAAACAAGAATTCATTTGAAAAGCTTTGTTGCTCCCATCCCCTTTTTGACCGGTTTTTTCGCAAGCTGCTCCAAAACTCCCTGGCTACTTTGCATTATCGAATTGCTAAAACTATAAGTGAGGATGCAGACCACCGCTATAAAGAATTTTCCAGTCGTTATCCGCATTTTGTACAGCGCATCCCACAATACCTTATTGCCTCGTACCTGGGCATAAAACCTCAATCCCTTAGCAGGATTCGGGGGCGAAGTTCGTGATTAGGGAGTAGGAATTAGGGAATAGGGCATGTATAGTGCATACTTTATTTTGTAATGTTGATTGGGTTATAAAATGAGATGTTCTGAATCTGGGTTTTTGGAATGTGGAACTTGCCTGCCGGGAGGCAGGTTTGGATTTTGGAATTTGAATTTTGGTTTTTGATTCTTGAGTTTTGGATTTAGAGCTTGTTTCAAAAAGATTGAGTAAATTAAGTACTGTAAACTGAAAAACAATTCTATGGAAACGAAATGGCCAGCACTATCTTATGAAACGGGAAAAGACACCTATGAAACCCTGCACATGTGGACCCAGATCCTTGGGAAAATTAAACTGGGAACCTTAACCTGGATGAACCATTCCTGGCACGTGAGCCTAAAGATAACCCCTACCGGCTTAACCACTTCTACCCTTCCCTACCGCGACCAGTTCTTCCAGATAGACCTGGACTTTATTAAACATCGTTTAATAATATTGACCAGCCGGGGTGAGGAAAGGCAATTTAGCTTACCCGGACTTTCGGTCGCTGAATTCTACGAGAAGCTCTTCTCCAATCTAAAAACCCTCAATATTGACCTTGAGATCTATTCCAGGCCTGTGGAATTGCCCAATCCAATAAGATTTGAAGATGATACCCTCCATAATTCCTACGACATTAAAGAAGTTACCGCCTTGCATAAAAGTCTGCTGGCAATGCAGGATGTATTTACCGGATTTAAATGCCACTTCAGGGGAAAATGCAGCGATGTTCATTTCTTTTGGGGAAGTTTTGATCTTGCAGCATCCCGTTTTTCAGGTCGAATTGCTCCCAAACATCCCGGCGGTATACCCAACCTTGCCAATTGGGTGGCAGAGGAGGCCTACTCTCACGAGGTAATGAGCGCGGGATTCTGGCCCGGAAGCGAGGCCCTTCCTGAAGCCGCTTTTTATTGTTATCTCTACCCCGAACCGGAGGGTTTTAAAGATGCAGCCATAGAGCCAGAGGAAGCCTATTATCACCAATCCCTCCATGAATTTATTCTACCTTATAAAGCAGTGCAGGAAAGCAAAGACCCGGAGGCAATGCTGCGCGAATTTCTTGACAGCACCTATGAGGCTGGAGCAAAACTCGCAGATTGGGATAGAAAAGCCCTGGAAGTTTAAAGAATACCTACCTCAAAAAATCCTGAAATATTTGTTTTATTTATGTATCTATCGTAATATTGCAATGTAATATTCTTTAAAATATTTTCACCCTTGAAAATAACTATTTTAGATCCGGCTTTGTGTTGTAGCACAGGAGTTTGCGGCCCATCTGTAGACGATACACTGGTCCAGACAGCCGCCAATGTAAAATGGCTTAAATCCCTTGGGTATGAGGTAAAGCGTCATAACATTTCCAATGATGGGGCTGCTTTTAAAGAGTATCCTGATGCCATAAAAAAATTACAGGAAGAAGGCGTAGATTCTCTTCCCTATATTTTCATTAATGATAAATTGGTGAAAGCAGGGGAATATCCTTCTAAAGAAGAATGGCTACAGCTGCTGGAAACCAAAACTTCACAGACCTCCGGGAAAACTCATTTTTCAAATGAGAATTTTGCTGAAAAAACCAATGTACTTATTGGTATAGGAGCCGCGGTTGCGGCTTCCAACGAAACTTTCCTGAAACAACAAGTTAGCAGGGCAAAAGTCCTGGACATTGAAATTCAGGAAATAGCCCGGGCAATGAATATTGGTAATGATGCTAAAAACTCCCTTAGTAAGCAGATAATAACACAGGCTAACCGTTTGTTAGGTGAACTTCAACCCACTGCAGATTCCTGTGCGCCCAATTCGGGATGTTGCTAAAACAACAGTGTAAATCTTAACATACAGGATTATGGAATCGCACCAAACAAAATATTTATTTTTTACCGGCAAAGGAGGCGTAGGAAAAACTTCTCTCTCCTGTGCCACCGCCATAAAAATGGCCGATGAAGGGAAAAAAGTCCTTCTGGTAAGTACAGATCCTGCTTCCAATCTTGAGGATGTGCTCAACAGCCCTGTAACTGAAAAGATGGGTGCCGTACAGGGATTGAAAAATCTAATGGCCATCAATATCAACCCGGAAGTTTCTGCAGATGAGTACCGAAACAGGGTAACCGAACCTTTACGGGACATCCTGCCCGAAGCAGCCATAAAGAAAATGCAGGAAGAACTCTCGGGCGCCTGCACCACCGAGATCGCTTCTTTTGATGAATTTTCACGCTTTATTTCCGGAGAAAATGAAGGCGAAAGTTTTGATGTGATCATTTTTGACACCGCTCCAACCGGACACACCCTAAGATTGCTGGAATTACCCGCTGCCTGGGCATCGTTTTCTGAAAAAAACCCGGACGGCGCTTCCTGTCTGGGCCCAACTTCAGCCTTAAAGAGCAGTCAGGAAAGATACAATAAGGTAGTTGAAACGTTACGCGATGCAAACCAAACCACGTTCTACCTCGTATCCCGGGCGGAAAGATCTTCTTTAAAAGAAGTTTCCCGTACCAGTGATGAACTAAAGGAACTTGGATTGAACAATCAGAAATTATTGATCAATGGTGTCTTTAAAGCGCTGGACCATTCTGATGAATTTGCAGTGAAAATGGAGGAAATAGCGAATAAACAATTAGCATCTATTCCGCAAAATCTAAATGGTCTGGAACGGCAGCAATTTCCGCTTTTACCCTATAATGTCTTAGAATTACAAAAACTTCGCTCCCTGTATAATGAAAAATTGCAGGAGAAAGAGGTGGAGCAAAATCTTTCAGAAAAGAATGATGTAAATTCCTTTATAAAAGGAATAGATGAGTTGGTAAATGATCTTACCGCTACTCAGGATCACGGACTAATTATGACTATGGGAAAAGGAGGGGTTGGGAAAACTATAACAGCGTCTGCGCTTGCCATTATGATTGCACGCAAAGGTTTTGAGGTGCATCTTACAACAACAGATCCTGCTGCCCACATTCAGGATTTTATAGACCAATTGGGCGAACTGCCTGCAAACCTGAGCATAGATCGCATTGATCCCAAAATTGAAACCCAACGCTATACAGAGAAAGTGTTGGCGCAAAAAGGCCAAAAACTTGATGAAAATGGAAAGAAACTTCTGTTGGAGGATCTGAAATCCCCCTGTACCGAAGAAGTGGCTGTTTTTCACGCTTTTTCCAAAGCCATTCAACAGGCCAGGCGAAAATTTGTGGTTATTGATACCGCACCTACCGGGCATACCTTATTGTTGCTGGATACTGCAGGAAGTTATCATCGCGAAGTAATGCGCAATACCGGCATGGATCCCGCAAAAATAAAAACGCCTTATATGGCCTTACAGGACAGCAGTCTTTCTAAAGTTATCCTGGTTTCCCTTCCTGAAACCACTCCTATGCGGGAAGCCGCGGCGTTACAGGAAGATTTAAAAAGGGCCGGAATCATTCCTTATGCCTGGGTGGTGAATCAATGTTTGTCTATGCAGGCAGGCATTAAGGATCCCTTGCTAAAAAGCAGGGCACGTGCAGAAGGGGAAGTAATCCAAACTATAGAAAACACGCTTACTAAAAGGATCTATGGAATTCCCTATTTGCCAAAAGAAGAATTATTACCCACTTTGCTGAATTTTTACAGCGAGGATCAACTTGAAAAAATAATTTAAAATGGGAGTTACAAAAACCGATCTCTTTACCGATAAGCAAAATGAACTCGCCGGTGTTGCCAAAGTTTTTGCACACCCTGCACGTATCGCAATTATTGAATATTTGCTAAGGGCAAATACCTGTATCAACGGCCATTTGGTTGAAGAACTTGGTCTCGCCCAGGCTACCATAAGCCAGCACCTCAAAGAATTGAAAAACAGCGGGATCATTCAGGGAACCATAGAAGGGGTTTCCGTAAGCTATTGTATCAATCCGGTAAAATGGGAAGAAATTAAAGGCCTTTTTGGGGAGTTTTTTGAAAGCTTTCAGCCTCCCTCCTCCTGCAGCACTAATTGTTGATTGTTTTCACTAAAAAGATTGAACTATGACAACTTCAGAAGAACTTAAAAAGATCGTTCAGGAAAAATATGCAGAGATTGCCCGTGGGGAAAATGATTCCTGCTGCGGCGGCAACTCTCAGGTTCCTGAAGTTTATAATATTATGACCGATGATTATTCGGGACTGGAAGGTTATAATCCTGATGCCGACCTTGGTTTGGGATGTGGCCTTCCAACCGGCTTTGCGAAAATAAGGAAAGGAGATACGGTAATAGATCTGGGCTCCGGTGCCGGAAATGATTGTTTCATTGCACGCCATGAGGCCGGGGAAACCGGTAAGGTGATAGGAATAGATTTTACAGAGGATATGATCAAAAAGGCACGGGTAAATGCCGAAAAACTTGGTTTCAATAATGTGGAATTCCGGCAGGGAGATATTGAGAACATGCCGGTTTCCAATGATCTGGCTAATGTTATTGTGAGTAACTGCGTACTCAACCTGGTACCCAATAAGCAAAAGGTGATTAAGGAAATATATCGCACTTTAAAACCAGGCGGACATTTCAGTATTTCTGATATTGTGCTTGTGGGCAGTTTGCCAGAAAAATTAAAGATGGATGCTGAAATGTATGCCGGCTGCATTGCCGGTGCCATTCAAAAAGATGAATATCTGGAACACATAAGGAATACCGGATTTCAAAATATTAGTATTCAAAAAGAGAAGCAGATAGTCATTCCTGATGCAATCTTGGACAGGTACCTTGACCAAACGGAAAAAGAAGCCTTTAAAAACGGGCACACCGGAATTTTCAGCATTACCGTTTTTGCACAAAAACCGGGAAATAAACCTTTGAATTTCCTAAAATCATCAATTGAGGAAGCAGAAAATTTTTGTGGCCCTGCAGGTGTTTCCGGCTGCTGTTAATGATTTCTATTTCCAATTAAAACAATCTCACAATGACCAGGAAAACTTCTGAACTATTTGAAAAAGTTGATAAAAACATCACTGCTTTAAAGCTTGATTCTATTCCCAAAGAAAGAAAAAAATTGCTGCAATCCCTTGTTGCATATATTCAGGAAAAAATAACGAAGGGACAACCGGTAAGGCTTAATTTCATTTGTACCCATAATTCCCGCAGAAGTCACCTTTCCCAGGTTTGGGCACAGGCTCTGGCTGCATATTATAATATTCCCAATATATTCTGCTATTCAGGAGGAACGGAGGCAACTGCATTGTTCCCTGTTGCTGCGGAAACTCTGGAAGAGCATGGATTTGAGATCGCGAAACTTTCTGAAGAAAAAAACCCGGTGTACAGCATAAAATTTGGTGAAAATGAGCATCCGGTAATCGGATTTTCAAAAACCTTTGATGATAATTTTAATCCGAAATCGGGATTTGCAGCAATTATGACCTGCTCCCAGGCCGATGCCGGTTGCCCCTTTATCGCAGGTGCTGAAAAACGTATCCCTGTTACGTATGAAGATCCAAAAGAATTTGATGGTACCGGGCAGCAAAAACAAAAATACAAGGAGCGCAGCGAGCAGATCGCAACCGAATTAAAATATGTTTTTTCAGAAATTAAAGTAAAGTAATGGCAGTTAAAAAGGAAATCGCATTTTTCGAAAAATATCTTAGTCTATGGGTTGCCTTTTGTATTGCCGGAGGAATTTTTATCGGGTTTATTGCCGGTGATGCCATGCAGGTAATGAGCACCTGGGAGATTTATAGAGTGAACATCCCAATTGCGGTCCTCATCTGGATGATGATCTACCCAATGATGCTCCAGGTTGATTTTACGAGCATTAAAAAAATTGGAAGACGGCCAAAAGGAATCGTTTTGACATTAGTCATGAACTGGTTGGTAAAACCTTTTACAATGGCATTTTTTGCCTGGATCTTTTTCACGAAATTATTTGCGGCATTCATAGATCCCACCCTTGCGGGGGAATATATTGCCGGGGCGATCATACTTGGAGCCGCCCCCTGTACCGCTATGGTTTTTGTATGGTCTTATTTGACAGATGGAGACCCGAATTATACCCTTATGCAGGTTTCTGTAAACGATCTTATTATTCTGGTGGCTTTTGTACCTATTGTGGGATTATTACTTGGAATAACCGATGTTGTGGTCCCTTATGAAACCCTTATTCTAAGTATTTTGATCTATGTGGTAATTCCCCTGGTAGCAGGAATTATTACCAGTAACTTACTTATAAAACGCCACGGGGCCGATTGGTTCAAAACTAATTTTTTGCCCAAATTAAAACCGGTTAGCATCATTGCCCTGTTGCTTACACTGGTCCTGCTCTTTGCTTTTCAGGGAGAAAATATACTCAACAATCCGCTGGTAATATTTCTTATCGCTGTGCCTTTGATCATTCAAACCTACTTTATATTTTTTGCTACCTGGTTTGCCGGTAAGAAACTTAAATTAACTCATCCTGTATGCGCACCTGCCGCTATGATTGGAGCCAGTAATTTCTTTGAACTTTCGGTTGCTGTAGCAATAGGATTGTTTGGCCTTCAAAGCCCTGCCGCCCTGGTATGTGTGGTGGGAGTTTTGGTGGAGGTGCCGGTAATGCTCTCCCTTGTCGCATACGCCAATAAACACAAATATGAGGTGAAGGGTATTTCGCAGTGATTACCGCAAGAAATAATTTTATAACTTAAGCTGTTGTAAATCAAACAGTTTTATGTCTCTTCGGTGACGCTGAAGTAAGATATAAAATTCTTAAAATTTAACCTCAGCCCTGGATAGAATGGGCCTTCTTTATGAAAAAAGCCCGCAATATAAACTGGCGATCCATTTTCTCGCTTAAATCCATAACCCTTATCCTTCTTGGGGTGCTGTTTGCTCTTATAGGTTTACAGGGATTTATGGTTCCAAATAATTTTCTGGATGGCGGGGTCACGGGGCTTACAATTCTGTTAACCGGTCTGGCCAATATTCATATTAGTTTAATTCTGCTTGCATTCAATTTGCCATTTGTAATAATTGGATATAAGAAGATTAGCCACACATTTGGACTTCAGTCATTGATCGCCATGTTGTTGCTTTCCGCAGGGATGTACTTTATAGAAATTCCGGCTTTTACACACGATAAATTGCTGATTGCAGTTTTCGGCGGATTCTTCATTGGCCTTGGAATTGGATTGGTGATCCGTGGCGGTGGGGTTGTAGACGGGCTCGCAGTAATTGCCCATTATACCGAAAAGAAATCGGCTTTTACCTCGGGAGAAATTATTCTAAGCCTCAACACCCTCATAATTTTAGGTGCGGCCTACAGGTTTGGAATTGAAACCGGGATGTATTCCATTTTGGTGTACTATACCGCTATGAAAACTACCAATTATGTAGTAGAAGGTTTTGAAGAATTTACCGCTCTTAATATTATTTCAGCAGATCAGGAAATTATCAAAGCTACCCTTGTTAAGGACTTTGGAAAATCTATAAGCACCTATAAAGGAGAGCGGGGTTCCCTGCCGGGTTCCTTTAATATTAAACAGGATTGCGATATAATTATGACCGTAGTTACCCGCCTGGAAGTACACCGTATAAAAAAAGCAATTGCTTTAATTGATCCGCATGCTTTTATTTTTGTGAATAGTATCAAAGAAGTGAACTCTAAAACTTAAAATTCCAATATCCAATCTCCAATCTCCAATTTCCAATATACAAACCGGCAGGCAGGCAGGTTCCAAATTCCCACACCAAAATTCAATTTCAAAAATAAAATTTCAAATTATAGAGATCAAATCAGTACTACATTATACAATATACAAGCACTCAACCATACTCACTACTCACTACTCACTACTCACTTCTCAATACTCCTCAACAACTCATCCCGAATAATTCCTGGGTAACATTTTGGGAAGGCCTTGGGCCTGCGGTAGAGAAATCGTCGAAGAATAGAATATTGGGAGCCCCCTGTTTGCGTACATAATTGCTTAAGATCTTATTGGTATGGTAGGTGGCCTGCTGCAATTTTAAGAAAGGTTCAAAATCATCAATACAGCTTACCTGGGCATTTTTATCTACATAGCCAAAACCAAGATAGCGCCCATCACGTACCAATACAAATGCTTCTTCCTCATAATGCCTCCCTTTTTCCCTGATCACATAAGTGGAAGATTCGCGGTTTAGGGATGCAATAGCAGCTTCAACTTTTTCATTATAATTTTCTACCAATTCCGAACCATCACAAACGCCCTCGCAATTCTTAATGCGGTAATGGGAACAGATCTCTACATTGCTTTGTAAAGTGCAGTAACGGGGGCACAACTTGAACATTTCACATAGCTGTTCCAGTTTTTCTGTGGCCTGCGCCCTGCTGTAAAAGGTGCCTACGGAATCCCTGATGAGTTTGGTTTTCCCAAGGGCAAGCTGTATGATCCCGCGCTGGTTCACATAACTTATGATCTGGTAAATGGTCCCGGGCCGCTTTTGTGCCTGATTGTATTTTGGATAGTACTTTCTTATGTATTCGGCTTCCAGCAACAAGGCCATAAGTTCATTTCCAGTGGTCTCATAATCTATATAGTAGGTTTCCTGGCCAAGCTGATATTCTTTGCTCAATTTATCATAAAAGTGAGAGATCACCCTTTTTTTGATATTGATAGCCTTGCCTGCGTACACAACTTTATGATTCTTATCCTTGAAGAGATAGATCCCGGGGCTTTCGGGCAGTTCATAGATCTGTTCGGCACAAAGATGTGGCGGCAGGGTTGCCTGCCTGGAATGGGCGTGCAGGAAGGACCGAATCACTTTAAAATCATCATCAAGGGATAAAAGACGTTGAAAAAGGATCACTGTGGCATCTGTATCCCCTTCGGCCCGGTGCCGGTTTACAATAGGAATATTAATGGAGTCACAAAGCCGGCCCAAACTGTAGGAAAATAATCCGGGGATAAGTTTTCGCGAGAGACGTACCGTACATAATTTCTTTCGGGAGTATTCAAAACCAAGGTCCTTAAATTCATTCCGCAGCACATTGTAATCAAAATTTACATTATGAGCCACAAAAATTGCTTCGCGGGTCATTTCTTCAATCTTTTTTGCAACTTCAGGAAATTTTGGAGCATTGGCAACCATATCATTGTCAATGCCGGTGAGCGCAGTTATCTGTAACGGAATATGCTTTTCAGGATTGATAAGTGTTGAATATTTATCAATAACCACAGCACCTTTCATAAGCACTATACAAATCTCGGTAAGGCGGTTTCCTGCAATGCCACCTCCCGTAGTTTCAACATCTATTACCGCAAATAACTGATCATTCATAAACCCGATTTCCAGAAAGTAAATGTAGTAATTTATTTGATAAAGTAGGAAAATTTCCTACTAATTGGAATAACTCCTATATGCATACAATAAAATGCTTCCAAGCGCACAAGCATAATTTTAATATTTTTGTCAAGGAATTCGTACAATTACGCTTTATCACATTAAAATAGAGTACTTTAACCTGATATTTCTTTTTTCGCCTATCTAAAAATTCCTGATCCACTAAACCCGGGCGTAAAAAGGTATACCCCTTAATTTCCTCCTCTATATATTTATTTCAACGGGTATGCTGAAAACCGGGAAGAGTAAGCAATAATCAACCACCAATAAGATGAACACAATTAATTATTTTAGGATCGCAACTGCCTGTCTGGGCTTAACGATCATTGCTGCGGGATGTAATACTTCTACTGAAAAAGAAAAAGAAGTACGCGTTGAAAAGGAAGTGGCCGAAGTGAAGACAGATATGGCTGCTGTGAAAGCGGAGATCCAGGAATTGGAAAACACCTGGGCACAGGGTGATAATGCGCGGGATGCAGAAAGAATCAGTTCTTTTTATGCAGAGGATGCCGTAATTATGTCGGCAGACAAGCCGATGGTCTCAGGTAGAAATGCTATTAAAAAGGACCTTGAAACCAGTATGGCCGGCAGGGAGAAAGGATCAACCGCCAAATATGAGGTCCTGGATGTATATGGAGATGAAAATGTGGTTACCGAAATTGGAAAATCAACCCGAATGGACGCTGCCGGAAAAGTGATTTCTACGGGTAAATATATTGCCATATGGGAAAAGCGCGATGGTAAGTATGTTTGCGTAAGAGAAATGAGTTTTACCGATAAGGAAATTAGTCAATAGGAAAATTTCATTTCCAAATGCTTAGGGAGGAATTGAAAAATTCCTCTTTTTTATGCCTTAAATCGAAATAAGTCAATTTGAAACTCCTTTGGCCCCTTTATAAAAAAATGGACGCTGTCCATATTATCTTTCCTATCCTGCGCTATTAGCCACTTTTCAATCCGGCGAATTTTATATCTTTAGTGGATTCTAAAAATTACCCATCTATGAAAAAATCTTCCCTCCCATTATTAATGCTTGTTTCCTTCTTATTAATTTTTACCCAAAATAATTGGGGACAGGGATTGAGTACTGACCAAATTGACAACCTGGTACAAAAAACTATGAAAACCTTTGATGTCCCCGGTATGGCTGTAGCCGTTTTGAAGGACGGTAAGGTGCTACATATGAAAGGTTACGGGACAAGATCATTAGAAAAAGGCGGAAAAGTAGATGAAAACACCCTCTTTGGGGTGGCATCCAATACCAAAGCGATGACAGCTGCTGCCCTGGCAATTCTTATTGACCAGGGAAAACTGGAATGGGATACCAAAGTTACCGAAGTTATCCCCGAGTTTAAATTATATGATCCCTATGTAACCAGTGAATTCACCGTAAGGGATCTTCTTACGCATCGCAGCGGACTGGGCCTGGGTGCCGGGGACCTGATGGTATGGCCTTCGTTAAATACCACAAGTAAAGAGGAACTTATACATAATTTACGATATCTAAAACCGGTTTCCTCCTTCAGGACGAAATATGATTATGACAACCTGCTCTATATAGTGGCCGGTGTAGTAGTTGAAAAGGTATCCGGGCTGGATTATGAGACCTTCATCACCCAAAATATTTTCAGGCCCCTGGGAATGAACAATTCGGTGGTTAACTGGAACCTGATTAAGGATAAAACCAATGTAATTGAGGGACACGCCCCAACAGAAGGTAAACTGGTAACTGTGGGCCTTAGTTTCACCCCTGCAGCAGATCCCGCTGCAGGAGTATATTCTTCAGTATATGATATGAGCAAATGGGTCCAAATGCAGCTCGACAATGGGAAATTTGGAACGCAATTGAAGGATAGCATTTTTAGCAAGGAACAACACCGGGAAATGTGGACGCCCCAAACTATTATTAGAACAGGACCCGGAGATTATAATACCCAATTCAAAGCATACGGCCTGGGCTGGAACCTGAGTGATGTTAATGGATATAAAGAAGTTACGCATACCGGCGGACTTTTGGGAATTGTTTCCCAGGTTACCATGATCCCGCAACTGGAACTTGGAATTATTGTACTTACCAATCAGCAATCAGGCGCGGCTTTCAGGTCGGTTACTAACAGTATTAAAGATGCCTACTTCGGAATAAAAGGAAAAGACCGCATTGCCCAATATCACAAAAATGTCCTGCGGAATGAGAAGTATTCCGATTCTGTGGTTGCCAATGTTTGGAAGAATGTGGAGGCAGTTCAAAAAAACCAGAAAATGAGTACAGCAGAGCTGTCTAAATATTCAGGAGCTTACCTCGATCCCTGGTTTGGCAAGGTAAATATCTTGGTAAAGGACGGAAAACTTAGATTTGAAGCAGAAAAGGCACCCGACCTTCATGGGGAAATGAGTTTCTATAAAGGAAATTCTTTTGTGGTGAAGTGGGATGACCGCAGCCTGAACGGTGATGCATTTGCCGTGTTCTCTCTGGATCGCGAAGGAGAAGCGAACGGTTTTACAATGGAACCGGTCTCCCCTATGACAGATTTCAGTTTTGATTTTCAGGATCTGGAATTTGAAAAGCAGCGAAAATAACCTCAGTGCTGTTTTAAAACTCCACAAGCAGCCTGTAGAAAATATGGGCAAGGTTTGGGGTGGTTACACTCTTTTTTTAAAAAAAATTTAATCCAGATTCAGGCCGGATAAAATTTTGAATAAAAACGGAATTCTCTTCCTCAAGTGGTGCTTACTGCAGGCCCCTTAATAATTCTATAGAGATTTCAATGGATGCATTTCCGGCTTTCCTAATATTCCCCTCCCTTTTTTAGTTTGGAGATTGCGGGTTTTAAAATTTTTGGTTCCATAATTGAACAGGTGTTAATAACCACTTAACGTAAATTATGAAAACTGTCCCTCCATCTACTGCCAAAAAGGATTATTATCAGGATTATATCTCCCAAATCAACTGGGACTGGTTATTTTTTAAAAGTCTAACCATTTTTGGAGGTATTTTATTTTTAGGCGTTATAGCCTTTATTTTGTGGTACCTGCCTGCTATCCGCTAATCATTCAATCTTTTAAAGAATTCACCATAAAAAAACCCCGCTGCAATTGTTACAACGGGGTTTTCATATATTCAATTATATTTATTCGGTTAGTCCGGCCAACTTCAGGAAAAATGCATATTGAAGAGCTGTATCTCTATAAGGCTGGAATCGGCCCGAGGCCCCTCCATGGCCCGCATCCATATTGGTATGTAAAAGCAGCAGGTTATCATCTGTTTTCATCTCCCGTAATTTAGCTACCCATTTGGCCGGTTCAAAATACTGAACCTGCGAATCGTGTAGCCCGGTTGTAACCAGCAGGTTTGGATAGGCTTTTCTTTCTACATTATCATAAGGCGAATAGGAAAGCATATAATCGTAAGCTGCTTTTTCAGCAGGATTCCCCCACTCATCAAATTCGCCTGTGGTTAAAGGAATACTGGTATCCAGCATGGTAGTGATCACATCTACAAAGGGCACCGCAGCATGGACTCCCTTGTATAATTCCGGACGCATATTTACTACTGCTCCCATTAAAAGCCCTCCGGCACTGCCACCCTGCGCATATAAATTTTCGGGACTGGTATATTTTTGTTGGATAAGATATTCAGATACATCAATAAAATCTGTAAAAGAATTTTTCTTCTTCATCATTTTTCCGTCCTCATACCATTGGCGACCCATTTCCTGGCCCCCACGTATGTGTGCTATGGCATAAACAAACCCCCGGTCAAGCAAACTTAACCTGGTAGAAGAAAATGCGGGATTTGTACTGGAACCATAAGAGCCGTACGCGTACTGTAAGGTAGGATTTTGGCCGTCCAGTTTAATTCCTTTACGGTAAACCAGAGATACGGGAATCTTTGTGCCATCCTTGGCGGTGGCATAAATGCGTTTTGATTCGTAGTTTTTCTTATCGAAATCGCCCACTACTTCCTGCTCTTTTAATAAACTCTTTTCTTTCGTTTCCATATTAAAATCAAAAGTGGAGCTGGGGGTTGTAAGGGAGCTATAAGAATATCGCAAAACCTTACTGTCAAAATCGGGATTAATACTAATACCGGCGGTATAGGCTTCTTCACCAAAATCTACATAATAATCTGTTGCCGGATCATTCCACTTCTTAATTCGTAAATGGGTCAACGCATTCCTTCGTTCCTGTAAAACGAGGTAATCTTTAAAGATCTCCACATTTTCCAGGTAGGTATCTGCCCTATGCGGGATAACCTCGGTCCAATTTTCTTTCGAAGTCTTGGTTACAGGGGTTTTCATTAGTTTGAAATTGGTAGCTCCATCCTTATTTGTAAGAAGGTAGAAGCTATCACCAAAATGGTCCAGACTGTACTCAAGCCCTCGTTCCCGTGGTTGTATTACCTTAAATGTGCTATTTGGATTGGAGGCATCTATAAAACGATATTCCTGGGACAGGGTACTGCCGGAGCCAATAATAATATATTTCTGAGATTTTGTTTTAAATACGAATGTACTAAAGGTTTCATCTGCCTCGTGGTACACTTCCTTATCCTGGGATGCGGGAGTTCCCAGGGTATGGCTAAAGATCTTAAAAGACCGCAGCGAAGGGTCTTTCATGGTATAGAATACGGTCTTATTGTCATTGGCCCACACCGCCCCACCTGTGGTATTGGGAATTTGGTCTGCCAGGATTTCCCCGGTTTTTAGGTTTTTAAACCTTAAGGTATATTGGCGCCGGCTCACTGTATCTTCACCAAATGCCATCAAAAGATTATCCGGGCTCATACTCATTCCAGCGGGCGCATAATAACTTTTTCCTTCAGCCCGCTCGTTGGCATTAAGCATCACCTCTTCTGGTGCAGACATAACTTCTTTACGACGAACAAATACCGGGTATTCCTTACCAGCCTCATATCGGGTATAATAGAAATATCCATTTCTTTTATAGGGAACAGATTCATCTGTTTGTTTTATTCGTGCTACTATCTCATTGAAAAGTTCTTCCTGTAAGTCCCTGGTATCGGCCATCACTTCCTGGGTATAAGCATTTTCGGCTTTTAGATAATCAAGCACTTTAGGGTTTTCCCTTTCATTAAGCCAATAATAATTATCAATACGGGTGTCGCCATGAATAGAGAGCTCTTTTGGAATTTTACTGGCAACCGGTGGAGGTGTTATTGCCGGCGCATTGCTTAGAGAAGCCTGCTCTACCACAGGCGCGGTATCCGGATTGTTAGTGTTTTTGCTACCACTGCATCCTACTCCTGCAAGCAGGTAAAGTGACAAAAGTGTGGCCGTAGCTGTTGAGCGCGAAGTAATTTTTTTCATAATTTTCAAGTTGAGAGGTAAATCCCGAAGCGGGAAATTATATTCGTGGAACTAAAATTAAACAAAAAGTATTGATAATCAATAGCCGAAAGAAATGAGATAGAAATGAAAAACTTATTACCTCACTTTCTCCCGGTATATATCCACATTATTTTAAAAGGTTAGCTAAACAGCCCCAGGAATAATGGGGTGGGACTTTGATAATAACCGCCTAGTTCTTGAGTTTAATTCAACTGTATGATTTGGTTATACTGAAATATTTCTGCTGCCTGTAATTTTAGATTATTGGAACTTTTATGAATTTAGCAACATTCTCACTTTCCTATTTTAAGTAATTTGCCGGTACAATTAAACTTAAACTGAATCTTATGAAATGGCAGGGAAGAAGACAAAGCACCAACGTAGATGACCGCAGGGGGAAATCTACCGGTGGTAAAATTGCCGTGGGTGGCGGACTTATAGGTCTTATCTTCCTGGCAATACAATTATTTTCCGGAGGCGATGCAACAGAGATCCTTAACCAAATACAAACAGATCCCGGAAGTGCTACTGAAGAGCGTGAACTAACGGCGGAAGAAAAGGAACTTGGACAGTTTACAGCTACCGTTCTTGCAGATACTGAAGATGTTTGGAACAATATTTTTTCTCAGCACAATGCCACTTACCGTGAACCTGGAATGGTATTGTTTACAGATGCGGTAAGATCTGCTTGTGGTGGAGCATCCAGTGCCTCAGGACCGTTTTACTGCCCCGGCGATGAAAAGATCTATATGGACCTTGTTTTCTTTGAGGAACTGCGTACCCGCTTTGGGGCGGAGGGCGGTGATTTTGCTATCGCATACGTAATTGCCCATGAAGTTGGACACCATATTCAACATTTAATGGGTACTGCAGGAGAAGTGAGAAACAGGCAACAGCAATTAAGCCAGGGGGAAGCAAATCAATTATCTGTGGCTCTTGAACTTCAAGCCGATTTCTACGCGGGGGTTTGGGCCCACCACAACAGGCAGTACCTGGAAGATGGTGATATTAGGGAAGCTTTGAGTGCAGCCAGCGCTGTGGGCGACGATGCCATACAAAAACGCACCGCCGGCCGCGTAGTTCCCGATGCCTTTACACACGGTACTTCTGAACAACGTATGGAATGGTTCAAAAGAGGCTTTACCACCGGAGATATCTCACAGGGTGATACTTTTAGGGGAGTAAGGTAAAGTTGATTATGTTGTTGTGAGTTGTGGGTTGTGGGTTGTAGGTTGTGGGCCTGCCTGCCGCAGGCAGGTTGTAGGTTGAAAAAGTGATCTCGCCTTATTATGTTTGCCTTTTTTCCAGTTAAATTGTCCTCATTCCCGTCATCCTGAACTTGTTTCAGGATCTGATTGGATAGTAAATACAGAAAGTGGAATCACCTCTTTTTACCTCCTTTACGTCATCCTGAACTTGTTTAAGGATCTTTTTGGCCTCGATTCGGGGGGCAGCGGTTAAAAATTTCCACATCTCAAATTGACTACCGACTAACGTCTAACGACTAATGACTACCGACTAAAGACTAACAACTAATCACCAATTACTACTCCCCACCTTACACCGCAAAGAATGTTTCCAGTTCCTGCATGGTTTCATGGGTTGTTTGAATATCCTTCACTATCTCTCCTTTTTCCAATACTACGATCCTGTTGGAAATTTCAACCGTGTGCTGCAGGTCATGACTGGACACAAGGATGGTAGTTTCTTTAGTAGCAGCAATTTCCCTGATTATCTTTTTAAGCCTGAACTGGGTGGTGGGGTCAAGGTTTGCAAATGGTTCATCCAGGATCACTACCTGAGGTTCCCCAATTAAAGCCGCTACAATTCCCACTTTCTTCGAATTCCCTTTGGAAAGATCTCTAAGGTATTTTTTGCCATTGAGTACCTCCCCATTAAAAAACTCGGTAAAGCGTAATAAAAACTCATCTACTTCGGCCTTTTTTCTACCCCTAAGTTCGCCTATGAAATAAAAATATTCTTCAGGAGTAAGATATCCAATAAGGAAAGTTTCATCTATAAAGGCGGTTGTGAAGGGTTTCCATCCTTCATCACTGCTAATATGAATATTATTACTGGTGATCTTGCCGGTATCGGGTGAAATAAGGTCCAGCAGTAAGCTGAAAAAAGTGGTCTTTCCGGCTCCGTTATTTCCTACCAGGCCAAAACTCTCCCCTTTTGGGATTTCCAGATGGGCAATGTTGAGGACGGTAGTGCCTCCGTAAGTCTTTGTTAAATTTTCAACTTGTATCATATCAAACAGAGTTATGCTTTTTGGCTGTATGCTGCAATTGTTTTATATTTTTCGGTCTTATAGATCCTTTCTATCAACACAAATACCTTATTCTTAAATGCAAAGCCTATAATTCCGGCCCCTGCAACCATTAGATACCCGGCAATTGGTTCAAATAAATAATGTCCCAGCGCATAAAGCCCTAGTGGAAGAATGAGTTTTGGCAGGGTAAGCAGTAGTGTTTTGGAATTAAAAGCCTGTTTATTCCCCATTACATTCTTATTCTGGGTAAGGTCTATTGGGGTTCTTATATAAGCGCCCCCTAAAAGAACCAGGTGGGCGTTCACACCAATATTATATACCGCCCCTACCAGAATAGCCTGGTAAACTTCCCATCCAAAATACAGATAAAAACCAGCAATCATAGTAGTGATTATAGTCGTGATCACCATTAACCACCACTTGGAGTTGAGGTATTCCCGGTATTGTATATTCTGGCTCATCATTAAAGGATAATAAGAACTATCCCAACTTGGCACAAACTGCCCAAAGGTGAAAATAAAGCCACCGGTTACAAATATCCCTGCAAATATGCGCCATACAGGACCTTCATAAGCTTCTATACCACCCGTAAAAAACAATAATCCATAAAAAATAAACAGCACACTCATAATAATCGTGGTGCGTGAGCGCTTATTCCTTTTTATGAGTTTGATATCATTTTTAATAAAAGTACCCAATACTCCATAGCGGTTCAACCAGGTATAATGTTCGGTTTGGGCAGCTTTCTCTTTTACCTTCAGGCCTGCATCCAGATAGAGGTTTTTAAGAAAAAACCGGAAGGTTATCCATGATACAATAACTAATAATAATACAGGAACTATTACTACCCAAGGTGTAGTATACAAGGCACCAAATAATGGTTGAGTATATTGGGTTAGGTCAATAAGGCCATAATACGTAAAAAGTGCCAGCAAGACCAGTATCAATGCAACACTGTAAAGAACAAAACTCCTGTTATTACTAAGGATATTAAGAAAATTATTCAGGTAAACGACTGATAAGATCCCTATAAACCAGGCTGTCGCTCCCAGGGGATCATATCCTTCAACTATAAGAACAATAGTAAAAGGCAGAAGAAAAAATAAATGCAGAATATTGAATATGGAAACCATTGTTTTTCCCAGCGAATAACCTACAATACTTTTGCGGGAAATATTTTGAACCAGGAAAGGCCTAATGTTCATGACCGGCATTTTTTGCAGAAAATAACGAATCACCAGATCCAGAAGAAGGTAAAATATGATAAACCTATTCACGGTTTCCAAAGGTTCCATTTCCTGTTTCTTTAAGATATAAAACAGGCCTATTCCCAAACCGGTAAAAATCAAAATAAAATACAGCGCGGCCAGCACCATGATTATTTTTATAAACATATTGGCCCGGAAAGAAGCAGATCGTAAAAACGACTTCCATTCAAGACTAAAAAACTTTTTCAACATAAAGGTTCGATTGTACCAATGATTTATAGGTTTGTAGTAAAAGCCAACATTTTGTTACAAGACAATTATAGCAGGTTTAGGCAGGAAGCGATCCTATCCCGAAAAATCCCGTGTTCTTTAATAATTTATTTAACGTTTTATCGGCCTAAATCAACATTAACAAGGCTACTTTTACAAATGCCTGCACTTATAGGTTTATTGTAGAGATATTTACAATAGCATCTAATTTAATTGATAGGTTTACCAGGTATAATAGGGATGGAGCAGTTATTAGAACTTCTAGGGAAAAGAAAAACGCTAAAAATCCTTGCACATCATAATTTTTCAGCAGGAATAAAAGATTTAATACGCGAGGGGTATGTCGAGATTAAGGACGATGATTTTATCCTGACAGTAAAAGGGGAAAATGCAAGGAAAGAGGGAATTCCACCTGAAACTGAACCTGAGGATCTTACTCAATTGAAAAGAAACAACCTGAATAAAAGCATTACCGAACTCCCTCCTCCAAAATTTAAAAGAGGATCAACATCTATATTTATTTTGATCCTGGCATTTTTCATATTCCTCTTTAAATATTTACCGCTGGAAAAAATAAACTGGTCAAATTATAAATTAAAGTGGTGGAAAAACAGGGATTAAATCCCCAAGGCCATTTAAAACGATGTAACAACTCCCACAAACCTTAGCCTTTGTCGCTAATCTCTTTTAATGCCCTGTCATTTTTTAAGGATATCTTTCTCCCTTCAATATGAATAAGTTCTTCATTATGAAATTTGTGCAGAATTCGACTAATGCTTTCTCTGGTTATACCTGCAAGATCCGCAAGTTCCTGTCGTGAAAGGGGCAAATTAAAAGTATTGGAAATATAAATTTGTTTGGCAAAATATAACAATACATGAGCTACCCTACCCATATTTTGTTTTTGGGCAATATCTATAAGATAATGAAAGTTTTGAAGTTCACCCCTACCCATACTTTGAATAACTTCATAAGCAAAATTTCCATTTTCCTGTATTAAACTCGTAAATACATTGCTTTCAATAAAACATACCGCAGTGGGTTCCAAAGCCGTTGCTGAAAAATGATTGATCTTATCGCCAAATGTACTGTGTAAACATAGGTAGGAAGGAGCTTTTGAAATATTCATGATACGCTCTCTATTAGGACCCTGTGTATGAATTTTAACCAAACCAGATTTTATAAAAACTATACTGTTGGTGGGGGAATCCTGCCTTATTAGTACTTCTCCGGTCTGGAATATGGCCTGTGAACTATGCTCGTTCAATTTCTCCAGTTGACATTCATTTAGCCTATTTGCTGCCTCAGACTTATGATTACACAACTTGCAGTATGGCTTTAACATTTTTGAAGTTTTGGATTCCAAAAGATACTAAAAAAAAATACGCTTTGTGAGCCAGATCACATTAAATTGTGCACTGAAACACAGGCAAATATTTTACAATTTTCAGGTATTTGCGTAAATTTAATACTGTGAAAAAAGATCAATTACAAACAGGAAAAAAGCTTCCTGTAAAATTTGGGGTAAGTAAGTGATTGATTCACCGTTCTGAAATTTAGGGGTAGACTTCAGAAAACCAAAGCTAATGAACAGGTGGGGCTGTTCATTAGCTTCTTAGATTATGCTCTATAGATTTTAAAGTTGAAAATACGGGAATACCACCAGGTAATAAAAATTAGATCATTAATCAACCTCCCTGTTTAAATATTATTTTTAATTCAATCTTTCACCTTAAAACTCCTGGTTATGATCTATGGAATCCTTTTCTATGCAGGCGGCTTGTTTACTCTTGGATTGGCATTGAGTTACTGGTATTCCCTTTATAATTCAGTGTACGGTAAAAAGAAAATCCACCGGGATTAAATTAAAATTTCCAGCTTCCGCTACCCTTCATCTCCTTTTTCTTTAAATTTTCTCTCTTTTTGTTTTTCATCTAACATAAAAACACCGGTTTTTATTTTCCAGATGGGTTTCACAAACTCACTGGTGATAATTGTTTTAACAAAACATTAATAAACGTTTAATTAATTGGGATTCAAGAGATTGGCGTTAAATTTCTTTCCCTAATGTTTTTACTTACAAGGCTTATGGTTCTATTGGTTTATATTTAGCAATTATATTGGCAGCTATTGAAAAACTATCACCAGGGTTTTCTTAAAGGAAATTTCAAATTTTCTGAGGAATTTAAAATTTCAACAGGTAGGGTTAAAAATATGAGTTTATGAAACCAATCGTTCCAGCTTCATCAGGTCCGGGTAACGCCAAGGTTCCCTTACAACAGCCCGTACCCGATTATAAAAAATTAGTCCTGGAATCTCCTGTTGCTTTTTATACCTGTGATAAGAATGGTTATATTACTTTTTTCAATGAGGCGGCCCGGAAACTTTGGGGCCGTGATCCAGATGTAAAAAGGGAGCTGTGGAGTGGTGCCTGGAAATTGTTCTATCCTGATGGCACACCAATGCCGCCGGAAAAAAGTCCAATGGCCCTAACTGTGCAAAATGGAATTACTGTAGAGAATCAGTCTATCATGATCCAATGCCCGGATAGTACTTTTAAAAATCTACTCCTTTTTTCAAAACCTTTATTTAATGAAAATCAAAATCTCACCGGTGCTCATTCTATCCTTATAGATATAAGTGGCCAGGTTGTCAATGAAATAAAACAAACAACGCTTTCGGCAATTGTAGAATCCTCTGATGATGCTATAATAAGCAAAGACCTGAGGGGAAAAATCACCAGCTGGAACAAGGGAGCTGAAATGATCTTTGGGTTCACTGAAAAGGAAACCCTGGGAAAATCAATCACCATGCTCATCCCGATGGAACGGCTCAAAGAAGAAAAACAGGCAATGCTTTCTGCAATTGTAAATTCATCAGAAGATGCCATAATAAGTAAGGACCTTACGGGAAAAATCACCAGTTGGAATAAAGGAGCTGAAATAATCTTTGGCTTCACTGAAAAGGAAACCCTTGGAAAATCTATTACCATACTTATTCCGAAGGATAGGCTCAAGGAAGAAAAGCACATTATTGACAATATTAAAAAGGGGAAAAAGGTTGATCATTTTGAAACAGTAAGAAAGACGAAAGACGGGAGATTAATTCCCCTTTCCATTACCGTCTCCCCCGTAAAGGATTTTTTGGGCAATATTGTAGGTGCGTCAAAGGTGGCCCGGGATATTAGCGCCAGGATACAGGCTGAAGCCGAAATTAATCAACATAACAGCAATCTTGAGATCCTTAATTCAATAGGAAAAAGTATTTCTGAGAATCTTGATGTGCAGGGTGTCCTGCAAAGGGTTACAGATGCTACTACCAAATTAACAGGAGCTTCCTATGGAGCCTTCTTTTACAATGATTACCAGGAAAATGGTGAATCCTTTAAATTGTACACCCTCTCCGGTGCGGCCAGAGAATCATTTGAAAAACTTGGGATGCCAAGACATACCGCCCTCTTTGCACCCACTTTTGCTGATAAAGAAGTGGTTAGGATAGATGACATTTTGCTGGATCCCCGATACGGAAAGAATTTTCCCCAGGCCGGAATGCCTGCAGCCCACTTACCGGTACGCAGTTACCTTGCGGTACCCGTAGTATCAAAAACCGGAGAAGTAATTGGAGGTCTTTTGTTCGGACATCCGGAGCCCGGAATTTTTACCGCAAGTCACGAAGATATTGTTATTAATATTGCAGCACAGGCAGCTGTTTCCCTGGATAATTCTAAATTATTTGAGCAGGTTAAAAACCTAAGCGATAGAAAAGACGAATTTATAGCACTTGCCAGCCATGAGCTTAAAACACCGCTCACCACTATTAAAGGTTATTTACAGGTTTTGGCTAAAAAGGAAAAAGACAGCCTGAGCGAGCTCTTTATATCCAAATCTCTAAACCAGGTAAATAAACTTAATAATCTTGTAGATGACCTGCTGAATATGTCACGAATTGAGGCGGGGAAAATGGAATTTAATCTGGAAGTATTTGACCTTAGCGAGTTATTGCGTGAGATCGCTGAAACATTTTTGTATTCTCACACCTCTCACAGTGTCCTATTGAAAATAGATGATTATCCCGTAATGGTAAATTGTGATCGCCCAAGGATAGAGCAGGCGATCATCAATCTCCTGTCCAATGCCATTAAATATAGCCCCGGCGCAGAAAAGGTTTATATGGGACTTAATATACAGGATAGATTTGCCAGTGTATATATACGCGATGAAGGTACCGGCTTAACCCGCGAACAGCAAAGGCAACTGTTTACCCGTTTCTACCGGGCTGAAAATACAAAAGGTATAAGTGGCCTTGGTTTAGGCTTATATCTTACAAGGCAAATAATAGAAAATCATAATGGTGAGGTGGGAGTAAAAAGCAAATATGGTGAGGGATCGGAGTTCTTTTTTACGCTTCCCCTTGAGGAAAACTTAAATACCTCCACCCCCCGAAAATAAGTTCTTAATCTGTTTTTAATGTTTAACAAAAGATTTTAAAATATTCATAACATACTTTTCTATTTTAGCGGAATGAAAGAGATTTTTATAGTTGAAGATGATCAGGATATACGGGAGTTGATAGAGCTCCTGTTAAGCGATGCTTATACAGTGCGCTCGTTTCCCAATGCTGAAAGATTTAAGAACAGCATTGCTACGGGGCGGCCGGATCTTATCCTCATGGACATCATGTTACCTGATGGTAATGGTCAGGAAATGTGTAAAAAGCTGGCTCAAAATAAAGAAACCAATGAAATTCCGGTAATATTAATGTCGGCTCACACAGATATTGTAGATGAGACGGCCTGTGATTTCATAGCAAAACCCTTTGATGTAGATGACCTCCTTTTGCGCATTGAAAAACATATCAACGCTTAGTTAAATTTAAGATCTCTATTCTCCCCATCCCTCACTATTTCCTTCCATAATTAATAGTTTAGAATATCCGGAACTATTCCTACAATCGCAAAAATCACGGCAATGAAAATAAATGCCAGGATAAGGGCAATTAGGATTTTCACCAGAATATTAAAGCCATGGGTGGCCTTGCGGTAATTCTCAAAAAAAACATTCATTGCATTCATGACTCAACGTATTAGGGTTACTGGATCGTATTATAAGCGGATTTCAGAAATTAGAAAATTCCCGCTCCCGTAATTGAAGAGGAAACAAATTTCAGGGAAGATAAATAACCGGGAAAGGCATATTTCCTATGAGCATTCCGGTTGTTAGAATTTTTAAGTAATTTTATATCATCCCTTTTAATTTAAGTTCTTCAAACGATTACCCCTTAATTTACTTTTTATAATCATTTAAATCAATTGGGGAAAACCAGTATTTTTCCCACGGTATTTTTCTTAGAAATTGTCCAAACCAGTTTCATTTTTAAGCTTGTTAAGCAGTAATTTTTCACCCCACGGGCCCAATAAATTTGTAACTTAGGTTTATGAACCATCCTCACAAAATTATCATTGCCGGGGCAGGCGGGATCGCCCGGGCTGCCGGATTAATCCTAATGGAATGGAGCAAGGTCCCTCCCAGCCTTTATATTGGAAACCGAACGCTTTCCAGGGCCAGAGATGTCGCCAACTGGATACAGGAGGGCACCTCTAAAAAATGTGAAGTCCAAAGTTTTTCCCTGTCACCCGGGGAGGTGACCACAGAAATGGAGGAAATCTTCCAAAAGTCGGATATTATCCTGGACTGCCTTCCGGGAGGGCTTGCTCCTGAAATTGCAGCTATGGCCCTGGATTATAACCTGCACTATGTCAACCTCACAGAATATGTGAGCGAAACAAATGAGATCATTGAAATGGCAAAAAATGCCCAAACAGGATTTGCTTTGCAAACCGGGCTGGCTCCGGGGTATATAAACATACTTGCCCACAGTCTTTACCGGGACTTTTGCAAAGATTTTGATGTGGAAGTAGCAGGTAAACTGGAATTTAAGGTGGGCGCATTAACGCGGCATGCGGTAGCTCCACATTTTTACGGCTTCACCTGGAGCCCCGTGGGAGTAGCTACCGAATATTTAAATGATGCGGTGGTAATTAGAAATTTCAGAAAAACAAAACTTCCCGCGCTCTCTGAAAGGGCGATTATTATAATTGATGGAATAACCTATGAAGAGGATCTCACCTCCGGCGGGGCAGCAGATCTTCCGGATGCTTTAGAAGGGAAAGTAAATACACTGGATTATAAGACCCTGCGACATCCGGGACATTATTCCTGGGTAGATGAGCAAATTAAGAAATCCGGCAACGAAAAAGCTGCTGTAAAGTCACTACAGGAAAAAATGCAGGAGGTGATCCCAAACATTGAAGATGACCAAATAGTGCTTTACGCTGCTGTGGAAGGAAAAGACGCCCAGGGAATCCTGAGAAGACGGGAAATCTCCAAACGCATTCTACCACAGTATGTTGGAAAACATCTTTTAAGGGCAATCCAAACTACCACGGCAGTCCCCATGCTGCAAACTGCTCAAATGCTTTTGGAAGAAGGGAGGAAAGGAATAATTCTGCAAAGTGAGATAGATCCTGTAAAATTCCTTGAAGGAAATTTTATAAAAAGAGTTTACGGAGGAAATAAATAACCTCCTTCTTTCAATAAATTGTTTGCACTAAATTATTAGAATTACGCCTTAATTATTTATGTATTTCTTTTAAAAGATTTAATAAGCCTTTCGATTTTTTACAATTTTTTTCACTAAATTTAAAGAAGATCTTCCCAACGATTTCCCATTGTAACCCCCCCCCCGCTCTATACTAATTTCTAATTCAGGAACTCATGAAAAGGGGAATACTTTCCTTGCCCTTCACACGGCATTTTTGGAATTTCAGTAGTTATTTTTTTGTGGTTTGTGTCCTGTTGCTCTTGGGTTTTATTATTTGGATAGAAAAAGAATGTGGCCTTATTTCCTATATGTGGGAGGCGATAAGAAAGGGTTAAACCATCCTTCATCTAAAACCATTGTGAGAAAAGTCTTTTATTTATCTCTTTCCAATATTCCCGGTTCAAAAAGAATAAAAGAAACCCTGTTCCTTTCTCTTAAAAAGAATTTCTTCTGATGGCAGGACCTATTATTTTACGGAATTTTCCAATTTGAATTTATATATTCTTTCAGAAAGATTTAACTCTCTGTTGCGTAAGCCTTTATTATGATTCTATAATTTTAGTCTTATGAAAAATATATTATTTATTCTTTTGCTGGTTTCAGCCGCTTGTGATTTCCCAAAAGATGCTGAAGGCTCCTGGGTGGATGCTCAAAATAATTATTTGAAAGTAGGAGTTTCTATCAATCCCCCT
This sequence comes from Antarcticibacterium arcticum, assembly GCF_007993795.1. Classification (GTDB taxonomy): domain Bacteria; phylum Bacteroidota; class Bacteroidia; order Flavobacteriales; family Flavobacteriaceae; genus Gillisia; species Gillisia arctica. The sequence continues at coordinate 574,298 of NZ_CP042476.1, read as the reverse complement.
TTCACAATTTCTGAAAGAGACAGTTTAAAGGGTATGGAAATAGACCTTCTTAAAAAGTTTGCCGGGAAAGAAAATTTGAAAATAAGGTTCTTTGAGGGTTCAGAAAGTGAACTAATTAAAAAGCTTGAAAATTATGAATTGCATGTGATCGCCGGAGGCTTCGATAAAAAGACGCTGTGGAAGCAGAAAGCCGGCACTACTTCTCCTTATGATAAAGAACATGTTTTTCTAATAGCCAAAGGTGAAAATCAACTCCTTAAAAAGCTTGAAACCCATATTTTTCAAAATTCCAATAAGTAATGAAAAGCCTTCATGACCATGATCTCCCGGGGCGCTTACAAAAAAGCCTTAAAAAAGCGCTGAAGATGGAATGGATCACCGTATTCTATTTAATCTCTGTAGTGATCTTAATGTACCTGGTTATGGGTTCTTCCCAGGCGATGAAAACAGCATGGCTGGAAGATTTGCTTAGTCTTGTGCCTTCCATTGCTTTTATTATTGCCAATAAGGTAAATAAGAAAAAACCCAACCATAAATTCCCGTATGGTTATCACCGCGTATTTTCTATAACTTTTTTAACCGGGGCAGTTGCCTTACTGGCTATGGGGATATTCCTTGTTTACGATTCTTCCATGGCACTAATCAAAGCCGAACATCCAACAATTGGTAATAAAATGTTTTTTGGATATCAGGTATGGATGGGGTGGATTATGATCCTTGCTTTATTGTATAGTGCTATCCCGGCTATGATCCTGGGGTTTAAAAAACTTCCTATTGCTAAAAAACTACACAATAAATTACTTTACACCGATGCAAGCGGTCAAAAAGCCGATTATATGACCGCCTTTGCAGCAATAGTGGGAATTTTAGGGGTGGGTGCAGGTTTCTGGTGGGCAGATGCCGCGGCTGCGCTTGTTATTTCATTTTCAATTTTACACGATGGATATCAACATGTAACGGCATCAATACAGGATCTTATGGACCGTTATCCTCGCACTACAGATAACAAAAAAGAGGACCATCGCATTGCTGAAGTAAAAGATATTGTAAAGTCCTGGGATTGGGTAAAAGATGCCAAGGTAAGGTTCCGGGAGCATGGCCAGGTCTACCTGGGTGAAATTGCAGTTGTACCACATACAGAAGCCACCCTGGACAACCTCGATCAAGGTTATGAGATACTCCGGAACTATCATTGGAAGATCCACGATTTTAGCATAGCCCCGGTAAAAGAGTTACCAAAATGGGAGTAATTTTAAAAAATAAACAGGCTTAATATTCATTGGCCAGTTGGATCCAAACCGGTGCGTGGTCACTTGTCTTATCCCATCCCCTAACCTCTTTATCTACCCCGCCCGAAATAAGATAATCTTTCAATTGGGGACTCAATAAAAAATGGTCTATTCTAAGTCCCGCATCCCGCGCATAAGCATTGCGAAAATAATCCCAGAAGGTATAAATTTTCTCTGTGGGGTATAATTTCCTTATAGCATCTGTCCACCCCTGGTCTACAAGAATTTTAAAAGCAGTACGCACTTCCTGCCTAAATAATGCATCCTTAACCCAGCTTTCGGGTTTATAGACATCCAGCTCTGTTGGGATCACATTAAAATCTCCGGCCAAAATTACTGGCGTGCCAAGTTCCAGCAATTCATTTGCCCTTATGGAAAAACGATCTAACCAGCGTAATTTATAATCGAATTTAGGTCCCGGTGCGGGATTACCGTTGGGTACATATAAACAGGCTATGAGCAGGTCTTCTACCAGGACTTCCAAATACCTGCTTTGGTAATCATCACTTTCACCGGGCAGATTTCGGGAAACTTCATTTATTTCAAGATCGCGGGAGAGAATGGCCACCCCATTCCATTGCTTTTGGCCATGCCATATAGATTTATAACCGGCCCCGGCAATAGCTTTTTCCGGAAATTTTTTATTGGGGGCTTTTAATTCCTGTAAACATACCACATCCGGCTTCGCCAGTTCCAGCCATCGCAGTAGTACGGGTAACCTGCCATTCACCCCATTAACATTATACGTTGCAATTTTCATTTAAACATACTTTTAATCAAGTTAGGAATATTTCGTCAATTCAGGAATCTCAGGATTATTCCTGAACATGCGCTTCCAACATTAATTTCCGGAGCACCTTACTATAAGGAAGAATGTTTTTTGATCATATATGATAAAGATCAGGATGCAGTTGAAGATTTTTATAAAGTTATTTCTTAAATTTAAGACATTGAACTTCTTAGGATTAAGCAATGGCAATTTTCAACCACTTCTTCTCTCTCATTTGCTTCCGGGATTTCACTGTTACTATCCTCTTCAACCTAAAAATCCAATTTGATGAAAATTTACGACGACAAACACATAAAAAATGTAGTCTTTGTAGGCGCTCATAACAGCGGCAAAACTACCCTGGCCGAAACCATGCTTTTTGAAGCCGGCTTTATTAACCGCCGCGGCACTGTGGAAGCCAGGAACACGGTATCAGATTATCACGAAATAGAACATGAGAAGGGGAATTCAGTTTTTGCTACCCCATTGCATACCGAATGGCGCAATTATAAGATCAATATAATTGATACTCCGGGCCTCGATGATTTTATTGGCGAAGTGATCTCCTCCATCAAGGTGGCAGATACGGTTGTAACCGTTCTCAACGGCCAATATGGCGTAGAGGTGGGCACCGAGATAATCTGGAATTATATTGATAAATTTCATAAACCCACCCTGTTTGTTATAAACCAGATAGATCACCCCAACCTTAATTATGAAGAAAGCTTCAAAACCATTAAGGGACTGGTGGGAAATAATGCTGTAAAGATCCAGTATCCGCTGCGGGTGGATGGAGCCCAATGTATTATTGATGTGTTGAAGATGAAAATGTATAAATTTTCTGCGGAAGGAGGAAAACCTGAAAAACTTGAAATTCCCGACAATCAAAAAGAGTTAGCTGAAAATCTGCACAACGAGCTGGTTGAGAAGGCAGCTGAAAATGATGAGGAATTGATGGAATTGTACTTTGAAAAAGGAAGCCTCAATGAAGATGAATTGCGAAAAGGAATAAAAGCAGGCATGCTCAATCATGACCTTTTCCCCATATTTTGTGTTTCAGCGCTGGGAGATATGGGCACGGGCAGGCTTATGGGTTTTATTGATAATGTGGCCCCCGCTGCGGGAGATTTAAATGCTGAACAAAGTGTAGAGGGTAAAGAAATACCTGCTAAAAAAGAAGGATCCCCTATTCTATTTGTGTTCAAGACCGTACACCAGCCAAACCTGGGAAAACTTACTTTTTTCAAGGTAATGAGTGGGGAGGTAAAAATAAATGATAAGCTCACAAACCCCCGTAATGGAGAGACAGAAACTTTCAACCAGCTCTTTATAATGGATGGTAAAGAACGGAATCCCGTTAACCGACTAAATGTAGGAGATATTGGGGCAACCCTTAAATTAAAACATACCGAAACGAATGACAGCCTGGTAGCTGAGGGTATAGACCTTGCAATAAAACCTATTCAATATCCCCAACCTAGGGTACGCAGGGCAGTGTTTGCGGTGAACACCAAAGATGAAGAAAAGCTTAGTGAATCGCTCAGGAAGATCCATGGCCAGGATCCCACCGTTGTTATTTCTTTTTCCAATGAAACCCGGGAATTAATAATTTCCTGCCAGGGGGAACTGCACCTGGCAACCATAGACTGGACATTAAAGAATATTTATGGCGTGGAGGCCCGCTTTGAAAAACCAAAGATCTCCTTCAGGGAAACAATCCAGCGTTCTTCGGCCGCAAATTACAGGCACAAAAAACAATCGGGAGGCTCTGGGCAGTTCGCCCAGGTAAACATGAAAATTGAACCCTGGATAGAGGGAATGGGAGAACCAGAAGGTTTTAATATACGAGGGAAGGAAGAGGTAGACCTGCCCTGGGATGGTAAACTTGTTTTTTACAATTGTATAGTAGGAGGGGTTATAGACCAACGCTATCTTCCTTCAATTATGAAAGGTATTCTTGAAGTAATGGAAAAAGGACCGTTAACAGGATCCTTTATCAGAGACGTAAGGGTAATGGTTTATGACGGAAAAATGCACCCTGTAGATTCCAATGATATCTCCTTCAAGATAGCCGGTGCTCACGCCTTCCGGGAAGCATTTCTGAATGCAAATCCCAAATTGCTGGAACCCACTATGGAGCTAATAGTTACAGTGCCGGAGGAAATGGTGGGAAATGTCATGACAGAGCTTCAAACCCGAAGGTCCATTATTCAGGGAATAGACAGTTCCAAGAAATATCAGGTTTTAAAATGTATAGCCCCGGAATCTGAATTATTTGGTTTTTCAACTGAATTAAGGTCTTTGACCAAAGGCAGAGCCACTTATAAATCGGAATTTTCGGCCTATCAACCCGTGCCCCCGAATGTTCAAAAAGGACTGGTGCAGGAAGGAGCCTATACCTAGATTTCAAGACACACTAATTTTACAATATGCCTATAGAAAGAATCTTTCCGTAGGCATATTTTTTAATTTGAAAAAACGTGCAGGGAGCCGTAAATACTTAAATTTTATGAAACCCGGTTATAATTATAAGTTTTTAAATACCTACATTGCGCCACCCTAGATTGCTTATTATGTCAATTTTATCCCCCACCCTACATTTTCCCTCACCTTATATAAACCTGTTTTTTCTTTTCCAGATCTAATTGGATTCCTTAAATAAATACAGTCAACTAAAGGAGGTTAAACGCTTACAAGAGCTACTTTCCTATAATATCCTTGATACGCCCTATGAACAGGATTTTGACGGATTGGTGGAGTTGATCTCCATAATTTGTGATTCTCCCGTTGCTATTATTTCTCTTATAGATGCAGAGCGCCAATGGTATAAGGCAAAAAAAGGCGTGGAAAACAGAGAGGTACCGGTGCAGGAAACATTTTGCCGCCACACCCTTCTCCAGGATGAGATCCTGGAAATTCAGGACGCCAGACTGGATGAAAGGGTAAAAGACAATCCTCACGTAACGGCTGAAAATGGCATACGGTTTTATGCCGGTATTCCCATAAAGACTGCTGCAGGATATAATATTGGGACGGTGTGTGTGGTTGATACCAAACCCAAACAACTCTCAGAAAATCAGAAAAAAGCGCTTCGCTTATTAACAGAGCAGGCTTTAATGTTACTGGAAGCAAGGAAAAAGAACAACTCCCTGGGAAATGAGGTAGACAGTTATTTAAGAAGCAAAATTAAAGAAACGGAGCAGCAACTTATTCAGAAAGAAAATGAGTATAAAAGGCTTCTGAAAGCCATAAAAAGATCCAGCGGGGTAATAGAATTTTCGCCTGATGGAAGGATCAAAAAGGTCAATCAATATTTCCTGGAAACTCTGGGGTACAAAAAAGAAGAATTAATTGGAAAGCACCACCGTATCCTTCTGGATGAGGAATCAAAAAAGGTAAATAAGGCTTTTTGGGAAGAACTGTGCGCAGGCAGTTTTAAAAGGGGGAGGTTGAGAAGATTACATAAGGATGGATCTGAAGTTTGGATACAGGCCACCTATAACCCTGTTATGGATAGTTTCAATAAAATTATCAAGGTAATAAAAATAGGCCAGGACATTACCCGGGAATTTCGCGAAGAAAAAGCTATAAAAAAAGCAAAAGACACTGCAGAGGCTCTTAATGTTCAAAAAGATAATTTCATTGCCAATGTAAGCCATGAATTAAGAACTCCAATTCATGCGATTCTGGGATTTACCGAATTGTTACTTGAGGAGGAAATAAACCCGGTTAAAAAAAATTACCTTAAATCTGTAAAAACAGCAGGTGATAATCTTTTGTTCATTATTAACGATATTCTGGACCTTTCAAAGATCGAGGCCGGGATAATACAAATGGAATCTGAAGTGTTTTCCCTTAAACAGGTAATAGAAAACGTTTTCTCTATACTTCATTTAAAAGCGCATCAAAAAAAGATCTTATTTCAGTTTCATATCCAGGAGGATCTCAACCTCAATTTACGGGGAGATAAGAACAGGCTTACCCAAATTCTTTTGAATATTCTTGGAAATGCGATAAAATTTACTGCAGTAGGGAGAGTTGAATTATTTGTTTCCTCACAAAAGATCTCTGCGGAAAATTCGCTAATTGAGTTTAAAGTATTGGATACCGGGATTGGAATAGCCCCTGAAAAACTGAATGTAATTTTTGAAAGGTTCTCTCAGGCCGAAGATACCACCTCCAGGCAATTTGGAGGCACCGGTTTAGGCCTCAATATTTCAAAACAACTTATTGAAAAACAACAGGGAAGTATACTGGTGGAGAGTGAAACCGGGAAAGGAAGCGTGTTTACTTTTTCCATACCTTTTGCCATTGGGAATGCTCTTCCCGGAGAGAACTCAAATCAATATAAAATTGCCCAAAAATTAAGCGGCACAAAGATCCTCTTGTGCGAGGATAATGAGCTTAATCAATGCCTGGCAAAAGCTATTCTTAATGAATCAGGATGCAGTGTTGACCTTGCCGAAAACGGGCAAAAAGGATTAGAGTTTTTAAAAGATCGTACGTACGATCTTATTTTGATGGATATACAAATGCCTGTATTAGATGGCTATCAAACAACTTCAATTATTAGGAAAGATCTTAAATTAAAAACCCCCATTCTTGCCCTTACTGCTAACTTTTTAATTAGTGAGCGACAAAAATGCCTGGAGGAAGGAATGACAGATTATCTTCCTAAACCTTTTACCAAAGAGGAATTGATAATCAAAATCGAACACATACTTTCTCTTTATAAACATAAAATTACCTCGCCCAAATTGGAAAATGTTAATGAGAAGGGTGTGGTGGACCTCCAGGTACTACGGGAACTTTCCGGCGGAGATCTTGAATTTGAGAAAGAAATGATTGCTCTTTTTAAAGCTCAGGCCGCAAGCCTTATTCTGGAAATGGAATTAGATGTTAACTCTCATAATTATGCCCGGGTAAGAACAAACGCTCATAAACTCAAAACATCTTTTGGGATGATTGGGGCAGACCTTTTATTTTTAAATACCCTGGAGACTATTCCTGTAAAGGATCCTGTAGAAAAAAATATTCGCCAAACTTTGCGGCAGTTGCAGGAACAACTGCAAAAAATCATGGACATTCTGAAAAATTAAAAATTATTTAAGCCCCTACTTATGAATATTCTACTGGTTGAAGATGATGAAATGTTATTAAAATCTCTCACGTTCTTTTTAAGGTCAAATACCCATATTGTAATTCCTTTTAACAATGGCCTGGATGCCATTTCCTATATTGAAACCCATGTCAGGGACCTGGACCTTGTGATCACAGACCTTAACCTTCCCTTTGCAGGAGGGCAGCAGGTAATACATACCACCCGTCAAATTGCAGATGCACATCTTCCTATTATGGTTCTCACCTCCTCTGGGGTAGAATCTACAGAAATTGAGGTATTTGACCTGGGGGCCGATGAGTTTATTTCCAAACCCTTTAGTCCAAATGTGCTTTTAAAAAGGATTGAAAAATTAAAGAGATAAATTTAAAAATGATCCTATTCTACCGCTTTTGTATAGTCTTTATATGTTTAACCAGCTGTTTTCCCGCTGTTTCCCAAACCAATCCCGAAACAAGTTTTGAGAATGTTCGGGAATTGGCACGGCAGAATGATTTTGACACGGCGATAGCTCAAATGGAAATCCTGGTTGCCGCCTATCCGGAAAATGACGATTTCCGTCTTTACCTGGCCCGATTGAATTTTTGGAACAAGGATTATGAAAAGGCAACTAATGAGCTCACCCCTTTATTTGCTGCTGAAAAATTAAAGCAGGAGCCCGTGGACCTGCAGTTACAAATATTTCTCGCATCCCAGGATTATGAAAAACTGCTTAATCTTTCAAAAACTGCTTTGGAAATTTTTCCGTCGCAGGGAGACCAGTATTTGCTCTATCAGGCACTGGCGATGGAAAGAACCGGCGATAGTGCAGCGGCAATTGAGGTCTTATCGCAGGTATCCCTGAATTCTGAACTATTTAAAAGTGCCTCATACCTACGCACTGAATTGTTAGGAAGGCAGAAAAATCTTATTACAATTGGATATTTAAACACTTCCTTCAGCAATCCGGGGGCCTCCCCCTGGCATCTCGCCCATCTGGAATATGCGAGAAAAGGAATTAAAATTCCCTATTCTTTAAGGGTGAATTACGGGCATACGTTTGGAAATTCGGCAGTACAGGGAGAAGTGGACGCCTATCCCAAAATTTCAAAAAATTCCTACCTATATCTTAATCTTGGATTTTCTGATAATAACAGTGTTTTTCCCGGATTGAGAATGGGAGGGGAATATTATTATAATTTCAAAAAATTAAGCAGCTCTGCAGGTGCGCGGTATTTAAAATTTTCTGCCGCAGAGGTACTTATGTTCACAGGAAGTGTATCGGCAGTATTAGGAGATTACCAGTTGGGGTACAGGCCATTTTTAATTTCAGAAAACAACAATTGGTTTGTATCTCATGCTCTTAAATTCCGAAGATCTTTTGACTCGAGGGAGGCCTATGTGCAATTGGACCTGCAGTATGGCGGGATCCCCTATTATTTTATTGTAACCAATGATCTTTTAAGAATGAATTCCTATCGCGCAGGTATAAACCTGAGATTCAGGATCGCCGACAACTTTTTTGTTCAGCCTATCCTCATGTACGAAAGAGAGGAATTTACCCCTGCAAATTTCAGAAACCGTTTTAATACCCAGTTAAATCTTAGCACCCGATTTTAATGATACTTTTAGTTGAAAACTTAATTGAAAAACAGCTACATACAGAACAGGTGCTTTTGCTGGTAATATTTTTGATTTTTCTCACCGCTTTGCTATTCTTTAGTATGACTTTATTCAAAAAGGTGAGGAGAATAAAAAAGCGGAGACAAAAGAAATTATACCAGGATAATATAGATGAGATCCTATTCTCGTTTCTTTTTTCAAATAAAGAAATTGAAAGCATTCTTAAATCTGAAAGTTTTAATAATCATATCAATAATCCGCTTTATAAGAGGGTGGCTATAAAGTCTATTATTTCCCTTCACAATAATTACAGCGGAAATTACAGCACCCGGCTGGAGCAATTTTATTCGGAATCGGGACTCGCGCAATACTCAATGGAGAAATTAAATTCAGAAAAATGGAAATTTGTAGTAGAAGGTATCAGGGATCTCTCGGGGATGAATTATGTAAAGGCATATCAAAAGATTCAATATTTAAAAGACCATAGAAACAGTCTAGTACAAACCGAAGCTTTGCTTGGAATGATTAAATTGCAAGGCCTTCAGGAATTATTTAAGTTCAGGAAATCTTCTATTTATTTGAATGACTGGATACAAAGCAATATCCTGTATATGGTTAAAAAATTCAACATTCCCGCTCCCCCAGACCTGCACGAATTATTGGACAGTAAGAATGAATCGCTTGCGTTACTAACTATTCGGCTTATAACCCATTATAAATTGGTGGTACATTATGATGCCTTATTTTCCTTTCATCAACATACCACTAATTCGCGGCTCAAACAGGAAATAAATGTAGGATTAAAAAAACTGGAACAAATACATTAATACGGATATGGCGAACTCAATTGATATTTTTATCCAGATATTTAATTATCTCATCATTTTCTTTGCAGTCTTTGTAATGATCTCTTATATAATTCTGGCCATTATCTCCGGCGTTTCATTAAAAGCCTACCTAAAAAAAAACAGGTTTGTAAATTACAATGCGCTGCTCTCCCTGGAAAGTGCACCCCGGGTTTCGCTAATTGCCCCTGCATATAATGAAGGTAAAACCATACAGGAAAATGTACGTTCCCTCCTGGCAATTAATTACAACAATTTTGATGTGATCGTGGTGAATGACGGGAGTAAAGATGATTCTATTCCCGTTCTTATAAAGGCTTTTGAACTAGTAAGTTCCGGAATGCAATACCTGCCTGAGATACCCACCAAAGAAGTAAAGGCTATATATGTTTCTTCAAATCCTGCATTTTCTAAATTAATTGTAGTAGATAAATTTAACGGCGGCAAGGCCGATGCCCTTAATACCGGAATGAACCTTTCTAAAAATCCATATGTGGTATGCATAGATGTGGATTGTATAATGGATAAGGATGTCCTGCTAAAACTTGCAAAACCCTATTTAGAGCAATCAGATAAAAAGGTTATCGCCACCGGTGGAGTGGTAAGAATTGCTAATTCCTGTATAATTAAATCGGGAAAATTGATAGAAGTCAAAGCACCCGATAATTTTCTGGCCCGCATACAGGTTATAGAATACCTGCGGGCATTTATCCTTGGGAGGATGGCGTGGAGTAAACTCGATGGATTACTTATTATAAGCGGTGCATTTGGTATGTTTGACAGGGAAATAGCCATAAAAAGCGGCGGCTACGATACAAATACGGTGGGTGAGGATATGGAACTCATAGTTAGAATGAGAAGGCATATGATAGACCGTAAAGAATCTTATGTAGTACAATATATTCCGGACCCCTTATGCTGGACCGAGGCACCGGAGAGTTATAAAATCCTTGGAAAACAGCGCAGTCGCTGGATGCGTGGTACCATAGAAACCCTTTGGACCCACAGGAAAATGATGTTTAATCCAAAATATAAAACCCTGGGGCTATTAAGTTATCCCTATTGGCTTTTTGCCGAATATTACGCCCCAATTATTGAGGTAACCGGAATTTTAATTACTATCGTTCTTGTGGCATTTGGGATTATAAGCTGGAAATTTTTCCTGCTTTTCCTATTGCTTGTGTATCTTTTTGCAGTGATGTTTTCTATGATGGCTTTGTATACCGAAGAGTCTACTTTCAAAAGATATGAAACCATAGCCGACCTGAAAAAGCTTACACTTGTGGCCCTGTTGGAACCTCTCATTTTTCATCCTTTTACAGTGTATGCTGCGCTCAAGGGAAATTGGGAAAAATTGAGTGGAAATAAAGGTTGGGGTGATATGACCCGTACAGGTTTTGATAAAAAACCTACATAATATTTTTATTTACTAATTACAGGATATAATACTTCCCATACATTCCTTGCCAGTATTTTTTGACCTTCAGCAGTAGGATGTATCCCGTCCTGTTGATTCAATTTTGGGTTACCGCCTACATCTTCCAATAGAAAAGAAATAAGATACAGGTCATTTTCCTGTGCAAGGGAGGGAAACAATTCCCGGAATTCTGTTGCGTACGCCTGACCCATATTTGGAGGGATTTGCATTCCCGCGAGAATTATTTCGGTATCAGGACCTTTTGCCCTCACGGTATCAATGATAGCCTGTAAATTTTTTCGGGTCTCTTCAATAGGAACTCCCCTAAGACCATCATTTGCTCCTATTTCAAGCACAAAAACATCAACTTTTTGTTTGAGAACCCAACCTATACGGTTCTTCCCCGCAGCGCTCGTTTCACCACTAAGCCCCGCATTAACAACTTCATATCCAAGATCCAGGGAATCGATTTTTTGCTGAATTACTGCCGGGAAAGCCTCTTCACTATCCAGCCCCATTCCTGCCGTTAAACTTGTACCAAAGAAAAGGATCACCCCTCTCTGCTCCACTTTGGAATAAAGAGTTTCATTGGTTTGTTGCGGGCGGGGCCCCTCATCCTTTTTGGCCTTTTCCCCACAGGAAACAAATAATAAAAAGCCCAACAAAACATAAAATCCTAACAAGTTTCTCATAGCACCGGGGTTAAATCAAATACATTTCTTTATTTTGAAGAAAGATAATATACAACAAAGATGGCAAAGATATTAAACGTTCATCACCTGGAGAAAACCTATTCCAGCGGATCGAAAAAACTTACGGTCCTTCACGATATAAGTTTTGATATAGAAGAAAGGGAAACCTTCGCCATTGTAGGCCCTTCCGGAAGCGGGAAAACCACCTTGCTTGGTTTGTGTGCTGGCCTCGACAGGCCTGATGGTGGAAAAATTGAGTTGTGTGGCACAAATCTAAGTAGCCTCACTGAAGATGAACGGGCTGTGTTGCGCAATAGAAATATTGGTTTTGTATTTCAGGACTTTCAATTGCTTCCTACACTTACCGCCCTTGAAAATGTAGCAGTTCCATTGGAATTGCAGGGCGCAAAGAATGCGTTACAAATAAGCAGGAAATTACTTGAAAAGGTGGGACTGGGAGACCGGTTTGACCATTATCCCTCTCAGCTATCCGGGGGCGAGCAACAACGCGTTGCTGTGGCAAGGGCCTTTTCCAACCGTCCATCTATACTTTTTGCCGATGAACCCACTGGTAACCTTGATGCTGAAACGGGCGAAAAAGTGATCGAACTCCTTTTTGAGCTTAATAAGGAGCATGGCACCACGCTGGTAATAGTAACCCATGACCTGGAACTGGCACAAAAAACTCAGAAGATCCTTCGGTTAAAGGGGGGCAGGATCCTTGAGAATTCAACTCCCGCAGTATAATGGAAAATAACACTAACAACTTCTCAAAGCCCCGGTTTGGCTGGATCTTAAAAATGGCCTGGCGGGATGGAAAAGCAAGCGGCAGGAAACTATCTCTTTTTATGGCCTCTATTGTTTTGGGAATTGCTGCGGTGGTTTCCATTCAATCCTTTGGCGAAAATTTAAAAAACAATATTTCACTGCAGTCCAAATCCCTGATGGGTGCCGATTTTAAGATAGACAGCAACAAAGAGCCCAACGAAAAGGTGCTTGGAATAATTGATTCTCTGGGGGGTGCAGATGCCAGGGAAATAGGTTTTGTGTCTATGGCAGCTTTTACCGGCACCAATGCCACCAAACTGGTGCAGGTTCGTGGAATTGAACCGGGTTTTCCTTTTTACGGGGAGTTGGAAACAGAACCCGAAAATGCCGGAGACCTTTATCATACCCAAAACGCTGCTTTGGTAGATGCTACTGTAATGCTTCAATTAGGCATTAAACCGGGAGATAGTATAAAAATTGGCAACATAAGCCTTCCTGTCCTGGCTTCATTACATGCTGTGCCGGGAAGCACCTCGATATTTAGTTCGGTGGCGCCACCGGTACTTATTCCTTATAAATTAATAGAACAAACCGGTCTTGTGCAAACCGGAAGCAGGGTTAATTATGAATTTTATTTTGCTGCTCCCGGAATGAATATGGAACAGCTTGATAATGATCTTTCTAATGTACTTGATAACCTGGAAGCAGATCTTGATACTCATACTTCTACCAGTGAAAGACTGGGCCGCAGATATGATAATTTTGGCAAGTTCCTTAATCTTGTAGCTTTTATAGCCCTTTTGCTGGGCTGTGTAGGAATTGCCAGTGCCATTAATATTTATATAAAAGGAAAACTGCGGGCCGTAGCGGTACTCAAATGTATTGGAGCTACCAAACGGCAAACCTTCCTGATTTACCTTATCCAAATTGGGGTTATGGGGTTATTGGGTGGTATTATTGGAACCGTTGCAGGGCTGTTCCTTCAACAGTTATTCCCGCTATTATTAGGAGACCTGTTACCGGTAGATGTTACTATGACCTTTTCCCCGCAGGTAATTGTGATGGGATTACTCCTGGGAATTTTTATGTCGGTGCTTTTTGCGCTTTATCCATTAATGGGAACCTTATATATTTCCCCACTGCAGGCCCTGCGAATCCAGGATGAAACCAAATCAAAATCGGGCAAAGCCGGATTATTGGTATTGTTTGGAATTTTTTGTTTTATTCTCCTGTTTTCATACTGGTTATTAAGGGACTGGAGGTATTCGCTGGCCTTTGTTGCCGGAATAATTATAACTTTCTCCATTTTGGCCGGGGTTGCAAAACTCTTTATGAATGCTATAAGAAAATTTTTTCCTTCATCCTGGGGATTTCCTGCGAGACAAAGCCTTCTCAATCTTTTCAGGCCCCAAAACCAGACCCTTACCCTAATACTTGCAATTGGGGTAGGAACTTTTCTTATAAGTACCTTATATTTTACAAAGGATATTCTGCTGGCTCAGGCGTCTTTGGAATCAAATGTAAGTAGTCCTAATATGATCCTTCTTGATGTTCAAACCGGCCAAAGAGATTCCATCTCAAATACCATAATGCAAAAGGACCTTAGGCTAATAGATGATATTCCCATAGTTACCATGCGGGTACATAGTATCAACGGGCGCTCTGTAAATTCCATCAGGGAAGACACCACGGCAAATGTGAACCGCTGGATCCTGAACCATGAATTTAGGGTTACTTACCGCGATTCCCTTATCGCTTCTGAAGCCTTACAGGACGGGAACTGGATTCCCACAGCCCAGGGAACAGAGGTCATCCCCATTTCCATAAGCGATAATTTTGCTGATGATGCAAAGGTGGGCGTAGGTGATAAACTAAGCTTTAATGTGCAGGGCGTTTTACTTAATACCGTTGTGGGTAGTATTAGAACAGTAGACTGGAGCCGCATGCAACTCAACTTCTCCATAATTTTCCCGGTGGGGGTGCTGGAGGATGCTCCCCAGTTCAGGGTCCTCACTACCAAAATTTCAAACGAAGAGGCCTCAGCATCCCTGCAGCAGGACCTGGTACGGGATTTTCCCAATGTAACTATTATTGACCTTAGGCAGGTGATCACGGTAATAGAGGGCCTGCTTAACAAGATCTCCTGGCTTATTAATTTTATGGCATTTTTCAGTATACTTACCGGCATCATTGTACTGTTGGGTGCGGTACGTACCAGTAAATTTCAGCGTATTAAAGAAAGTGTGTTACTGCGAACCTTAGGTGCGAAGAGCAATCAAATCCTCAAGATCCTTGCCCTGGAATATATGTACCTGGGAGTCCTGGGGGCGCTTTCGGGAATTTTACTGTCACTATTTAGCAGCCAGCTTCTCGCGTGGCAGGTTTTTGATTCCCCGTTTATTCCCTCGTTGTATCCATTCCTTATTTTATTTCCGGCAATTAGTCTTCTGGTAATGTTAATAGGATTGAGTAACAGCATAAGTGTTATCAAAAGCCCACCCCTGGAAGTATTAAGAAAAGAAGGAAAATAATTTTTTTATTGCTGAATATCCACGAATTAAAAAAACATAAGCAACTAGATATCCGGAAAATTAGGAGCTTAAAATCCCCTTCCACGTTTAAAAATTAAACAAAATAGCGTTAAGAGAAAATTTCTTCCGAAGAATTTCTACAGAAATACTCGTTTAAATACACATTTTTCCGATAAAACATTACATTTATTACATTTGGTTAACAAATTTTTAATAAATTTACATCCTGAATTTATTTAATGCCAGCCATTTAGCCGGTAATAAATTTTTCTATATTTTTTAAAACCCCAAACTAACCTAAATCAATCAAACAATGAAAAAACCTACTTTTAAATTAATCACTGCAATCTTATTCCTATCTATTGGTCTGCAATCCTGCTCCAGCGATACTGAAGAGACACTAGATCTTAGTGCTCTTGACCAGGAACTTGCACTTGATAATAATGGCTTTTTAGAAATCGAGTCAACTACCTATGTTTTTAAAAATTCAGGTGAAACCGTTAGATTTAACAATGAGGAAAGAGCTTATGATTTTGTTTTCACCAACGGAATCAACTATAAAGCTTCCGGAGGGATCTCCAAACATGCAGGAGAAGAATTGGTAATTACCAATCCTGAAACTGATGAATTCATTAGGTTTTACCATTTTGAAGAGGTTAAAAAAGGCCTGCTTAAATTTGATGTGGAACTTAGCACAGGAAAAATTTATAAATCTGTAACCTACAAATTCGGGGAGGCATTCACAACTCAGGATCAAAAATGTCATGAATGGCCTTGTGTTTCCATTTCAGCAAACGTTCTTGGGTCTATGATCGAAATGTCCGCTAACACTTTAAGTGCTGATTGTCAAAATGCTGTTGATGCTTGTACAAGAGCCGGTGGAAAATCTTCAGTAACCATACAAAAAGAAGTGTTGTGGTTTGCGAGTGCGCGTACCTGCAATGTGCAGTGTAACTACTAAAATTAAAATTTCATATAAAACTGGCAGGGCTTACGCCCTGCTTTTTTTTTTGGATAAATCAAAAAATGCCGAATTCCTAAGCCTGTTTCATCATTGCGAAAAAAAGGTAGAAGAGATTGAGGAGATGACAAAAAAATTTGACCGTGACTTCCACCGCTTTTAAATTAAATCTATATTTAAAAAGTCATATTACAATTTTAATTTGAGCTATAAAAAGATGTATACCCGGTTTCTGGAGATCTTTCCCACATTGGGAATATTGATCTTTGGAGCGCTTTATGCTTATTCTTCCACTTTATATCCGGGAGGTTCCCAGGCCAATATAAACTCAGAAGGTTTTGACTGGGTGCATAATTACTGGTGTGATCTTATGAATGAGAATGGGATGAATCTGGAGCCCAATCCTGCAAGTCCGGTGGCGGTTTCGGCCATGATGATCCTGTGTATAAGCTTAATGTCCCTATTTATAAGATTCGCCGGTAACTTTGCAAATCATCCGGTTTGGAAAAAGGTAATTATGATTTGTGGTACAATTTCCATGATATGTGCCATCCTGGTATTTACAAGATATCATAGTGTCATGATTGCTGTTTCCAGTTTATTTGGACTCTTTACACTGGTTGGGATCATTTTCGAGGTGTACAATAGCAATTTAAAGGCGTTAAAATTTGGGGGATTATTCTGTATCCTCCTGCTTGCCGTAAATAATTATATCTATTACAGCAGGGAGTGGGTTGAAATATTACCCCTGCTCCAAAAGATAACTTTTGCCCTGGTTCTTCTATGGCTCATAGGAATTAATTACAGCCTGAAATTAAAAAGGAAGAACCCTGAGTCCTCCCTCTCTGAATCCCGAATTTAATTTAACAGTCTTTGTAGTTACCTTTGGTACAACTTTCTCTTAAATTGAGAAGGGTTTGTACTTTAATAAAAATAACTATTGAGCGATCTGGAAAATTATTCTTAAATTTAAAATAGATTAATAATACTATTAATCATTTTTTTAAAATAATAAACTTTAGGCAACTTAAATCCCCACTAATTTACGTTGAAAAACAAAAAGTTTAAACAGTAAGACTTAGGTTTTCTTTTACTATTTTATTTTTATAAGCTCCCCTACTACGGCTTAACGACCCGGCAAAAATTTTCCTGATCTCCTCATCATTTCAGGGGTAATTTTTTACTTGAATAATATCTAATACCAATTATTGTATAAGTTGTATTGGATTCCAATGAATAACAACGTCAATATTTCTCTGTGCTTGATAATTAGGTAATAATATATATTGAAAATAATATGAATAGTTCTACTCCCATTAACTGGAAATCCATCTTTTCACTTTCATCAATGGCCTACACCATTTTAGGAGTATTTTCTGCCCTTATTGCCTTACAGGGTTTTATGATACCCAACCATTTTCTTGATGGTGGAATTACAGGTATTTCAATCCTAATGGAAGAGGTTTTTCACATCCCTTTAGCGCTTGCCTCATTGTTTTTAATCTTCCTTTTTTATACCTGGGGTACAGGAATATTGGCAAGACTTTTAGCGTAAACGCGTTGCTGGCCGTTTTGTTACTGGCATTTTTAATGACATTTATTACTTTTCCCCAGGTGACCAGCGACAAAGTTTTAATAGCCGTTTTTGGCGGATTCTTTATTGGACTGGGAATTGGGCTGGTTATTAGAGGAGGCGGAGTAATAGACGGGTTGGAGATCATAGCTCATTACACTAATAAAAGAATAGGATTTTCAACCAGTGAAATTATAATGAGCTTCAATTCACTGCTCTTCATAGGGGCAGCCTTTGAATTTGGGATCGAAACGGCGATGTATTCAATATTGGTATATTATACTGCCATGAAAACCTCCGACTACGTAGTAGACGGATTTGAGGAATTTACAGCGCTTTCTATTATTTCCAAAGAATATGAGGCGGTTAAATCACTCATTGTGAATGATTTTGGTAAAGCTATAACAGTCTATAAAGGAGAAAGGGGGTATCTTCCCAATTCATTTAATGTGAAACACGACTGTGATATTGTCATGACTATTGTGACAAGAATTGAAATTCACAGGATCAAGGAAGCAATTAACAATATAGATCCCAATGCTTTTTTCTATGTGCAAAGGATCAAGGAAGTTAAAGGCGGTCTTGGAAAACATACAAGCCATGGACATTAATATGAGCATTTTTAACGAAATATATTCCAAAGTGATTGGAGCCCTGGAAAAGGATCTTCCCGAGTGGTTAACCTACCATAATGCTGCCCATACCCAATATGTATTGGAGCAGGCAGAGAAAATTGCGGTGCAGGAAAACATTAGCGGCAGAAATTTACTCCTGGTAAAAATAGCCGCATTATATCATGATGCAGGATTTTTAATTGATCATGAAAACCACGAGGAACTGGGTTGTGATCTGGCCTCCCGCGAACTTTTGGGCACACAATTAACCAGGGCAGAAATCGATACAGTGTGTGGTATGATACAGGCCACAAATATCCCGCAAAAACCAACTAATATTCTTGAAAAAATAGTGGCCGATGCCGACCTGGAATACCTTGGTACAGAAAATTTTAAAAAATTTGGAGATAATCTTTATAGGGAAATGTTACATTTTAACCCCAAACTATCTCCAAAAGAATGGGATAATATACAGATTGATTTCCTGTCGCGTCATTCCTACCACACCAATTTTTGCCGAAAAAACAGGGAACCTATGAAACAGCTCAATCTTAATTCAGTAAAAGAACGGTATCTGGTTTGGCCAAATAAATAAGTTTTAATAACACCTTAAATTTTTAGAAATGGTAGTAATTGTGAAATATAAGATCCTGCCCGGAAAAAACGATGTGGCCATTGCCGCCTTAACCTCCCTCATAGAAATTGTACTTGAGGAACCTTATTTTATAAGCATTAAAATGAATGTAGATCTTAATGATCCTGAAAATATTCTGTTGTACGAGGAGTGGAAAGATGGGAATTATTATAACGGTGAGCATAAGAACACTCCCCACCTAATTGAATTTATGCGTACGTCGAGAGAATTTCTTTCGGGAGCGCCTGAAATTACCCAATGGGAAACCATTAAAACATTTACCGCCTGAAAAAATTAAGAAGGCCAAACCTTACAGAAAACCTGCATTATTGAAAGTGGCATGCATTTCATTGGCTTAATGGGTTTTTAGACGATTATGAATATTATTCGATCATTTTGAGGAATTAATTTTTTAAATTTAAAGTAGAAATCGAACTTAAAGGTCTTCTAATTTATAAATTTAGTTAGTGCCATGATCAGGTCAAACTGGAGAATATAATCCTAGAACTTTTGGTTATTTAAATATGGGCCGAATAAAATATTTTGTTCCTGCCTCCAAAATCCCTCTCCCTACAGGGGGTATTTTTTTATCCTCATTTAAAGTTTTGGTTCAAGCCATAAACCTCCCATACAAATAAGAAATAACCCAAAAAACCATAATGGATTTACAGGTTCCAATGGGCTGTAGCCTTGCCCCTCTACAATCTCCGCATTAAAATATCTTTTGTTTGCCTGTAGTATTTGTACATCATCACGCGTGGTTCCCTGCAAGCCATCCTCCACATAAAAGTGATAGGTTGATATTGTATCCAGGTGCAGGATATTCCATCCACTTTCGCGGGGCCAGGTAGTACCTCTCCATAAATAGGGAATTGAGGTATCCTGTATTAAAGGAATATTGCTCCCTCCGCCGGTTGTTACAAACGGATCTTCAATTTCGGTTCGCAGCTCGAATTCAAAAGGTTCATCTATTTGGCCACTTATTGCTACAGTGTTCCAGGACGCAGTAGAAAATTCCTTCCTGCTTACTTCTTCTATCAGCTTTGACCAAATTTGCCGGTATGCCTGATCATTTCCTTCCAGGAGCAATTCCCAGGTATCTGAATAAACCGCAGTTCCAATTTTCCCCTCTCCCATTTTTTTATAGGCAGCTGCAATGGAATTCCCCGGGGCATGTATTTCCCGGATTCCAAACTCTTTTTTAATTCTGTAGGGATATGCATTTAATTTAATGCTCGGCCATTGAAGGTCATTTATCTCAGTATTCGGGAAATTTATAAAACTCAGAATATTCAATTGCCCGCGGGAACTGAAATAAGTATCATCCGGCTGGATAAAAACTCCTAGTCCCTGTTCCCTCACCATATTTCCAATAACATTTCTTTCACTTCCCGAAAATCCTCTTAAGGAGGAGGCATCTGCAATAAGAAGATCAAACGGTTCAAGGATTTCTTCCGTTAAACGGCCAATCCCAATTCGGTCTGTATTTAAATATTCAAATTTAAACCTGTTTCTGGTGATCTGGCTGCGCACCACCAGCTCATGCCCCGCTTCAGCTAAAAAGTTCTTTAAATAACGGGTCTCAAAGGTTGGAAAAGCGTTTAGGATAAGGATCCTCAATTCCTCTTTTTCGGCTACTTTTACCGGTAAAATGTCTTTTTTTATAATTCTTCCCTCTTCGTCTTTTTCGGTAAGGGAATATATATAATTGCCTTTAGCTTTTAGAGGAACAAGCATTTTGAACGCCTGTTCATTTTCTCCGTTTAATTCTACTGAATCAAGTCCTGTTTCCCCTGGACCTTCCAGTAATAACCGGTAACCGCCTTTAGGATTTTTATAAAGACCTTGCACCACCAGGTCATCTCCAACAGAATTTTCAACCTTATAATTAAGTTTAATTACCCCTTCCGGCAACTCTGTATTGAGGTACAATGCAGGAATCCCATCCATTTGCCATAAGTCAAATTCCTTAAGTCCGTAGCCAAGCACAAATACTTTTTTGGAAGAACTTACCTGGGAAGGAAGCGGGTTGCCGGCTTCGTAATTGAATAATTTTAATCCTCGCTCTGCCTTTTTCAGGCTATCCAGTTGCGCTTTAGCATATCCCGGGGTAAGCAATGCTATATTTCCCCCTTTTTTAGGGATGTGGATGGCCGGTTTAAGAACAACAAGAACCAGCGAAATAACTGCAATAAATACCAGTGTACTTTTAATAATGAACCGATGTTTCCCGGCCAGGGTCCACTCTTTCCACAGAAAGACTACCAATAGAAGTATCGCCGCGCCAAGAATGGGCAGGAACCAGGATTCATTCAAAAACACCACGTTATTGATCATTCTTTTCCAGTTCCTTTAAAAATAATTTATTGATCTCCTCTCTGTATTTGTTTCCTTTCCCGGGAGTGGCCTCCGGCTTGGAAATCCCATCAAGAAGGCCTCGTTGCACTCTTTGAAGAAGTTCCACCGGAATTTCCCTTTCTTCGGAAAGCCATTTCAATTCCTGTAAGGTTTGCAGATATTTCCCGGGAGATTCAATGGCTTTTTCGGCCAACTCATTTCCTGCCAGTTCAAAGACTTTTTTATCTTCCGCAGAAATTGGAATTTCTTTTGTAATCAATTCTTCCAGTTTGTGAATTGCCTTACGCATATAGGGATCAGATTCCGGTTTTTTAAGGTCGGCTGTTTTAAGATAATTTGAGACCTCCTCAATTTTTCCGGTAAGCCGCACTTCCTCTTTTATGGGCGGGGGATCATACCCAATACGATGCACATAAATACGTGCGCTGTTCTTTATCTCCTGTATAAGCGCAAGGGCCTTGTACTGGAAAGGCAGGGATTTTTCAGGTTCATATAAACGCAAGTGCAGCTCTGCATCCCACATAATATCCAAAGCCTGCCGTAACTTACTTCTCAGGTTATCTGTAAAAAGCGTGGCCGACTCAGGATCGCCGTGGTCATGCAGGAATTTATCAAGAGGGTTTTCATTTTCCTCCTCCTCGTCACCGTGATCCTGGTGGGTTGGTTCAACCAGATTATGCTTATTATCGCCATCATGATCATGTGTAAATGCGGCCAGAGGATCATCCTCTTCTTCTCCTGAAATTTCATTGTTTTCAGCAGTTGCGATACCGCCTTCAGATTCGTCACCCATGAACTGCCCATATCTCAATCTAAGGGCTTTTTGGTCAAAACCAAGATCATTGCTGGTAGAATTGAACTCCTTTTTCGGAATCTTATTTCTGTTAGAGATCAATTTTTCGGTATCAATGATCAACTGGCGCTGGCTTCTGAAATAATCCGGCATCAGGTCAACTCCCAGAGTGCCTTCTACTCCCGCACCATAAGAGACGGTGTCCTTAATTACGGCAAAATAGGTCTCACTGCGGGTACGGTTGGCCAGCGGCTGTTTTAAATCTATTGCTTCCACATAGAAATAGAGTTCATCCCCTACCCCCATTTTCATCTGGTCCAGGTCTATTCTTTTCCTCAGCTCCAGTTTTTTACTTCCA
Source organism: Antarcticibacterium arcticum (assembly GCF_007993795.1). Lineage (GTDB taxonomy): Bacteria > Bacteroidota > Bacteroidia > Flavobacteriales > Flavobacteriaceae > Gillisia > Gillisia arctica. The sequence continues at coordinate 551,975 of NZ_CP042476.1, read as the reverse complement.
CCCTTAACCTGAGAATCAAAACTGAGTTTCTCTTCCCTGAATTTTACCGATTCCCCTGTACCCTTACTGACGGTAGCGATAATATGTGCGTTGCCAACCCCAAAATCATCAGAAATAATTGCGGTAAGATCGATCACTTTTTTATCATCATATTCAAAAGAAGTAAATTGGGGCAGGCCGGGTATTTCAACAACGGGCGCTTTATCGCGTATCACCTGAATAGAATAAAGATCTGTTACATAAGCGGCGCCCGAAGTATCAAAAAACCTGAAATTATAGAAACCTGAAGCATTTACCGTGGAAGACCCGGAATACGCACCTTTGCTAAAATTCATTTTATAAGTATTCCCCATACTTTCCATTTGTGCAATGTCTATTTTTGAATCAAAGCTGATCTCCCAGGACACCCGGGTGCCTTCCACCGCCTCGATGTTCATTTTGGAAGTAGTAACAGAGCGCAACCCGGTATAGGCGGGATATCGCAGACTAACCTTTTGACTTTCCAGTAAAGGAGGCTGAGTAGTTGCGGCTACAGAATCTGCCGGACGTAAAACAATGCGCTCTTCCTGTTCTGAAACAGATTGTTTAAATTCAAAGTCTTGCACCCACCCTAAGCGAAAGCCCAAAAATCCAATTAAAACCAGAAAACCAGTAATTACACCCGCTCTCATTAAATTATTTTCAGGTTTAATTTTCCCTAAATCTTTTTCCAGTGCATTTATAACGTTTTTCTGTTGTAGCTGAGCCAGTGGACTAAGATCTTCCCGGGGTTGCAGAAGTAGCTGGCTGCTGTATTCCATCGCGGGCAGTTCCCGGTCAATATAACTGTGAACATTTTTCAACCTGATTTCCCAGGGCCTTATAAACAGGAGGGTTAAAGTTGCAACAAGTATAAAGGCAGCAAGCCCCCAAAGATAAGATTGGGTAAGAAACACCACAAAAATACCCGCTCCAAAACCATATAAAAAGATCTCCAGCCATAACAGCAACTGCCATCGCTTTTGAAATTTTCGTAATATGTTTTTTCCCCTTCTCATTGTTTTCTAAGATAAGCCAGGCCTCTTTCTGCAAGAAGTAGCAACAGCAGCAGGATCCATAAATATTTTGAAAGATCTGTACTTACTGCAAATTGTTTTTCCAGAATATCTTCAGAATAAACCGTTTGAAATTCACCCAGGTCAATTTGCCTTTTATCATACTGCGGAAGCATTTCTTCCAGATGTGAATTATTCTGAAGCAGCCCCAGCAAAGTTTCCGGCAATTGCGCTGCCATAATATCTTCTGAAGTGAGCGGGTGGGTGAGGTAATATTGATCTGCTACAGAGGTTTTTTCAACCAGGAAATTGGCAAGACTATCGGGCCTGTAGATAAGTTTTGGAACCGCGGTTTTTATAACCGGTTTATTACTTAACCACACCAAAAAATCCAGATTGTCATTGCTCTCCGGAATATCATCAACAGTAAATACTTTTACCTCAACCGGAATTTGCAGATAGCTTCCAATTGCCCTATAACCGGCTTTTAAAATTCTTACTTCATTATCCAGACTATCATTATGTACCATCAGAATTTTTAAGGAATCGGTAGGTATAAGCGGTAATCTTCTCAATTTGCCTTCAGCAGAAACAGAGATACTATCTCCGGAGCTATTAATTGTAATAGCTTGGCTGTTCAAAGAAGTGCGCTCTTCTTCAAATTTCAGGTTTAGATATTCATTAACTGCATAAGTAAGAATAACTTCAGCTCCATTTTTGTGGGCATTTAGTATTTTTTTCTCATTATCGCCGGGATCCAGAACGATCCAGTTTATTTTTTTGCCTGTTTCCGGCCTTTTCCCTTTCACTCCGGCAACATAGGCCCTGGTAAAAACAACAATAGAATCTGTTCTCAACGTATTCATTTCCGCGGAAAGTTGCCAGTAATTGGGAGTTGGGAAAGGCCCTTTAAAATCTGCTTTTTCATATTCCGGAAAACCCGGCTGTAATAGTTTTATATTATCCTCCTCAATGGAATCCAGGATATTCATTACCTCCTTCTCATATAAAAGTGAGGGTTCTACCAGGTAGGTGATAGGTGAATTTTCTGTTTTAACAGTTTGCCGTGGTTCTGCTATTATTATGACCAACAGACATATTATCAGGATTCGAAGAAATAAGAGTAACAGTTCATTCAATTTAATACTGCTGGACCGTCTTGAGTCTTTCTCCTGAAGGAATTCTATACTGCCTATTTTAATGGTCCTTCCTCCCTTTCGGCTCCATAAATGGATCGCAATAGGAACAACAATTCCGAGTAATGCCCAGAGATATGAAGGGTTTAGAAAGATCATTTTACAGTAAGTTCATCCGTTTTTTTAAAAATACCTGCAAGGCTTCCCCAATATGATTTTCCAGGCTAAAGATCTCATAACTTATTCCATTGGCAAGCAGGTTTTCCCTGGTGGTTTTTATTTTTTGATCCAATGCCTCCAAATACCTGCTTTTTGCCTCCTTCGCATCCACTTTGAGTCTTGCGCCTGTTTCCAGGTCCTCAAAAGTTACTGTTCCCTTATAGTCAAATTCCATTTCACTTTTCCCCATAACATGCATAACCACCACTTCGTTTCGCGGAGTTTTTAGTCTCATGATAAGATTGGTGAGTTCAGATGCATTTTCATACATATCGGTTATAAAGAAAATTAGTTCTTTATGGCTGCGGTCATGAAGTTTTTGAGTCGCTTTAGGATCTGCCGGCCATTTACCCTCGTTTTTGATATTGATCAATTCCAGTAACAGCCTGTTAAAATGTTGTTTCTGTACTTGGGGATAAAGCGCATGGAGATTACGGTCATTCAAGGCGAAAAGGCCCACAGCATCTCCCTGCTGTCCCGCAAGATACGCCAGGGAAGCTACCAACACCCGCACATAATCCATTTTTGTAAGGCTGTTCTCCTCATGAAGCATGGACCTGCTGGAATCTAAAATAAACTTCACCGAAATATTAGTTTCAACTTCAGATTGTTTAATGTAATACCGCCCGGACCGGGCCAGCATTTTCCAATCCAGCAATCGCATATCATCTCCGGGTTCGTACCCGCGGTACTGGCTGAATTCCATTCCCGGCCCTACCCGCCTGCTGTGATTGAGCCCACTAAGATATCCGTCTACTATGATCCGGGAAATAAGCGCGAGTCCGCTTACCGAGCCAATAACATCGGGTTTTAAAAGCTCATGGTAGTCCTGCTTCACTTAGTTCCTTTCCTTTGTAGCAATTGGGGTTAGTTCCAGAAGTTTTCGCGTAACATCATCTGAGGTGATGCCTTCCGCTTCTGCTTTAAAATTTACAATGACCCTGTGTCGAAGGACGGGATAGGCCACGTGTTTTAGATCTTCAGGAGTTACAGCCAGCCTTCCATACTGCAGCGCCCTGGCTTTTGCAGTTAAGATCATTGCCTGGCCCGCGCGCGGGCCTGCACCCCAGTTTACCCATTCTTTTACGTATTCGCTCGCAGTGGTTTCAGGCCGGGTGGCACGAACTATTCTGCTTACATAGGATACCAGTTCATCGCTAATGGGTACCTCTCTCACCAGCTGTTGCAACCTTAGGATCTCCTCTCCATTGATAACAGGCTTTATTTCCTGTTTTTTACTGCCGGTGGTATGCTTCAGGATGTTGGTCTCTTCAGTTTCATTGGGATAACCAATTTTAATATAGAAAAGAAACCTGTCCTGTTGGGCTTCCGGAAGCGGGAAGGTTCCAGATTGTTCAATAGGATTCTGGGTGGCCAGAATAAAGAAGGGCCTGTCCAGTTTATAAGTGGTACCTGAATAGGTAACCTCAAATTCCTGCATTGCTTCCAGGAGAGCCGCCTGGGTTTTTGGTGGGGTACGGTTGATCTCATCGGCCAGGATGATATTTGCGAAAATAGGCCCTTTATTGAATTCAAAGAACTTTTTGCCGGTGGTATGGTCTTCTTCCAGGATTTCCGTTCCAATAATATCTGATGGCATAAGGTCCGGTGTAAACTGGATCCTTTTAAACTTCAGTTCAATTGCCTGCGCAAGGCTTCGTATCATTAAAGTTTTGGCCAACCCCGGAACTCCCTCCAAGAGGGCATGCCCCCCGGCAAGGAAGGTGGTAAGCAACTGTTCAACAGTTTCCTCCTGGCCAATGATCACCTTGCCAATTTCCAGCTTAAGATCATTCAGCTTGCCTGTAAGGGTTTTCACCTCAACATCCAGATCCTGCAATTCTTTATTCATATGTTTCCTTTTTATGATGTAAGTGCATACATCACTATGTTCACCCCAAAGCGGGTGTTATCTATTTTATAAAATCGTTTGTTCCTGAAATCATAATCCCACTCACATCCATAGTCCTTATTGCTGTAAAGTACCCCTATCCTGCCATTGACCTCAATTGACTTTAAATAATCGTGAACTAGATCATCTCCCCAGCCGTTTAGTTCCTGGGAGGTAGTAGGAGGACCGTTCTCAAATTCAAAAAAAACATTGTAAAGCTCATGATTATTGGGGATCTTTTTTAATTGGCCAACACCAAATATTTCCTCCATCTGGCGTTCAAAAGATTTGGCGAATAGGCCATCAATATCGTGGTTGCAGTCATCGGCAAAAACAAAACCTCCATTGGTTATGTACTTTTTAAAGTTTGCTTTTTCCGCAGCGGTAAATTCTACCAGTTTATGGCCGGAGATATAACAGAACGGGCATTTAAAGATCTCCTCACTGCTTAACGGAATGATATTCTCGGTTTTCTCTACATCCAGCGTGGTATATTCCACAAGGGAATTAAGGAGGTTGGAGGGCATTCTTTGATCCACATCCCAGTCCCCTGATTCATATTGAAGCCTAGTGAAAAAGAATTTGCTCATTTAATAGTAGTGAGTAGTGAGTGGTTTCTGGTTTTATAGTTCTTGGTTGGTTGGATATTGATTTAAGTTTTTACAATCGTACAGATGAATTATAACCCCGCCGGTGCAAAAATTAAAAAACTGGTTGCAGGAATTAATACCACAACCAGTTTAGATTATTTTATATCAATTATACAGCGTCAGATAAACTGGTAAAAGTGAAATCACGTATTTTCATATAAGGGATAAGATTTCCATCTATTCTTACCTGCTGGCCAAGGGCTTCCAGATTGTTAAGCATGATAATAGGACTTTCATTAAATCTGAAATTCTTTACCGGATATCTTATTTCACCGTTTTCAATATAGAAAGTTCCATCTCTGGTAAGGCCTGTGTATAAGAGTGTTTGAGGATCTACCCCTCGAATATACCACAACCGGGTTACCAGGATACCTTTTTTGGTTCCTTTAATAAGATCTTGCAGGGAAGCACTTCCGCCTTCCATAATAAGATTTGGAGGAAAAGGCACCGCCTCTACCCCTTTTTGCCCGGCCCAGTAACGGCTGTAAGCAAGGTTTTTTACTACTCCTTTCTCGATCCAGGATGTTTTCTTTAAAGGCATCCCCTCCCCATTCCATGTTGAAGTGGGAACTTCCGGATGCAAAGGATCACTCCATATATTCACACGTTCGTCAACGATCTTTTGGCCCAATTTTGTACCGCCGTCTTTAGACATAAAACTTCGGCCTTCATCTGCAGTACGGGCGTTGAAAGAACTCCTCATGTTACGCAACAGGTCTACTGAAGCTGCAGGTTCCAGGATCACGGTATATTTCCCGGGTTCAATCGCTCTAGCTTCGCGGGACATCACAGCTTTATCTATAGCAATCTTGGAGGCTGCAGCTGCGTCGAATTTTGAAATATCGTTATAATCTCTTGTGACCCAACCGGACCCCGTACCATCATTGGTACGCATAGTCACGGTAAAATCTACATTTGTTTCTTTGTTGTAAGCAAAAAGTCCGCTGGAGTTAAGAATAGCTCTGAAGCCGGCTGAATCATTTAAAAATCCTGCTGCAGTAACATCCTTTGCATCTGCAGGGTTAATACTACTTGCCGCTACCTGTGCACGGTATTCGGGGGTGATATTGGCTGTAGCTTCAATAAAACTTGCAGACTCATCATAGGTTTGAGGCCCCAGGGGCTCCATAAATTCAGGATTTTCAGGAGAGAGTTTTGCCAGTTCTTCAGCTCTTTCCACTACTTTTTGAAGGGAAGCATCATCAAATTCATCAATTGTGGCTGAACCCGATTTTTTTCCGAAGCTGGAAGTAACAGCTAAATTTTGATTAGACCGGTATCCGGAAGTGGAAACTGTGTTCCGTGCGTAGCGAATGTTCCCGCTTTCGCTACCCCCCAGGGAGATCTCGCAGGCATCGGCTGTGGAAAAGCTCAGGGCTTTTTCCATGATCCTTCTTGCTTCTTCTTTTGTATATATTGCCATTGTAATTTTAAGATTTTAGTGAAACAATTATTAAACGCTTCGGCCTGTGTTGATCACATTTACACCATCAAACCTGGTAGTGGAGCTTCCATGAGAAACGGCACTCACCTGTGAAGGCTGGCCTTTCCCGTCAAAGAAGGATCCGAACATACGGTAATCTCCCTCATCACAGATCTTTGTACAGGAATTCCAGAATTCCTGGGTATTGGACTGGTAAGCAACATCATCCAGCATACCTACTATCTCACCATTTTTTATCTCAAAGAAAACCGTACCTCCAAACTGGAAGTTATAGCGTTGTTGATCTATAGAGTAAGAACCTCTTCCTGCAATATAGATCCCTTTCTCTACATCCTTGATCATTTCATGAATTGAGTATTTGTCTTTGCCCGGTTCTAAGGAAACGTTTGGCATACGTTGAAACTGAACATCGTTCCAGCTTTGGGCATAACAGCATCCATGAGATTCATTCTGGTCTATCATATGTACCTGGTCTCTTATGGCCTGGTAGTTTTTAAGCACTCCATTGCGCACAAGGTCCCATTGTTTTGTTTTCACCCCTTCATCATCATATCCCACCCCGGCCAGAGAGCCCGGCTGGGTTTTATCTGCCACGAGATTTACAATATCACTACCATATTTAAAGTCACCACTTCTCCATTTATCAAGCGTGGCAAAACTGGTTCCTGCATAATTGGCCTCATAACCAAGAACGCGGTCAAGTTCCAGAGGATGCCCTACAGATTCGTGAATTGTCAATCCTAAATGGTTTGGTTCCAGTACCAGGTCATATTTGCCCGGTTCTACAGATTTGGCCTTCAGCATTTCCTTCGCCTGTTTGGCAGCCAGGGTTGCATCCTCCACAATATCATAGGAATTTCGGTATAAAGTAAGTCCGTTTGGGCCTTCAAGTTTTTCTGAAGCAAGACCGTCAAGATATTCGTACCCCATTCCCATTGGAGCGCTTAGGGCATCACGGGATTTGAACTTATTGGCCGCCCGGTCTATGGCTGTTACTCCAAATGTTGGCCAGATACGGTGAATATCCTGGTCTATATAAGAACCTTCTGTAGAAGCAAAATATTTCTGTTCATTTACCATGAACAGGTTAGAGTTTACAAAATTAGCTCCATTGTCCATAGCTGCAGCATTGGCTTTGAGCAGCAATTCTACTTTTTGAGAAACAGGAACTTCCTTGAAGTCTTTTTTAATTGGAGTTTTCCAGGAAACTTCTCCATAAGATTCTACCGGGGCAAGTTTAACCGGCTCCTTCTGGATAATAGCATTTGCCTTTGCAATGGCTACGGCCTGGTTGGTGGCTTTTTTTATTCCCTCCTCGGTCACATCATTGGTTGAAGCGAAACCCCAGGTGCCATTGGCTATCACGCGAATACCTATTCCAAACGATTCTGTATTCACTACATTTTGCACCTTGTCTTCCCGGGTTGAAATAAACTGATTGAGGTAGCGGCCAATTCTTGCATCGGCATAGGAGGCTCCTAGGGATCTTGCAGTATTAAGGGCAACATCTGCCAGTCTTTTTTTGACGGCAACGTCCATTCCTGGGTCCAGCATTGCTTCTACCGGAATATTATTTCCCAGCAGAAGGGAAGGCATCATCATTACACCGGCGCCTAAACCTGCTAATTGAACAAATTTTCTTCTTTCCATAAAAGATATGCTGTTATTTGATTAAATGAATACATAATAAAAAGAGCCTGCACCACGATGGTATGTGGATACCTATCCTGAATAATTATCCTAAAATTAAATATTGGGACAATGTTTAAGTTAGGGAGGAGCCTATAATCTTAATAAAAACCTAAAATAATAAAATAATTCGAAAATCCCCTGAATTTCTCAAAATTGGGAATTTCCGTAAGTGAGGCAATTCAGAGAGCGCCATTCCTCAATTTCAACTTAATTACATACCGAGGCAAGAAAAACATTATTCAAGCGTTTTTTTAATTGTTTGATATTCAATTATTCAATTACCTGATGTACATTTAAAGAACATAATATTAGCTGTTTATGAAGATAGATGCCAATTCTCCCGAGGATTATATTTCTAAAATTCCTGAAGACCGGCGGGAAGCAATGGCTCAATTGAGGCAAACTATCCTAACTAACTTACCCCCGGGTTTTGAGGAGACCATGAATTACGGAATGATAGGTTATGTAATACCACACAGCAATTATCCCGCGGGATATCATTGCGATCCCAGCATGCCCTTACCTTTTTTAAATATCGCGTCTCAAAAGAACTTTATAGGCCTTTACCATATGGGTTTATATGCCGATGATAAACTGCTGGATTGGTTTCAGGAAGAATATCCCAAATATTGCAAATCAAAACCAGATATGGGGAAAAGCTGTATTCGTTTTAAAAAAACCAATGATATTCCACTTGAACTTATAGGGGAACTTTGTAAAAAAATGACCCCCGGGGAATGGATCGCCAAATATGAAGGGGTTACAAAACCCTGATCTTTTTGTTATAAAAAAAGCACCCTTGCGGGTGCTTTTAAATATAATTTGAGGTTGTAATTAATGAGGTAAATTCTTCCTGAAGATTCCATAAAGCAAAGTGCCAATAAGGGACCCTGCCAGAACGACGAAAATTGAAATATAACCCGCACCTATGAGGGTGTAGATAGGACCCGGACAAGCCCCTGCCAGTGCCCACCCAAGACCAAAAATAACTCCCCCGTACATATAACGGCTAAAGCTTTTATCTTTTGGGGTAAAGGTGATGGGTTCTCCATCTATAGCTTTTAAATTTTTCTTTTTAATAAGATAAGTCCCAACAACTCCCAGAAATAAGGCAGATCCTATGATGCCATACATATGGAAGGACTGGAACTGGAACATTTCAAAAATCCTGAACCAGGAAGCGGCTTCGCTCTTATACATCACGATCCCGAAAATGATACCTATAAATAAAAATTTCAATAATTTCATCATCTTAAAATATTAATGGGTAAAGCAGGTGTACCATTACCAGGCCACCAATAAAAAATCCGGTTACGGCTATTAGAGAAGGTAATTGTAAATTGCTAAGCCCCGAGATCGCGTGGCCTGAGGTACATCCTCCCGCATAGCGCGCACCAAAACCTATAAGTATCCCTCCAATTAATAAAATTATTATTGCCTTAGGATCTGTCAAAGCTTCAAGCTCAAACAATTCTGCCGGGAGATAAGCCTCACCCGCGCTTTCAAATCCGTAGCCTTCAAGAATCTCAACCGTATCTGGATTTATATCAACAGCTGTGCTGGTACTTAAAAGGTTGGCACCAATAAACCCACCTATAATTGCTCCCAATACCACTACAAGATTCCATTTTTGAGATTTCCAGTTGAAATCAAAAAAATCGGCAACCTTATCTGCTCCTCCTATAGTACACATAGTACGCAGGTTTGAGGACATCCCAAAATTCTTACCTGTAAATAGCAGCAAGAACATAATTCCTGCTATTAACGGGCCGGCCACATACCAGGGCCACGGCTCTAAAATCCATTCCATAAAACTATTTTTTTCAACTGCAAAGAAAAGGAGTTTTAAGGTTCATATCTGTAACATTTGTTACAGGAACATTCTACTTATTTAATAATCAACATTTTGAATAGATATTTTTGCTCCAACGGGCTTAAATTACACTGAGTTTCAAATTGAAAATTTAAATTTTACCACAAACCATTTGGTAACAATTGTAACAGTACCAGTTTTGGCAATAAAGTATTTTTGACAAACAATTAGCTGAAATGAAAAAAAGAATATTAACCGGCTGGAATTTTACCAGAGTGGCCTTTTTAGTAATAGGCCTCTTGATGGGAATACAGGCAGGTTTAAACGGGGAATGGGTTGGAATGCTTATTGGCACTTACCTGGGTTCAATGGGATTGTTTGCCTTTGGCTGTGCCGGAGGGAATTGTTCCAACGGGTCCTGTGCTACAGAACCTGATCAAGATCATACAATATGATCCTTTTTCCCTCTAATTTTGAAAAATCATGATCAATAAATAAATACTTTACCAATGGATGCACATTTATATAACGTTGACCTAAGCTGGAAAAGCGACAGAAAAGGAGAAATTTCTTCCCCGGAGCTTAACCAAACAATAGAAGTTGCCACTCCCCCCGAATTTCCCAAAGGAATGGCGGGAATCTGGTCCCCGGAACATCTTTTTACCGCAGCGGTAAGCAGTTGTTTTATGACTACTTTTCTTGCAATTGCAGAAAATTCCAGCCTTAATTTCATAAACCTGTCCTGCCCTGCAAAAGGGAAACTTGAGCGGCTGGAAGGAAAATTTTTAATGAGCGAAGTTTTGCTTGAACCGGTGCTTACTATTCCACTTGAAGCAGACCGCGAGAAAGCAGAAAAGATCATTATCAAAGCTGAAAGGGCTTGCCTTATTTCTAATTCAATAACTTCAGAGATCATTCTTAAACCACAGGTAATTGTGGAAGAAGTTTTAGCTGTATAACACCTACCAATTATTTTTGAGGATCCCGTGCTTGTAATAATTGCGGGATCCTGCTATTTAGGAAAATAATAAGCAAAGGCTTTATCTTGCAGGCTTAAAATGAATTTATATCCAAATAAGGTGAGCATTGTAACCAATGTTACTGTAAAACCTTTAATCCTGTATTATTTTTGCCTCAGGAAATTCGAAAATATTAAATAACTAAAAATACTAATTATGTTTTTTCAACACGTATATGACAAATCCCTGGCCCAGGCCAGCTATGTAATAGGATGTCAAAAGACAGGAGAGGCGATTGTAATTGATGCAAAGCGCGACATTGATACCTACCTGGATATTGCCAAACAAAATAACCTGAACATCACCCACGTTACCGAAACTCATATCCATGCCGATTTTCTTGCAGGAACCCGTGAGCTTGCCGCGGTTACAGGTGCTAAGATGTTTCTTTCTGATGAAGGTGGACCGGACTGGAGCTATGAATTTGACCATATAGGATTAAAAGATGGAGATTCCATCAAAGTGGGAAATCTAAACCTGGAAGTAATGCATACTCCCGGACACACTCCGGAAAGTATTAGCTTTCTGTTGACAGATAATCCTGCCACCAAAGAACCTGTGATGGTGTTTACGGGAGATTTTGTTTTTGTGGGAGATATAGGTCGTCCTGATCTTTTGGAAAAAGCAGCGGGATTGAAAGGCACCCAGGATAAGGGAGCCGAAGATATGTACAAATCAATTAAAAAATTCAGTGACCTTCCACCTTACCTTCAGGTTTGGCCGGGGCACGGTGCAGGATCTGCCTGTGGCAAAGCCCTTGGCGCAGTACCAAGTACCACAGTGGGGTATGAATTGATACGTAACTGGGCCTTCCAGTATAAGGATAATAAGAAAGGATTTGTAGACTACTTACTGGATGGGCAACCAGAGCCTCCAAAGTATTTTGCTATGATGAAAAAACTTAACAAAGTAGACCGTCCGTTACTTACCACAGTTCCCAGACATAAAAAGCTTTCTCCTGCCGAGTTCAAAGCTGCTTATGATAAAGGGGTAAAAGTTATAGACGCCAGGGATAAGAATGAGTTCGCTCAGGGACATATACCTAATACTATTCACATACAGGGAAATAACTCCTTTTCAACCTGGGCAGGGTGGATCCTTAATTATGAGGAATCATTCATTCTTGTGGCAAGTGATGAACAAATGGAAGATCTTACCCGAAAACTAATGCGTATAGGCCTGGATAATATCCTTGGATATATTTCCAATGTGAATGATATGGGGATCTCTCTTGAAAAAACTGAAGTGATCAATATTGATGAATTCAGGGATTATTTAGATAAAGATGGCGTACAGGTAATTGATGTGCGTGGTGCTTCAGAATTTAAGGAAGGCCATATTGAAGGGGCTCAAAATATTTTTGTAGGAACCATTCAGGATCATATTTCTAAAATTGATAAGAATAAGGATGTTGTGATACATTGCCAGAGTGGTGCAAGGGCTGCAATTGCAGAATCTGTACTTGCCCGCAACGGTGTAAAAGATGTGAAAGTATATCCAGGCGGAATGAGCGAATGGATGGCAAAAAATGAACCTGTGGTTACATATTAATCAGGGTACATTTCCCAATAATTCAAAATCCCGGCAACTGCAAAGTTGCCGGGATTTTTTTATGCTATCCACTTATAGAGCATCCCCCACATTAGTGATATAAGTAAAGACCTCAACCTCATCATAAATAATTTGGGGAACGATAAATTCTTCAGAAGAAAACTGGATTATACAAATTATATACCCGGGTCATCATTTCTAGTATTCCCAGGTTTACTGAAGTGATTTAATCCTTCCGCAGAAACAAAAAAGTGGGTAAGGAATTGGTGTTTCTAAGGGCAGCATTTGGAAAATAAAAACAAACGGGTCCTACACTTATTATAGGGATAGGTGAAGAATTAAGCTGGTTTAGGTAAATTTAATTAAGAGGATCTAGCAGGAATTCCGGCTGAAAAGAGAATATAATCTTACAGAACTTCCTTCTCCGCATTTCATTCTTATATAAATGATCGCTGCAGAAAATAAGGTAAGCAATCCCACAACTATTATAGAAGCCTCAATACTTATAAGGTCTGATATAACACCGGTTAAGATTGCCCCAACAGCATATCCAAGATCCCGCCACAACCTAAAGATCCCAATGCTTTTGGCCCTGTCCAGCGGGTGGGTATTATCTGCAATAGTTGCCAGAAATGTAGGATATACCATTGCGGTGCCCCAACCCAGCAATGCCGATAATGCCACGTATTGGAACATACTCTCTGCCCAAACCAGCGCAATTAAGACAATTGCCTGTAACAGCATACCGGTAAAAAGCATATCTTTTTTGCAAAATTTATCGGCCATTTTTCCTGTGAATAATTGCCCCATCCCCCATACTGCAGGGTATGTTGCTGTTACAATTCCTATTTGTTCAAGGTTAAAATCCTTACCGGCCAGCAGGATAGGAAAAAGGCCCCAGGCCATCCCGTCATTCAGGTTATTTATAAGTCCCGCCTGGGTAACAGAACCAAGAGTGTTATCTTTCCAGGTGGTATCCCAAAAAATATTTTTAAGAGGTGCGTGTTTACTAATTCCCTCCTCTTTTTTTACATGCCCCCGTGTATCTTTTATGAGTAAAATACTGGTTAATAGCCCAAGCACCATTAAAACAATTCCCAAATAAAAAGGATAAGGCCTCAGGCCATATTCAGATGCAATATAACCGGTTAGAAATGCAATTAATGCCACGGCGATATAACCTGAAAACTCGTTGAGTCCCATTGCAAACCCCCGTTGTTTTTCGCCTACCAGATCAATTTTCATTACCACTGTGCTGGACCAGGCAAGACCCTGGTTTATCCCCAGCAGGACATTGGCCGCAATAACCCAATTCCAGTTGGGAGCATACATTAAAATAAATGGAATTGGAATAGCGAACACCCACCCCAGAATAAGTAGATTGCGTCGGCCAAACCGGTTTGCCAATGCCCCCGCATAATAATTGGAGATGGCTTTTACGATCCCAAATACTACAATAAAAGAAAGAATAGCGCTGGTGGCGGCAATGCCGAATTCCTTTTCGGCAATTTCCGGAAGGATACTTCTTTCCAGGCCTACCATACCACCTACAAAGGCATTCACAAGTACCAGTAAGGTAAATTGCTTCCAGTTCTCTTTTAATCCCAGGTGTATTTTTTCCATAGTGCCGGTTATGGATTAAAAGTAAAAATTAGTTACAAAATTGAGCTGATTAAAATTGCTTTTATTAAAAATGCTCTGGGCGTCCAGCATATTTTGATTTTCACGATACACCCATAACAAATCAAAACTTAAACCTTTGAAAAATCCTGAGGCATCGTAGCGCACGTGTGAATTTACCTGAAAGGATTCATCTACATTATATTTGTTGAATTTAAAAACCCCGGCATCGGCCCCCTTGATCTGCTGCAGTTCCACTCCAAGATGGAGATCTTTTACGGGCAGGTATGCTGCCTTCACGGTATATACATTTACATTCCCCAGCCCTTCCAAACGCGACCGTGGTATGGAGGTGAAAAAATGATCCCGCCCCAATTCCTTGGGAAATAAAAACCGCCCTGAATCAAATGCATGCGTATAGGCAAAAGCAAAATTTAGTCGGTCGTTTTTCCAACCCAACTGTGAACTTAACACCTGGCCATTCTCATCTGGTTGTATATACCTGTTCTCATAGTGCAAGTCCCCATTATAGGATAAAGGTGTTTGATATACATACTGCAGGCCCAGATTAAAATTATTAAAATCTACCCCCACTTCAGCCCAGGCAGAATTGAGGAATTTATCTATATAAATATCATAAAACTTCAACTTAAAAATTTCATGCTGAAAGTTGTAGTTGGCGATCCCAATGCCCGAAGACGGATAATGTTCATGGTATTCAGCAAGCTCACCATTTCGCTGGAATCCATTATAGAAAAGGCCAATCCCTTCTTCAATAGAAAACCACTCTGTAGTCGCCCGTGGTGAGATCCCACTCAACCAACCCAGATTTACCTGGTGTTGCGGGGTCAAATTCAAATGAGCCCAACCGCCCCTGTGTGCAAAAGGTTTCATTCTGCCATCACTGTGATTGAGCAGCGGGGTATATTCGGTCTCTAACTTTCCAAAACTCACATACGAGCTTCCAAAGCGATATCTTAGAAATAGCTCTTCCAGACGATCAAGGTCGCGGAAATTTCCCTGGTTTAAAACGTCATACAGCTCATATTCCCATTTTGAATTTTTTCCGGTAACGGGGTCTTCCATTCCCAGATCGTTTCCAAAGGTCTTGTAAGTAAAGATCCCTTTTACCCCAATCTCGAAGCCTTTATAATTTCCTGTGGTAAACCCAATAGCACCCCCGGTGGCATTTGTATAATAATCCTTTAGTTCCCCTTTATTATGGGTGCTCATAAAATAATTACGAAAATGGCCGTGCAGGTGTGCATTGGTGAAAATATCTTTTAGTTGCCCGGTTTCTGAATCACCTGAAACAGGGTCATGTTGTGGAAAACCGGCAAAGCTTATATTTAAAAATAAAATAATGAGTAGTTGATCTCGGAAAGTCATGAAGTAGGATTATGGATAAATTAAGATGCAAAAGTCCTTAAACCTTACTTCAGTTTCAGTAACAAAAGTTACGTTCCTCATCATTTAATAATCTGCATAAAATTCCCTTATGTAACAAATGTCACAGTTCTTATCGTTCTCAAATTTTATATTTGGCCTCACAATGGATCTAAAACCTTACATAGCAATTTTTTTCGCTTTTGTTTTCTTCGGAAAATTCCTGATGATGGATTCCAAAGTACTTGGTTTTATTCTGGATTCCGGTGAGATGTCCTATGTGAATCCGTTTTGTGAAAAGCAAAAAGCGGGTTTTGATGAAAATGGTGTTTTGGCTGACCTATTACCGGCTTCACCCTCTTTAACCATTGCTATAGATTCATTTTGCAATGCCCCATTTCATTTTGAAGAAGTGCAATGGGAATATATATTTGTTAAGCATACTTTTCAGCATTACCCTTATACCTCTCCAACACCCCCAAAAATTTTCAGGGATCGTTTTTACCCCCCTCCCAAAATTGTTTAGATAATAATTATTGATTGCCGGATGACATAAGATTCCGGAAAAATTTTAAATCTATTGTTTCCCGTAAAGTATAGCACTGCGCAGGATCCAAATTAAAACTCAATAAACTCTATTCAATGAAAAACCAGATTTTGGTTACCAATACTTCAATAAGAATACTTAGGATAATGCTTAGCGGGATATTTCTTGTGGCAGGATCCAACCATCTATTGAATGTAGAAGGAACCGTAAATAAAATGGATAAGGCAAGTTTAAAGGGGATGGCCTATGCAGTAGGTAATCCTGAATATCTTGTAATCCTATCCGGGATCGTAATGCTCCTGGCGGGAATATCCCTCTTAATTGGTTTCAGGACCCGTTATGCGGCGGCAATCCTGGGACTGGTATTAATACCCATTACTATTACCGTACAGGTGGGACAAATAAATTCCCTTGGACCCCTTTTTAAAAATATTGCCATCATGGGGGGACTCCTGTTCTTTATACTCAATGACTTTAACTCACAAAAAATTATGAAACCGGCACAGGCAGACCTGGGTCAAAAAATTAAATAACTATGAAAACATTATTTTTAAGCAGCCTTGCATTTGTTCTAATGTTGATAACAAATCCTGTAAATGCACAGGAAACTATAAATACACAGAACAATTATGTTGTACTTACTAAAAAAGTAGACCAATTAAAACCTATTATTCTTACTGCCAGATCCTTAAAAGAGGAAGACGGAGAAAATTTCGGGGATTACCAGGCAATTATATGCGGCCAGGATATTACCTTACTTACAGATAAGGAGAAAATGAAAGATTTTTTAACTGAGGCCAAAGAAGCGGGCGTTAAGTTAATTGCCTGCGGATTTTCAATGAAAAAATTCGGAGTTGATGCCGGGGAAATTCCGGCGGAATTTGAGGTCGTTGAAAACGGGATCCTGTATAATTTTCAGCTTCAGAAAAAAGGATATTACAGTTTAGGACTTTAAATTCTATAGGCCAAAATATTATTTAAAACAGTGAGGAAATGCAAATTGCATAGAAGCACTGAAAACACAATAAAAAATATGAAAATTAAAAAAGCAGGGCTTTTGGCTCTTTCAATTTTAGTCATGGGAATTTTTAGTTCCTGCCAGCAAATGACCGGTAAAAATGGAGACCAAATGAAAACACAAGCTCAGGATACCGTAAAGATCACCTTATTACAAACCGCCGATATTCACGGGCAGCTGGATCCTCACCTGGAACTTTTCTGGGAAAATGACAGTATAGTTTTTAAAGAAAGAGGGGGCCTGGCACATATCCAGACACTTTTCAAAGAAGAGAAAGCTAAAAATCCCAATACGTTTATAGTAGATGGCGGGGATCTTATACAGGGAAGTGGTTATGCGGCCTTATCGCAGGGATCAATTTTTCCCGATATTATAAAAAATATGGATTTTGACCTGATAATTCCGGGTAACTGGGAAGTGGTTTATGGGAAGGATGTGATGATGGAGGTAATGACAGCATTTGAAACCCCTGTTATTGCCCAAAATATGTACCATGAGGAGGATCAAAAGGAACTTTTCCCACCTTACTGGATACAGGAAATTGGTGGAGTAAAACTTGGTTTTATAGGGATTAATGACCCCGATGTTCCCATTCGGCAGAATCCAATCTTTAGCGAAGGGATCAATTTTAGCGGAATAGATGACAGTGTAAAAGACCTTATTAAAAAGGTAAAACACGAAGAAAAAGTAGACGCGCTTTTCCTGGTAACCCATATTGGGATCTTTAAGCAGGTGGAACTGTCCAACAACCCAATAGTGGCCGATGTTGAATATATTTTGGGGAATGATACCCACGAACGTATACGTAAGCCTATAGAGGGAAAATATGCAAAAGTGACCGAGCCGGGAGCATTTGGGTCCTTTGTAGGGAAACTGGACCTTTACTTTTTAAACGGAAAAATAGTAAGAGAGGAATATGAACTTATGGACGTTGATCCCGAGGTTTATAAAGCAGATCCTTTAATCGCTGAACTTGTGGAAAAAGCCAAAGCACCCTATAAGGAACATTTGGAAACCGTTGTAGGATATACCAATACACCTATTTACAGATATCTTACAGTTGAAAATCCAATGGATAATATGATCACCGATGCTGCCAGATGGAAGACAGGAGCAGACATATCCATTTCCAATGGTTTTAGGTTTGGAAACCCTGTTGTGCCGGTAGATGGAAAACCCGCTCCTATTACCCGCGCAAACTTGTGGAATTTAATTCCGGTAGACGAAAAAGTTAAAACCGGAAAGGCAACCGGAAAACAAATCAAGAACTGGCTGGAAAAGGAAATGCACAATGCATTTGCCCAGGTTTCAACCGAGAGATTTGGCGGCTGGCTGGTGCGTTTTTCAGGGATGGAAGTTGATTTTAACTCCCAGAATCCAAAGGGAGAGCGCATTAAATCTGTTAAAGTAAAAGGTGAGGAAATGAAGGATGACCAGTATTATACAATTTCAGCCTGTGTTCGCCCCGGCGATCCTAAAGATAACCTTTGCCGAATGCCTAATGTAAAAGATATTGAGGTTAAGGATTATACTATTCACGAAGTCGTTGAGGAATATTTGCAAAAGAATTCCCCGGTGGCTCCAAAACTTGATAAACGTGCCTATTGCGATTATTTAGGCCAAAACTCATTTTCTACTGTTCCCGGGACAGATTACAAGTTCCAGTAAATATTAGATTAATAGAAAAATTAAACCTCTCAATGTAAAAAGCGGTGAGAGGTTTTTTTTGATAGCCGAAGAAAGATATCTGTCACTTTTCTAAATCCATGTCCTCCTAGGATCTTATTGGGTTTTATTCAGGTTATGCTTTTCTTTATAAAAGTCCATAATGGGTTGAAAGGGACCGTACTTATGTTGAAGCTCTGTAAAATCATCGGCCCAGGGGCCATAAGGGGTTGATACGGGTTTTAATTTCCTGTCCGGGAAATCATTTTCTTTATTTCTTTTTTGAGGCCTTTTAAAACTATTAATATATCCTGCAAGATGATATGCCTCCTCATCAGTCAATTTTGGATTTTCCAGGGTGGCTTCTCCAAACGGCATATTCCCTTTTATAAAACTGGCTGCTGTAATAACTCGGTGCATACCCGCCCCGTCATTAAAACTGTCTTCACCCCAAAGGGGTGGGTACAAATACCCATTAGGAGATCCTGGCTTTTTAATACCTTCGCCATTATTTCCGTGGCAGCTGGCACATTCAACCCGGTATAAAGCTGCGCCGGTTTCCAGGTTAACGGCAACATCGGGCAAATTAATTTTGGGGAAACCTTTATATTCATCCTTCCGCTCTGGGGGAACATCATTACTAAGCCAATTCATATAAGCAAGAATGGCTTTCATTTCCCTGGAATCATCCGGAAGTTTTTGCCCGTCCATACTACGTTCCATACAGCCGTTTATCCTGTCTTCCAGGGTACTCTCCTTATTTGACCTGTTGCTGAACTGCGGAAAACGTTCCGTAATACCTATCCACGAAGCAGATCCCGGCTTGGTAGCGGCTTCCAGATGACAGTTGGCACAGGCAAGATTGTTGCCTGCATATCTCATTTTTGGATCTTCAGCCCCGGGGCCCATCCTATTGGGACTATCAGTTATCAAATGATACCCGTATTCTACCTCATTATTGCCAAAACCTGTGGCAAGGGCAAGTTCGATATCGCGCGGTGCCCATACCTCGAATGTTTCAGCAACTTTATTTTTAATAAAAAGCATCGGGTTTTCCCGGTATATAAAAACACCAATAAAAACCACCATAATAAGGGCAATTACTGCCCCAAACAAGTAGGTCACCGATTTTACGAGGCTTGAGAATTTATTCATTACGATTTAATTTGCGACAAACTGAACAAGGCAAAGCGAATATTTTGAAATTTTACCTCCACCCTATTATGTTTTAAATCAGGAATTTAAAATCCCTGTAACAAACATAAATTTTCTTTTATAATTACCGGGTAACATATGTTACATATACCACAGAAATCGCAAAAAATTGAACTGAAAATAAATTAGATAAGTCCCTCCTTTGCCATGTTAAATTATAACAGGTCTATCTGCCTATTTTAAAGAGGAAAGAAACTCTTTAAATTTAGCAGTATCATAATCGCCCATCCCCATATGGGTAAGTGCAAGATTGCCACGGGAGTCAATTACATACGTAGTTGGAATACTTTGAGTATAATACATTTGGGGTAAGGCACCATCAACTTTGTAAACTTCAAAATTATACCCCTTCTTGCGATGGAAATCTATAGCTTTTTGAAAATCCTGATCTACAGATAACATAATAAATGCAACCTCTTCTTTATCAACTTCATTGTAAAGCTTATTTATACCCGGCATTTCAGCAATACAGGGTGGACACCAGGTGGCCCAGATATTAAAGAAAATTACTTTTCCCCTTAGATCTTCCATGCTGGTTTGTCCCCCTTTTGTGTCTATAAGTTTTAAATTAAAATCGGCTACTGGCCGTGACTCCTCCTTCTTTTCGGGGCCGGCCATTTCCAGTTCAGGATTCATCACACCGGTGGCAAGTATGCCCCTTTGAAGAAATCCCAACACCTCTGTATGTAGGCCGGAAAAATATAAAACAGCCATTACCGCCGCAATCAATCCATATTCTATGAGGTTTTTTTTGGTTTTCTTATTCATATGTGATGATCGTTATTTATTGAGACCCGGAAGGGTATATTACCTTTTTCCGGCAGATTACGAAGATACAACGGGGGAAGAAGGAAATATGTAACCTAAGTTACACAGTGAAATGAAGGAGGATAGTAGCCCCCATCAGTATAAGAATTTAATTATTCGGAAATAAAGCAATCAAAACCGGAAAACATTTATCTGAAATATTATTCCCAGCCCACATATCCATCTTCCATATCATAGATCTCAGAAAAACCTAAGTCGGTTAGAATTTTACCCGCTTTGTTACTTCGGTTCCCACTTCTGCAATATATTACTACAGGTTTATCTTTATCCAACATAGCTACCTGCTGTTCAAAATTATCATCAAAAAAGTTGATGAGCACCGCCCCTTCAATATGTCCTTCCTGAAATTCCTCCGGGGTTCTTACATCCAGGATAATTACATTGGGGTCTTCTGCTAAAATTGTTTTGGCCTCGTCTACCTTTATTACGGTAACTTCCCTTTTATCTTCCTTTGAATTGCAGGAAATAAAATTAAAGGAGAATATTGCTACCAATAAATACATCAGGTTTCTTTTCATGAAATTCATTTTAAAAAATAAAGATAGCTTATTTACTATTTAATGCGGAAAGTAAAGATCAGCACCACAGGTTTGAATTAAAATATTTCTTTCCAAATGATATAAATCCCCATTACAAGAACAAACCATCCAAAGGCTATTTTGAGTTTTTTCCCATCAATAAATTTATTCAGGTAACCCCCTATAAAGATACCAACTATAGATAAACCGGTAAAGATCAAAAGGAATACCCAGTCTATTTCCAGGTTTTCAACATCTCCAATAAAACCAATGAGGGATTTCACTGCAATAATAAGCAGAGAGGTTGCCACGGCTTTTTTCATAGGTAGCCTTGCCAGTAACACTAATGCGGGAATAATTAAAAATCCGCCGCCGGCCCCAACAATTCCTGTAAGAATGCCCACCACAACTCCCTCGATAATTATGAGTGGATAGTTATATTTTACCTTGGTTTCAACAATATCTTCACTCCTGTTGTTTTTAATCATTGAGATGGAGGCCACAACCATTATAAGGGCAAAAAACAGCATAATCCCAATGTTCTTGGTAACCTCAAAACCCCAAAGGGTGAAGATGTGATCTGGAATAGCAGGAACAATATATTTCCTGGTGATGTAAACAGCTATAAAAGCCGGAATCGAAAAAACCGTGGCTGTTCTAAAATCTACCAGCTTCTTCTTCATATTATTAAATGCCCCTACCAGCGATGATGTCCCCACTACAAAAAGCGAATAAGCTGTTGCGGTTACAGGGTTAATGGCAAGCAAGTACACCAGTACCGGGACAGTGAGTATAGAACCACCTCCACCAATGAGGCCTAACACAACTCCAATTATCAAAGCCCCAAAATATCCTAAGAGATCAAATATTTCCAAAATATAATTTTTTTATTGGTGCAAAAGTAAAGTGTTAACAGGGCGATGGCAGTAACAAAAGTTACAGAGCTTTTCGTTTTTTAAAACCAACTTTGAAAACCGGAATCTAATACAGGATAGTTCAGGGATCCTTTTCCTCACCTTGATATTGAATCAAAAGGGAGAAAATGATTTATCGTATAAAAATATATAGCACTCATTTTCAAATAATTGCAAAATGTGTTATGCCAACTAATAACAAAATAATGGGTTTGATTCATATTAATCAGGCTATTTCAGAAAGTATGATTAGTGTCATATTTTATAAAAGAAAATCCCTTTTACTTTGCCTTTAAAATAGACGATAGGCCGGTCTTGAAAAAATGTTTAGTTTTTTCTAAACAGTTAAAACATTAAACAATGAAGAATAAGAAATTATTTGAATTACACGCCG
Source organism: Antarcticibacterium arcticum (assembly GCF_007993795.1). Taxonomy (GTDB): domain Bacteria; phylum Bacteroidota; class Bacteroidia; order Flavobacteriales; family Flavobacteriaceae; genus Gillisia; species Gillisia arctica. Next base: position 529,421 of record NZ_CP042476.1, on the reverse strand, counting down.
ATGTTTGTAAAGCTATGGCTCATCCCCTTAGGATGGAAGTAATTCATTTACTGGATGAACGGGAATATTGTTTCGCAGATTTACAGGAAGTAACGGGGGAGTTAAAATCCAATCTTTCCCAGCATTTAAAAGTAATGACAAAAAAGGGGATCTTAAAAGTACGGCGTGACGGTCAATGCAGTCATTTTTCCCTTAGCTCACATAAAGTTGCACAAGCATGTGAACTTATGCGGGAGGTGCTTATTGAAAACATTCAGGAACAACAGGACATACTCAAAATCTTTTAGATGAGATTTGAGGGAACTATCATCGGATACAAACCCACGGAACGTGTGCTATGCTTCCGGCCAATAAAAATGGAGGAATTTTAAAATTAAATTTTTACTTATGAAAACTATATTAGTATTAGGTGCAGGCACTGGCGGAATTGTTACTGCCAGAGAACTTAGTAAACACAGCGGAAATGAAGATGATATTAACCTTGTAAATATCCTGGTATTTGAAAAGGAAGAAAGGAGTGTTTTTGCTCCTTCCCTTCCCTGGTTAATGGTTGGCCAGAGAAAACCAGAACAGATCTATGAAAGTTATAAGAAACTTGACGCTTCCGGCCTGGAAGTAATAAGCGGGGAAATTGAGAATGTAGATCCAGAAAATATTAGTGTAACCGTAAAAGGCAAAGTTTATAAAGGAGATTATATGGTAGTTTCCCTGGGAGTGGAACAAAAAAATGATTTTAACCTTGATAAATTTGGCTATAATTTCTTCACTCTGGATGGGGCGACGCGATTTAATAAAGAGCTGGATATACTTGTTGTTGGTAAAATAGCCATACTTGTTTCCTCCCTTCCCTTTAAAAGCCCTGCAGCCCCTTATGAAGCAGCCATGTTAATTGAGGATTATGTGCGCAAAGCCGAAATAAGCAGTAAAGTGGAGGTAGCTTTATATTCCCCTGAAGGCGGGCCCATGGAATTTGCAGGTCCCGAAGCTTCCAAAGAACTTAAGATACTTCTTGAAAATAAAGGAATTAAGTATTATCCCAATCATCAGGTAACAAATGTAACGGCAGATACACTTGAATTCAGCAATGGAAAAAGCTATAAATACAACCTCCTGGCTTATACACCCAAACACGAGGCACCCGCAGTAATACGCAGCAGTTCGCTGGCCGGGGAATCCGGTTGGATCGAGGCCAACCGCCAAACCCTGGAGACCAAATTTCCTAATGTTTATGCTATTGGAGATATAACAGATATAAAGTTAGACACCGGAGTTTCCTTTCCAAAGATTGGGATCTTTGCCCGGGAACAGGCAGAGATCGTGGCGCATAACATTGGAAGAAAAATTGGAAATAATTTGCCAGATCACACTTTTAAAGGGGAAGGCCAGTATTATATTGAATATGGTAAAGGCCTTGCAAGCACAACCGATGTGAATTTTTATGAGGATCCTAAGGAACCGCATGTAAAAATGAAAACGCCTGAAGTTCTGGGCCATTGGCACAAATGGTGGGCTGAAAAATACTGGTTCTTTAAAAACTTTTAAGCTGCAATGGAATAAGGCAAAACTTTAAAATTATGCTGAAAGTTACACAGGCAGCTACTATAATAAAATTATTAAAATGAGAAAAATAGGTTTAATAGGAGGCACCTTATGGCATTCAACCGTAGTGTATTATCGGTTGATAAATGAGCTTACTGCTGGAAAAATAGGGTCACAGGCAAATCCCGAAATGATCATCTACAGCCTGAATATAGAGTTGATGAGGGAGCAGAACAGGGATAAGATCAATAACGCGTACCTGGATATTTCAAGAAAATTAAAGACTGCAGGAGCTGAAGCTATAATTATTTGTGCGAACACCCCGCATATGGTATTTTCTTTTGTACAACCACAAATTGATATTCCTATTCTTCACATTGCAGATGCTGTGGGAAGGGCAGCCGGGAAAAAAGGTTTAAAAATTTTAGGCCTTTTGGGTAACAGACCCACGATGACAGGGGATTTTATATCGGGTTATTTGAAGGAAAACTATGGAATAGAAACTATTATTCCGGAGGAAGAATATTTGGACCGTTCCCACAATTTTGTTTCTGCAGAGCTCACCCGCGGAATATTCAGTGATGAGGCAAGATCTTTCTTTTTGGAACAAATGAAGTTGCTGAAAGATCGCGGAGCAGAAGGAATTATCCTGGGATGCACAGAGTTACCAATGTTAATTGAAGAAAAAAGTTTTGATCTTCCTCTATTTGCCACCACAAACCTGCATGCCCAGATGGCGGTGGAATTTATTCTCGAAGAAAATTTAATTGAAAAAAATAAATAAGTGTTAATAACAACCAGCAAATGAAAAAAAATATGGGGATTGCAGATACGGTGATCCGGATCTCTGCAGCAGTAGTAATTGCCGTTTTATATTTCACCGGAACAATCTCCGGCACTTTGGCAATTATCTTGCTTATACTGGCAGGAATTTTTATCCTTACCAGTTTTGTAAGTTTTTGCCCTCTTTATGCGCCATTTAATTTCTCAACGCGTAAAAAATTACCTTTAGGAAGGGAGTAACCTAAGAGTAGGTTTCGGAAATCTTATTGTAAGATGTAGGACCGGCTCCTGCCGGGCTCTATTTTTCTATATTTATTAAGGTCAGGAAAAGAAAAGCACGTCTAAGTTCTCCTTATGGAGATTATCTTCACCGGGCAGGCCTTAACAGCGGCGTCTACAGGATCAAAAATACTTTCATCTGCAGACCGAAGCGTGTGAAATCCTTTTTTGTCAATTGAATTAAGCAAGACACTTTTTCCGTCCTTTTTAGACATCTGGAATTGCAAAGAAGCGAGCTCTACACAATAGTTACAGCCTATACATTTATTTCGTTGCAGGGTTATTACTATCATCAGGCTTCTACAAGTTTATAAAGCTTATCATTTCTACGAACCCGGAAAGGGATTTTAAGGGTACAGCTGTCTCCTTTTAGTGCATTCTCACTCAACAGGTCATTTACGTACATAGCATCAACCACAAGTTCCTGAGCGCCGGTAGTTGGCCCTGTAATAAGGATCCTGTCTCCGTGATTCAAATTGTAAGCCTCGATCATAAATTCTGCAATGCCCGATTTTGGAAAATAGTGTACTCCTTTCCCCAGGTAGACTTTCTTCTGAGTTGCTGCGGAACCTGAAATTTTGCTCCATTCCCCTAATTTTTGACCCAGGTAATAGCCACTCCAAAAACCCCGGTTGTAAACTTTATTGAGCTCTTCCATCCAGATTGCAACCTTTTCTTTGGTATAGGTACCGGCATAATACGAATCTATTGCCTCCCTGTATGCCTTAATAACTGTAGCTCCATATTCCGGAGCGCGGCCGCGGCCTTCAATCTTTAGGACCTGAACTCCAGCTTCCATAACCTCATTCAGACAATCTATGGTGCAAAGATCTTTTGGGGACATCATATACTCGTTATCAAGTTCTAACTCAAAACCGGTTTCCTGATCTATCACAGTATATTTTTTTCGGCAATTCTGCTTACAGGCTCCGCGGTTGGCCGATGAATTATAAGAATGCAGGCTTAGGTAACATTTTCCTGAAACCGCCATACACAAAGCTCCGTGTCCAAATATCTCTATTTCCACCAGATTTCCTGAAGGACCTTTTATTTGCTCTTTTTGAATGTCACCGGTGATCTTTTTTACCTGTCTTAAACTAAGTTCCCGGGAAAGCACCATGGTTTCTGCAAAAAGACTATAGAATTTTACAGTTTCAATATTGGTCACATTTAACTGGGTAGAAATATGCACCGCTACTCCCATTCCCCTGGCCGAGGCAATTACAGCCTGGTCTGATGCTATCACCGCGGTTATCCCCGCTTCCTTGGCTTTTGTGAGCAGGGTTTTAATAAGGGAAAGGTCGTGGTCATAAATAATTGTATTAAGGGTTAAATAAGATCTTACATTTTTTACCCTGCATCTTTTGGTAATCTCTGGGAGGTCCTCCATTGTGAAATTAATCGATGCCCTTGCTCTCATATTGAGCTGCTCTACTCCAAAATAAACTGAATCTGCGCCATTGTCCAGGGCAGCTTGCAGAGATTCAAAATTTCCGGCCGGGGCCATTAATTCCATTTTAGATGAAAGTGAAGTCATGTGATAGTTCTTTTTTCCCGCAGGTTCCGCCTTAGTAGCCTTAAATTATTTGGGAGCAAAGGAAACAGGATTTGGAAAACAAGAATATGACCGGCGTCATAAAACCAAAATTTGAAAACGAATTTTTTACCCGTACAAGCGATTAACAGCTACTTTTAACAATACAATTGTTTGATTTCCAGCTATATGATGGAGATCATATTTTAGAAACGCTGGTTATTTGATCTTTGGAATCTTAATGGATTAAAAATAAGAAAATGAAAATGCCGCAACAACAAACGTTTTCTGACAGGAAGTTAAAAGATAAATATCTAAGAACGAATGAACTTGGGGAATTTTCTACGGAAACCTGTAAAAGGAACCAATTATATATTTATTTGAGTTTATTTCTGTTGATTTTCACAGTTATTACGTTAATTGTAATAACTTGAATTGGTATTTGATCTAATATGAAATAATTAAATTATTCTTTTGAAAGTAAAAGATAAATTAGAATCCCGGGACAGGCTTATCTATTTGCTCATTGCATTTGCCCTTATTTTTGTTTGGGTAGCAATAGGTTAAAATGTGAGATTTCCTGCAAATTCCCTTAAACTAATCTCCGATAATTTTGCCTGAAACCTTGCATTGCTGTGTCGCACAATGGCATTAATGTAATTTAGCTGGGCGGTCCTGAATTCGATAGTAGGTATCGTACCAATTCTGAATTTTTCCAGTGTAATATCAAGATTTTCCCGCGCAATAGCTTCATTATTACGTTCCAATTCTATTAAACTTATATTGGTTAAATAAGTTTGATAGGCGGTGCCAAGCTGGGTTTGAAGATCAAGTTCCTGTTGTTCAATCACCAGTTCGCTATTCTCAATTTGAATTTTGGCGATCTTCTCGTTCTGGTTTTGGTTAAAACCGTCAAAAATATTCATTCTGGCGCTAAAACCATAATTGAATCCCCTGGACTTCCCAAAACTTATAAATCCCAGACTGGATTCAGATTCACTAAATTGATAGCCAGTGTTGGCAACAATGGTAGGATATCTACCGGCCTTTACCTGCTTTAATTCCAGTTTAGCTATATTATTTGCGATGATTTGTGCTTGTAAAAGTGGATTTTGTTCTAATGCTAATTTTTCCAGTTCGGGCAAAAACAAGTCCTCTTCTACCGGTATTTCATCTATAACGCGGAAATCTATTTTTGTATCTCTTGCCAGAATTTGATTTAGCCTTATTTTGGTGTTCCTAAATAATTCTTCCTGCCGCAGCTGCATGGTTTGATCTGTATTCATATCAACCTGGGCATTTAGCACTTCGAGTTTGGATGCTTTTCCTATGGTAAAACGATTATCGGCCAGGGTTAATCGCTGGTTGGAGATCACAAGGGTACTGTCCAGCGCTACCAATTGCTGTTGTTGCTGTACCAGGTCATAATAAGTGATCATTACATCACTTACTTTGGCGAGGATGGTTTGTTGTAACTGGGCTTCTCCCAGTTTTTCAAGCTCCTTTAACTGTTCATACCTGGCAAACATCCTGAAACCATCAAATAAGGTCCAGTCCATTACCACCCCATAATTTATATTATTATTACGGGCATCATCCAGTTCTATAGTATTTCCATCTGCGCGGGTTTGCGAACTGTTTTGAGTACTGTTATTACTATTAAAAACAGCGCCAACAGATGGTAGTATTCCCGCATTGCCAATACTTACCCCCTCTTTATCAATATCCAGTTCATTGGAAGCGATCCTTATTTCGTAATTATTTTTAAGCGCGATGCGTACAGCTTCTTCTACCGTAAGTAATTCCTGGCCCTGAGCCTGTAAGGCAATAAAAGAAACTACCAGTAATTTTAAAAATCTATTCATGTAATTGGGGTTCCATTTTTAAGCGTTCCTGGGGTTGTGGTTCGTCAAACTCTGGCCGGTGTTTTTTATCCCGGGACCACATTAGATAAATAGCAGGAATTATATATAAAGTTAGGATAAGTGAGAACATAGTACCACCAATAATTACCACTCCCATCCCAATTCTGCTGGTTGAAGCTGCCCCAAAGGCAATAGCAATGGGCATTGCCCCAAGCGCAATGGTAAGACTGGTCATAAGTATAGGTCGTAATCTGGATTCAGAAGCTTTTAAAATAGCCTCATATTTGGGCATTCCCTGCTCCCTTAACTGGTTGGCAAACTCCACTATCAATATTCCGTTTTTGGTTACCAGCCCTATTAGCATTACTGTACCTATCTGGCTAAAGATATTCCAGGATTGCCCAAAGAGCCATAAAGAGAATAAGGCTCCCGCTACCGCCATGGGTACTGTAAGGATAATTATCAAAGGATCTACAAAACTTTCAAATTGGGCTGCCAGAATAAGGAAGATGAGCAACAAGGCCAGCAAAAAGGCAAACATGGTATTGGAACTACTTTCAACAAAGTCCCGGGATTCCCCCCCAAGATCTGTAGTGAAAGTTTCATCCAGGACCTTTCCTTTAATTCGCTCCATGGCTTCAATACCATCACCCATACTTTGACCCGGGGCGAGACTTGCTGAAACAGTGGCACTCATATACCGGTTATTGTGATAAAGGGCCGGAGGGCTGCTTTGTTCTTCAGTAGTAACAAGATTGTCCAGCTGAATTAAAACTCCTTCCCTGTTGCGTACAAACATGGAGGTAAGATCCATAGGAGCTGAGCGATCTTTTTTATCAAATTGTCCCATTACCTGATATTGCCTTCCATTCATCATAAAATAGCCAAAGCGTTGCCCGCTTAAAGCTAGTTGCAGGGTTTGCGCAACATCCAGGACAGATACTCCAAGTGTCTGGGCTTTTTCCCGGTCTATAGTAACATAAATTTCGGGTTTATTGAATTTCAGGTTTAGATCTGAATTAGCGAAAGTAGGATCACTTTGCACCTCGTCCATAAACATTGGGATCTTCTCCTCCAGTTGCTGAAAATTCTGGGCCTGAATAATATATTGTATGGGCATTCCTCCTCGACGGTTTACCGCAATAGTTGGACTTTCACTTACGTTTACCCTTGCACCCGGATATTGTTTCGTCCATTGGGTAAGTTTTTGGGCAATTTCCGCCTGCGAACGCTCCCTCTCGTCCGGCTGCACAAGTGCAATCCTTCCGAAGCCACTGTTTACCGAGCCTGAACCCCACCCCGGCGAGGTGATGATAAGACTTACATTTTTTTCGGGAATAGAATCATTAATAAGTTCTGTAAGCTCATTCATGAAAGAATCCATGTAATCATAGGAGGCACCTTCGGGGGCCGTGGCACTCAAACTTATAAAACTTCGATCCTCATAAGGAGCAGTTTCTTTTTGAAGCAGACTGTAAAAAACCACAGTTATAATAAGGCACAGTAAAAGAATGGGAAAACTAAGCCATTTCTTACCCATAAAAGCTCTTAGGGTGCTCGCATACCCCTTATTCATTTTCACAAAATACTTTTCCGTAAAGTTGTAAAACTTGGAATTATGCTGTTTCCCCGGTTTCATCAAATATGCGTTAAGCATAGGAGTTAATGTAAGACCTACAAATGCTGAAATTAGTACTGCCGCAGCAAGTACAACTCCAAATTCACGGAAAAGACTACCTACAAAACCTTCCAGGAAAATTACGGGAAGGAATACCGCAGCAAGGGTAACAGAGATAGAAATTACCGCGTACATTATTTCTTCAGAACCTTTTATGGCTGCCTGTATTGGGTGCATGCCCTCTTCTACCTTTTTATAAATATTTTCGGTCACAACTATACCATCATCTACAACAAGACCTGTGGCAAGTACAATGGCTAATAGAGTTAAGACATTTATGGAGAAACCGAACAACCACATGATAAAGAAGGTGGCAATAAGGGAAACTGGAATATCAATAAGGGGTCTCAGCGCTATGGACCAGTTCCTGAAAAAGAGGTAGATCACTAAAATTACCAGAATAATAGCGATGGCCAGGGTTTCTACCACCTCGGTAACAGATTTCCTTACGAAGGTAGTATTATCAAACGCAATATTGAGTTCAAAATCTGCAGGAAGATCCCTTTGCAATAATTCATATTGCTCATAAAAGGCATCTGCAATGTCAAGATAATTGGTGCCCGGTTGCGGGATGATCACCATTGATACCATCTCCTGCCCGGAATCACTTAATTTTGTTTCCAGATTTTCTGCTTCCAGCGCAGCAGTACCTATATCACTTAACCGAATAAGGTTATCACCTTCAGATCTTATAATGATATTATTAAATTCTTCTTCAGTAGAAAGATTTCCAAGAGTTTTAACGGCGAGTTCGGTTTGAGACCCCGATAGTTTACCGGTGGGAAGTTCAACGTTTTGTGCAGCAAGAGCGGCCCTCACATCACCCACGGTAGCTCCATAAGAAGCCAGTTTTACAGGATCTATCCAAAGGCGCATGGCATACCGGCGTTGGCCCCAAATAGAAACACTACTTACCCCGGGGATAGTTTGCAGGCGTGGGGCAATAACATTTTCAGCATAATCGCTTAATTCAAGGACATTCTTCTCCTTGCTTTGAACCGTCATTGCAATGATAGGTTGAGAATCGGCATCGGCTTTCGAAACTACCGGTGGGGCATCAATATCCTGGGGAAGTCGCCTTACAGCCTGTGAAACCTTATCCCTAACATCGTTTGCCGCGGCCTCAAGATCTTTATCAAGATTAAATTCAATGTTGATATTACTGGAGCCCTGGCTGGAAGTGGAACTTATATTCCTTATCCCGTCTATGGAGTTGATCTCCTTTTCAAGAGGTTCTGTGATCTGGGATTCTATAATATCCGGATTCGCCCCTGTATAACTTGTCCTTACCGAGATAATGGCCGGGTCTATTGAAGGAAATTCCCGAACGCCCAGATAGGTGAAACCTATCACTCCAAAGAGTACAATTGCAATATTCATTACAATAGTAAGGACAGGACGTTTTATACTTAATTTCGGTAAACTCATTATAACTGGGTTTTAGCGAGAGGTTGACGTAAATCAATATTAAGGGGGGTTCCGTTTCTAAGTACCATAATTCCCGACGTAAGTATAGTATCCCCGGCTTTCAATCCGGAAATTACCCTTATGGAACTTTCTGTTCTCGCTCCCGTTTCTACAATTACTTCTTTGGCTTTGCCATTTTCTGAAATAAAGATCTTTTTACCGTTTTGAATTGGAATAAGGGATTCTGTGGGTACCATTAACGCATCCTCTACCACCGAAAGTGGTAAAAACACATTGGCAAATGTTCCCGGAATTAATTTGCCGTCCTTATTATCTGCAATTGCACGCATTTTTAAAGTTCTGGTAGAAAGGTCTACCCCGGGCTCGGTGGCATAAATTGTTGCCTCATGTTCTTCGCGTGAATTGGAAGTTGTAAAAGTAATTTTATCATTTATCCTTACCTGTGAGGCGTATTTTTCAGGAATTGAAAATGTAATTTTTAATTTGTCTGTATTTACAAGGGTGGCTATTGGAGATGCAGGAGTAACATAAGTTCCCTGAGACACGTACCTTAACCCAATTACCCCAGAGAAAGGAGCTCTTACAGTGGCTTTGCCCAGTTGGGCCTGAATAAGCTGTGACTCGGCTTTTGAAGACTGAAAATCGGCCTGCGCCATATCGTATTCTTCCTGGCTTATGGCTTCTTTTTCGAGAAGAAGTCTGGCCCTGCGCTCATTTTCAGAAGCGAGCGTCTGGGATGTTTGTACTTTTGCAAGTTGCGCCCTCATCTCCTGATCATTAACCCTGAAAAGAATTTGACCTTTAGATACCTTACTGCCTTCTGTAAAATTAATATTCTCAATGATACCGGAAACCTCGCTGCGCAATTCTATTTGTTCATTGGCTTCAAGAGAACCAGAAAGGGAAAGGTTATCCTCAAATGCAACCGGTTGTAACACCTGGCCAACCACTTTAATCGCGGGAGGAGGTCCCGCCTGGTTGCCCTGAGTTTTATCTTTGTTATCTATAATTCTGTAACCTATTAAAGCTACCAATCCTACACCTATAAGTGTGAAAATAATATATCTTAATTTCATATGTAATTTGAATGAACAGGATAAAACTCCAAACCTCTAATTTTTTAGACTGTTTAAAGGAAATTAGGTTTAATGGAAATTAAACATTTAACGTTTGTTGGACCATTAAAAATCCTTTAAATCACCGGGGCATAGGATGTAATCCTATATATGACGCCAATGACATATCAAACTTACAAAGTTAAACCATTTCCAGAGAAGGTCATATAAGCAGATGTTGCCATTATATTATGAAGTTAATTATATAAATGGTACACACTAATAGAGAAGTTTGGATTTAATTCCTGATTTGGGGAAAGTGATGTTGAGTATGAAGAAAAACGGGTAGAACCATTATTAATACAGAAATGAATGACCAGGATCCTCGCTTTTCGTCCCGGGAGATTCATCTTTCCCGACAGGGGAATTTTTTCCAAATTGGGCCAAGATTGAATTTACCACATTCCGGGTTCCGGAATCCAGATCTTTAATACATTCCTTAAAATTTTCTATTCTGATTTTTTGGAATTGTGTATTTTGGGAAATGAAGCCATTTTCATCACTGGCATCCTTAAATAATTCCTTCACAACGTATTTCTCAAATATTGGGATAATGTTGTTATGTATAGGATCATTTTTAATTGTTTCAAAAAGCTCTCTAATCATTTGCTCTTCCCCCTCCAGGACCTCGAAAAAATTACCATCAGAATATACTAACAATCCCTTTACCCCAAATTCATTATTCCGGACCTCGGTATGATCCAGAATTTCGACTACTTCGCTAGGTTCAATGAAATAACTGGCAGTACTCACATAACAGATGGCATAACGCATATATAATAAATAGTTATTATTTTATTCTAAATTTAATTAATATTACCTTATAAATACAAATTTTATAGGATATTTTTATTATTTTATCATTTTAACTAAAAAAAAATAAATAATTCTTTCCCTGGCCATTAAGATTATTTAGAAACTATAATTATTTCTTACAGCTATTGATTAAATAGTTAATAATATGTTAATAATAAGCAAGTTAGCATATTATTAGCTTCTTTTTTTTAATTTAGAAATGTAAAAATTAGTGCTCCACCCCATATCCCTTTGCACAGAATCCCCGTATATTTTTACTTATTGCCATCCCCACAGAGTAATGTTTTAAGATCAACCCAAATGAACTATGTAATAAAATCACAGAGAGACGGCTGGTACTTTAAAGAGTTCCAGGGAACCAAGGGTGCTGCGGTATTTGGAAAGATCCAGGATGCCAGATTGTACAGCTGCAAAGCAGATGCATGTAAAGATATGTTACTTATGGGCCAGTATGGCCAGCGGGTTATAGCACTTACAAGAATGTGCGGGAAAAGTATTCGTAAAAGAAGATCCTCTACAGGTTCTGGCATAAATAAATAAAATCTAAGATCATCCCGGTTGGATCTTAAATTATAAATATAATTGGGGGATAAATAAAAATCCAGTTTAAATTGGACGGATCTCAATTCCTGTCAAAAGGCAGCAGTTTAGATCCCATACATTTACATAAGGATTATTATTTTCCGCACAAGCAGGAAACTTCGGTTTCCTGCTTTTTTTATGTATGCATTGTACTAAGAATGCTGGTGTAAAAGTTTAACTTGTAGGTTTTAAAAAGTGCGATATACCCCATGAAAAATTACCGAACTTTAAAATTATTCCTTTGGTTATTGCTTTTAAGCGCCGGCCTTTTATCCTGTAAAAAGGACCGAAGGGAAATGGCTTCCGGTGATCTGATATTTACCAGAATAGATTCTTTAATTGATCAAAAAGATTTTTTTACTGCCCGTGAAGAGTACAGGCAAAACCGCAAAAGTCTTTCTACCTTTCAACTCTTGAGCACGGGCGTCTTTCTGGATAATGCGTTTAACCGGCCCAATATTTCGGCTGGAAAAGCTGAAAAAATATTCCGGGACCATCGCAATGACTTAGACGATACGCTGGCAATGAGAATTAAAAGTATTGCCCTGAATAATTACATAAGGCTTTATGATTATAAGAGAGCCAAAGAAACCACAGAGGATCTTCTCTCAAATTATGGGAAAGTGATGACAGCGCAAAAAATTAAAGATCATCAAAATATGCTGATAATTTGGAAAGCCTTACAGGACCAACCCAAACAGGAGGTGCGTATTCCCCGGGAAGTAAACCTTGCCATACAACGTGATCTTGCCGGCTTAAAAACCCTTGAAATAAAAAATGGGCCCCTTGGGGCAAATTTCGTTTTTGACACTGGGGCTAATTTTTCTACCATAACCGAAAGTATGGCATCAACCTTCGGCCTGAAAATTCTTGAGGGTACATTTGAAGTAAAAAGTATCACAGGCGATAAGGTTATTTCCCGTGTGGCGGTAGCGCCGGAACTTAAGCTGGGGACCATTAGTATTAAAAATGCCGTTTTTTTGATTTTCCCAGATGAGGCCCTTGCCTTTCCTCAAATAAATTATCAAATCTTTGGGATAATAGGTTTTCCTGTGATAGAAGCGCTAAATGAAATTCAAATTACAACAGATGACCGGTTTATAGTTCCAAAAACCCCATCCCGGTCTATAGAAGCAAACCTGGCTTTAGATTTTCTCACTCCCCTCATCTATCTTGCAGATCAATACGGGAAGGGGATCTATACTTTTGATACCGGGGCAGATAAAACAATGCTTTACAGCACATATTTTGACAGATTTTTAATAAACGACACCTTATCCGGACAAGAAGTGGTCCACCGGTTTGGAGGGGCAGGTGGCGAAACTTTAAAAAAAGGATATTTTACCTCTTTCTCTCCCAGGGTTCATGGACATACTATAAAGATAGATTCTGTTACAGTTTTTTCTGAAAAGATAGATCCCGATAACCCATACCTGGGAAACATAGGCCAGGATTTTATTGCCAAATTCAGTAAAATGACCATCAATTTTGACCAGATGTTTGTGAGATTTGACTGATCTTAAAAAAAATACCCGGCTTTCAAACCGGTTATTTTTTTTAAAATGCAGATTTTACCTAATGTAAAAGATCTTTGTATTTGTTTTTCCTTGCAAAAAACACACCTACCAGCGCAGCTGTAATTACTGCGGTTGCCGCCACTTTTACTATAAAACTTGTACGGTTATGCTCCCACTCTGCATTCCATCCCCTTTCGGTAAATACATTGGGAATTCGGCCACGTGTAAAATCCTGGAGAATGCCTTCATAAACCCCAATCCTATCTGCAAGGACCAGCGGTAACCAACGGCCGTAACTGGATTCACTATTTTTATAGGCCTGCCTTCGTATCATTCCGCTTAAACCGGAAGGTGGCACAGAGGTTCCATATACTGAAGTAATCTTAGGCCTTTCAGCAGTTTGAAGAATTTCAATATCTGAACTTTGCTGTGGAGGACGTTGCCAGCTATATCCCTCCTGTTCTTCATTAGTTCTGTTTTTCATAGGATAAGTAGGGTCATTTTCCTTATTTGCATCTATACCCCATCCCTTTATATGGCTATAATCTTTCCCCCGCGATCTTTGAGATTCTGAAGGATTTGTTTCATCGTTTATCATAATGGATATTTTTATTTTTTAAAAATTCAGTTTTCTTAAACATCAAGGTTTAGCTGGCAGAAGGTGGTATTAATACAGGTTTAATGCAGTTATCCAGTTTCCGCGAGAAGATATGGTAGGCTTCCCCCACCTCTTCCAGAGGAACTCTATGGGTAATAAGCGCTTTCGGGTCTATGATCCCATTCCTTACATGTTCAATAAGACGGGGTAATAATCTTTTAACCGAGGCCTGGTTTGCTCTAATGGTAATGCCTTTATTCACAACATTTCCAATGGGCACCAGGGCATCTATGGGCCCGTAAACCCCAACTATGGAAACAATACCTCCTTTTTTTACCGAGTTTATGGCCCAGTGTAATGCTGTTGTAGAACCTCCCTGAAGCAGTAATTTTCTCCCCAGTAAAGTATTCATAGTATTCCCTGCAGCCTCTGCTCCCACTGCATCTATACACACATCTGCACCCAGGGAATCGGTAGTTTTTTTAATGAAACCCACGGGATCCTCTAACTCCGAAAAATTATAAACTTCGCATTGGGCATAATCCTTTACAAAATCAAGACGATATTCAAGTTCATCTATAACTATTACCCTTCCCGCGCCAAATAACCAGGCGCATTTTGCTGCCATAATTCCAATAGGGCCTGCTCCAAAGACCACCACTGTATCTCCTTCCTGGATCCCTCCCATTTCGGCGGCCTGATATCCCGTAGGTACAACATCTGTAAGCAGGACCGCATCATCGGGGTCCATCCATTCGGGAATTACCGTGGGGCCAACATTTGCATAAGGAACTCTTACATATTCTGCCTGCCCGCCATTATATCCCCCGGCGGTATGGGAATACCCAAATATTCCACCCACTGCGCCCGACTCCGGATTTGACTCGTGACAATTACCATATAGTTCCTGCCGGCAAAAGGCACATTTTCCACATGCTATATTGAAAGGAACCATTACTTTATCTCCTATTTTTACCTTTTCAACTGCCGAACCTACTTCCACTATTTCTCCTATAAATTCGTGGCCAAAAGTGCTGCCAACCCTGGTATCAGGAACAAGGCCGTGATACAAGTGCAGGTCTGACCCACAAATACAGGATCTTAGCACCCGCACGATTGCATCTTCAGGATGTTCAATTTCGGGATAAGGCTTGTCCCTGTCTGCCCGCACCCTAAAGGGGCCTCTAAAATTCATTGCTAACATAATTTTTCTTTTTTGTGTTTAGTTAATAAATAGTCCCACCACATAGAGGGATAATCGCACCGATAATTTTAAAAATCCGGGTGTTTCACTTGAAATTACAAAAAAGGAGAATTGGTTAAAAAGCCTTTAACTCGACTTTACGATCCCTCGAACTAATAATTGCAAAAATGTTAAGGGATGTAAAACACCTGCTAAATTTTTAGGAGATATATAAAAAACGAAGAAACAGTAATATAACAGATTAAGACCCTCGACTGTTAATTCCTGTTTCTTCGAAAAAATAATACTGAAGTCTCCCATATAAATTCAAAGGGGGGAACTCCAGTAGTTTAATGCCAATATTCTGTAAAAAGACAATGGAAGGACCCAAAGCAAAAACTATTTCAAATATTGGTACTTAAAGTTAGTAATTTTTTTATTAAAATCATATCATTAAAATTAAAAAACTTAACTTTTTTTAAGTCTACATTGCTGAATACCAGGCATTCAATACTGCAAAATCATTAAATTGCTGAAAAGATGATTGAGGTCATATTCCTTGTTTTGATTTACCCTTTTCTTTACCCTAATTAGATCCTTTTTTTATAATCAAGGGATCCAAAAAGTTTAAAGCCCAAATGTTTCAGCATCTGGAGCTGCTTTGCATTTTATAACGCGAAACTTTAAAGACGGTAAATTATTTATGAGTATACAAGATTCGACTGAAAAAATTATTCTTCCGAAGGGCCACCCCATTGAAATTTACAGGGAAGAAACCAAAATGATCAATAGCCTTCTGGAGGAACTGGAAGCGCTGGATCCTTCCGAAGAGAACCAGAAATATTACAATATTTTCAATCAGCTCCACACCATAGAAAAAAGGTTTGAGCGTAAAGAAAATCAGCTGTTTCCATTCCTGGAAAAACGCCGATGGAATGGCCCCTCAATGGGAATGTGGTCCTTTCATGACAATTTAAGGGACCAGTTTAGGTTGCTTCGGAAGAAAATTGAAGCGCGGGATTACGAGCAGGTCTTAACAGATGCCCCATATCTAATTAACGGGATCCAACGCTTATTATATACTGAAGAAACGGTTTTATTCCCAAATGCCCTGGAACTCCTTAGTGAAAAAGACTGGATTGAAATGCGCAAAGGCGAAGAAGAAATTGGCTGGATGTTAACCGTAACACCGCCAAATTATCCAGAGCAGGAATATATTCACCCGGCAAACGATCATACAAAAAGGGAACTTTCTTTCTCAACTGAAAATACCGCTCATTATGATGAAGGTTATATGACAGTAGAACAGGTAAACCTTCTGCTTAAAACCATGCCGCTTGATATTACTTATGTAGACGAAAATGATAAAGTTATCTTTTATAACCGTGGTGAAGAACGGGTTTTCCCACGTAGTGCCGGTATCATAGGCCGTGAAGTAAAATTTTGTCACCCTCCCAAAAGTGTTGGAACGGTTTTAAGGATCCTGGAAGAATTCAGGAAAGGAACTCAAAACGAATCTTCCTTCTGGATCAACTTTAAGGGACGACTTATATACATAAGATATTTTGCCGTGCGTGATGCCCAAAAGAATTACAAGGGGGTTATTGAAATGTCTCAGGATATAACAGATATTAAGAATATTGAAGGTGAGAAAAGATTGCTGGACTGGGATTAACAACACGGCCTTAGAACCAGTTCATTTTAATAAAACCAGGTGACTTAAAATTTAAAAAATTAAACATATGACCCAAAAAGAATCCCTGCATTCCTTTCACATTCCGGTAATGGGAACGGCCTTCACAATAGACAGTCCCATAAGGGTTGCCCATTATGGTATCTCCTCTGTGATTTCTATAATCGATGATGAGCTAATTGAAAAAATGAATGCCTTTTACAGCAGTAAATTCAATATTACATACCAGGAAATAAGTGAAAATATTCACGATTACAGGGCTTTGAGGATTACCTCTTACCTCAACCTGGTGGATAAAATTGTTAAAAACAAATTTGAAGATTTCAAGAACGAACTGCTGGAGAGCAGGACAACGCTGGAAAATTATATTTCTATGTTGCCCAACAGGTCACAAATTAAATTGGGCCTCCAAACCATTTTGGATAACGGCAATAATGTAAAAGAACATATTCAAAAATATATTGAAGATCATCTGCATCCCGGAAGTATAGATGTGAATATCATGTCTAAAATAGATAAGGATAATTTTGTCAAAAACGAGCAACTACCCGTAGAGTTCAACGATGCGCATGCAGCGCTTCGCGGATTTGCAAATTCCAACCTTAATTCCTCTATTGTACTTTCTGCCGGAATGAACCCCAGGCTTTATAGTTATTTTGAGAATTTCATGGATTTTTTCCCCGATGCTGCGGGAAATTTAAAGAAAAAGATCATCCTTAAGGTAAGCGACTTCAGGTCGGCATGGATACAGGGGAATTATCTTGCCAAAAAAGGCCTGTGGATCTCAGAATATCGTATCGAGTCCGGTCTTAATTGCGGGGGTCATGCCTTTGCCACAGAAGGGTTACTTTTAGGGCCCATTCTTGAAGAATTTAAATCAAAAAAAGAGGAGCTTGTACAAAGTGTCCATGATTTAATGAGCAATACTTTGATACAAAAAGAAATGCCGGTACCGGTAAAACCCCTGGAGCTTAAGATTAGCGTGCAGGGCGGGGTTGGTACTGCCGGGGAACACGATTTCCTACTTGACTTTTACCGGGTATCCTCGGTAGGCTGGGGGTCTCCATTTCTCCTGGTGCCGGAGGCTACCAGTGTAGATATTGAAACCCGGGCGCTCCTGGCCAAAGCTAAGGAAGAGGATCTTTATCTTAGCAATATTTCTCCCCTGGGAATCCCTTTTAACACCGTAAAAGGCACTACCAACGAAATATTAAAACAAAGCAGAATTGCCGAGAATAAGGGAGGAAGTTCCTGCCCTAAAAAATTCCTTGCATTGAGCAAGGATTATAACAATCCCAAAGGAATTTGTTCAGCATCAAAAAAGTTTCAGGATATTAAGCTGGGGGAACTTGAGGTTGAAAAAAATAATCTTTCTAAAAGATTGTATGAGAAGAGGAAATCAAGAATCACAGAAAAATCCTGCCTTTGTGTTGGACTGGGAAATACCGCTTTCCTCGAAAATAACCTGCGTATAAAAGGCCAGGCACAGGGAGTGGCAATTTGCCCGGGACCCAATATGGCATACTTTTCCAAAGTGGTTTCTCTTTCAAATATGGTAAAACATATTTATGGGAACACCAACGTGATTGACCATGCAGATAGGCCCAATATGTTTATTAAGGAACTAAGGATTTACATTGCTTATTTTCAGGATCAACTGGAAGAATTGTGGGACGAGCCCACTGTTCCCCAAATAAAGAAAATGGAAAAGTTTAAGGTAAACCTGCTTGAAGGGATTTCATATTACCAAAGCTTATTTGGCATACAGCAGGAAGCTCTTTTAGGGGATTTAAATCTAGTTGCCCGGGAGCTGGATAATCTTAGGTCAAAAGTGATGGGGCTAACGATCATGCCGGTGGGGGTATAAATATGGATAAATTAGCAGGCAATTGGGCCTTATTATGATAACAGCAAATTAATAATTCATAATTTGCTGCTTTATTATTTAAATTCTATTATTCATAATGAGATCATTGACCATCCTTCATTTAACATTTTTCTTAAGTTTTCTTTTTTTGAGTTGCGGTAATAATGACACGAAGCCAAATACCGAATTATCCATGGTTAAGGTGAGTGGGGCAATGAAAAACGTTATGTTGAAGGGAGAACTTCAGGGTACTGTCCAGCTGGATAGCCTGCCGCATAAGGAAAATCTTATCGCCGTGGGGCCGCTGGAAAATCTTTTAGGGGAGATTTTGGTTATTGACGGTAAATCCTATATTTCGAAAGTTGTCACAGATTCGAGTATGCAGGTAGAGGAAAACTTTAAAGTGAAGGCACCTTTCCTTGTTTATACGCGGGTGCAGGATTGGGAGCAATCCCACCTCCCCGATTCTATCAGAACCATTGCAGATCTTGAAAGCTATTTAGACGGCTTCACCAAAGACCTGGAGAGGCCCTTCGCGTTTAAGCTTACCGGAATCGCTAAAAATGCACTTATCCACATCCAGAACCTGCCTCCCGGAACTACAGTCAGCTCTCCGCAAGAGGCACATTCAGGGCAGGTATCTTATCTTCTCACCAACGAGCGGTTTTTAATAGGAGGCTTTTTCTCTACAAGTCACCAAGGAATATTTACCCACCATGATTCCTATTTACATATGCACTTAATCACAGAGGACAGGGGGAAAATGGGACATTTAGATGAGTTAAATATCCAGCCCGGCACAGCCAAATTATATTTGGCCCGTAAATAGGTTATCTCCAACTAGCTGCAATTTGTTGTATATTTATTCAAGGTTCCCACCCTTGGGTTGCGAAATAATGAACATACCACAAACAAAAAAAGAAATGCAGGCGAGTTTAATAGAAAATCAGGATTTTAAAAATAAGGATTTTACTGCGGAAGAACTCTATCCTGCAGAATTTGAATCCTGCATTTTTACCAACTGCAATTTCTCTCAACAAAACCTTGGGCCATTTTCCTTTATTGATTGTAAATTTGAAAATTGTGATTTTAGTTTATCACAATTTGCAGGGACTACCCTAAGAGATGTGCTGTTTTCCAATTGTAAATTGATGGGGTTAAGATTCGATGCGTGTAACCCCTTTTTATTATCTTTTGAATTCCAGGATTGTATTTTGGATTTTTCATCCTTTTATAAACTAAACATTAAAGGAACTCATTTTTCCAAGTGCAGAATGCGGGAAACAGATTTTACTGAAACCAATCTTAGCAATGCCGTTTTTGATTCCTGTGATCTAAGTGGGACAACATTTAGTAATTCCATTTTACAGAAAGCAGATCTCCGAACTTCCCAAAATTTTTCAATAGATCCTGAAGTTAACAGTATTACCGCAGCAAGATTTTCACGTGCAAATATTGCAGGTTTACTTGGCAGGTATAAAATTATTATTGAAAATTAAAAAGTTCGCTTATTTTAAATTTTACTGAAGATTATTTATTCTGAATAAAAAATAATTATTATTTCCCCACATTAGAGTCATAAATACTGACTATTATCATTTATACCCCGTAGTTTCTGAATTAAATTTGTAACGGATTAACCTGGGTTCTATGAGAACATCCATTCCTTTATACCACAATGTAAGATCTTTTTTTGAAGAGGCCGGGGAGCTTGCGCGGTTTGCAGGAAGGTTTTTTGTAGAATTATTTTCCACGCCCTTTGAGTTCAGGGAATTACTGAAACAGTGTTATAATATGGGTAACCGTTCTATCCTGCTGGTGGGGGTTACCGGATTTATTCTTGGGTTGGTTTTCACATTGCAATCCAGGCCTACCTTAATTGAATTTGGCGCAGTAGCCTGGATGCCCTCTATGGTAAGTATATCTATAGTGCGGGAAATAGGCCCGGTAATTATTGCACTAATATGTGCCGGGCGCATAGGTTCAGGAATTGGTGCCGAACTTGGGTCTATGCGGGTAACCGAACAGATTGATGCCATGGAGGTTTCCGGCACAAACCCTTTCAAATTTCTGGTAGTTACACGTATTTTGGCGGCTATTCTCATGTTACCTGTACTGGTGGTATTTGGAGATGCGATAGCATTGTTTGGCTCGGCTTTGATAGAAAACTTAAAGGGGGGTGTTTCGTTTCAGTTGTATTTTAATCAGGTATTCAATGCGCTTGAATACAAGGATCTTTTCCCTGCCACTATTAAAACATTCTTCTTTGGATTTGCGATTGGACTGGTGGGTTGTTTTAAAGGTTACAACAGTAAAAAAGGCACTGCAGGGGTTGGAAAAGCCTCCAATGCAGCTGTAGTCTATACTTCCATGTTATTATTTGTAATAGATTTTATAGCCGTTTTTATTGCAGATATATTTTACTAAGCACTATGGGAGAATTACAACATAAAGCCCGCAAGAAACCTGTGCTGCAAATTAAAAACCTGCATAAGGGTTTTGGGGATCTGGAGGTATTGAATGGTTTTAATCTTACGCTGTTTGAAGGGGAGAACCTGGTTATGATGGGGAAATCGGGTTCGGGAAAATCGGTAATGATTAAGTGCCTTGTGGGGCTTATGGAACCGGACCAGGGAAGTATTGAAGTGTTGGGGAATGATATTTCAACATTAGCCAGGCATGAAATGGATGAACTCCGCACTGAAATTGGTTTTTTATTTCAGGGTAGTGCGTTGTACGACTCAATGACCGTAAGGGAAAATCTGGAATTTCCCCTTCGCAGGCACACGAAGAAATTTGATCTTAAAAACACAGATGCTTTGGTACATGAAGCATTGGAAAATGTAGGATTGCCAAATACAATAAACCTGATGCCGGCAGAACTATCAGGTGGAATGCAACGAAGAATAGCGCTTGCAAGGGCTTTGATCCTGCAACCTAAAATAATTTTGTATGATGAACCCACGACAGGCCTTGATCCCATTACCTCAAAAGAGATCATTGAGTTAATGAAAACGATTCAGAAAAAATACAACACCTCATCACTTATAATAACTCATGATGTGGATTGTGCCCGGGTAATTTCCAACAGGATGATTCTCTTACTGGATGGTATTAATTACGCTGAAGGTACTTTTGAGGAGTTGTCCAGCTCTAAAGACCCAAAGATCATGGCTTTTTTTAAATAAAAGAATTATGGCAAAGAATTCAAGTAGAAATGTGCTTTTAGGCATTTTCGTGATCACCGGAATGATAATTTTTGTAGCGGGAGTTTATTTTATTGGGGCAAGACAAAACCTTTTTGGAAATACCACCCGCATACATTCAGTTTTCAAAAATGTAAATGGCCTTCAACTGGGCAATAACGTAAGATACTCAGGAGTTAACGTGGGAACGGTTAAGGGTATAACCATTTTAAATGATACCGCTATTCTGGTAGATATGGTAATTGATGATAAGGCCATTGCTCTCATAAGGAAAAACTCCCAGGCCACTACAGGATCAGACGGGCTTGTAGGGAGTATGATCATTAATATAATTCCGGGAAATGACGGGTCCACCCAATTTGTAAAAGCCGGAGATACTATCCCGTCTATCAGCAAAATTGCAACCGCCGATATGTTGACAACCCTTAATATAACCAATGAAAACGCCGCGCTCCTCACTGCAGATCTTTTAAAGATCACTACCGCTATAAATAAAGGAGAAGGTGTTTTGGGGGGGTTGATCAAGGACGATGCAATGTATACAGATTTTAAACAAAGTATCGCCAATCTTAATCAAACAAGCCGGGCAGCTCTCACCTCTGTTAACCGGTTAAATAAGATCCTTGCGGAAGTTAACTATAAAGAAAGTGCTGCGCACGTGTTATTAAGTGATACCGTGGCTGCGGGAAAGATATCCTCTTTACTTAACCAATTAGAGGAATCATCGCGGGAAATACATTCGATAACGGAAAATTTAAACGAATTCTCAGTTACTTTAAAAGAAGGAGAAGGTGCATTAAACTTTGTAATGAAGGATACCACATTTGCAAATAATCTGGATAATACGCTGCAAAATGTAGAGGAGGCAAGTGTAAAATTTAATGAGAATATGGAGGCCCTGAAACATAATTTTTTCTTCAGGGGTTATTTTAGAAAACTTGAACGGCAACAGTTAAAGCAGGAAAAAGAAAATGAAAAATCCGGGCTTTAAAGCTTATTGAGTCTAACCAGCCCAACCCTCACTCAGGTTCCCTTCTTTTTTTTGATCAATTTATATTTTAGAATAGAATACTTCTTTAAATGTTCTGACATTTCTTCAACAGAATCTGTGATCAACAAATATTTCATATCACGGGGATCTATGGTCTTTTTGCGGGCCATTAGCCTTAAATGGGCGATAAGATCTTTATGGTATTGAGTTCCAAATAACACTACAGGAAAAGTTTTAATCATTTTGGTTTGGATCAACATAAGTGATTCAAAGAATTCGTCCATCGTTCCAAACCCGCCGGGCATTACCACAAAAGCAAAAGAATATTTGATTAACAAAACCTTTCTCACAAAAAAATAAGGTATGGTAATTTGACGATGTAGATATGGATTAGGGGTTTGTTCCTGGGGTAATAAAATATTACAACCTACAGAGTATCCTCCCGCTTCATATGCTCCCCTGTTGGCAGCTTCCATTATTCCCGGTCCTCCCCCGGTCATAACAGTAAATCCAAGGTTTGCCAGCGCTTCTCCTACCTCAACGCCCTTTTTATAATATCTGCCGGATTCTTTATACCGGGCGGACCCAAATACTGTGACACAAGGTCCAAGGAAGTGCATTTTCCTGAAACCGCGTATAAAATGCCACGACACTTTGAAGATAAATAACAAATTTCGAAAACGGGATCGCGGTCCTGAGAGAAATTTTTTCTCTTCGGTAAGCACCGGTAAAATTTTGTTCTTATGTGCGTTTTTCAAACCCTTAATTTTAACGGATTATCCCTTTCCCTGTTTCTAATATTTCAGATGAAAAAAGTTTTAACGGCTTCCTTCTTCTTATAATCGCTTTATAAATTTCAAACCAGATAACACTTGCAAAACCGGCTACCAACACTATAAGCAGTTGGTTTGTTGCCATAGGCTCCAGTTTAAAGAAGGAACCTAAACCGGGATTATAAACCATAAAAAGCAGGATCACGAAACTAACGCTTATGATTACCCAAATAAGCGAATTCTTATATTTAAAAGTGGTCCATATCGAAAAATAAAAAGACCGGTTAACCAGCGTAAGGAAAATGTTGGCTACAATAAGGGTACTAAAAACCATAGTTCTCGTGAGATCTTCACTATACATATGAAGTACTGAATACTGGTAAATTCCAAGACACACGGCGGTAATCATCAAACCCTGAAAAACACTCACAGATAACTCCTTCCATCTTAGAAAGGTTTGGTCCATCGCACGGGGCGGTTTAAGCATGCTATTCTTTTCCAGAGGTTCATTTTCATAAATAATGGAGCAGGTAGGTCCCATAATAAGTTCAAGAAAGATCACATGAACCGGACTAAAAATGACGGGGTATACCCAGCCCAGGATTACCGGTAATGCCACGGTTAAAATAATGGGAATGTGAATTGAAATTATATATTGGATCGCTTTTTTAAGGTTATAATAGATCTTGCGGCCCATAGCTACCCCATCTACCATTTTCCCGAAATCATCATCAGATAAAATAAGGGAAGAAGATTCCTTGGCAAGATCTGAACCCCGCCTGCCCATGGCAATACCAATATGGGCGGCTTTTAAGGCAGGAGCATCATTTACACCATCTCCCGTCATTCCCACAATCTCATGTTGCCGTTTAAGGCTATTAACTATTTTCACTTTAATTTCCGGGAAGATCCTTGAAAATACGCTGGCTTGAGAGACCTTTCGGTCAAATTCTTCCTGATTAAGGTTCATTAACTCCTCCCCGGTTACGGCATCATTGCTGCCCTGCAAATTTACAAGCCGGGCAATTGTATGGGTAGTCGCAGGATTATCTCCGGTAATTAACTTGATCCTGATCCCCGCATTATATAAATGCTGCAGGGTTTCATTTATATTTTCTTTTGGCGGGTCATAAAATCCAACCAATCCTAAAAATTCAAACTTAAATTCTTCCTGCTTTTCTGGAAAATCTTTACCATCAAAAAAAGCCTCTCCTACGCCCAGGACCCTAAATCCCTTAGAGGCCATCCTGGAAATTTCGGTCATTATCTTTTCCTTCTCAGCATTGCTTAAGCCTGAATGATTTATCACAGCCTCAGGGGCTCCCTTGACCGCGATTATACGTTTCCCTTCAGCGTTCTCAAAAATATGGGTCATCATTGGGGGTTTTCCACCCAGGGGATATTCGTGTACCATGGAAAATTTTGGCCTTTCATCTTCTGTAGAAAAGGTTTTGTAAGCTTTATGAATGGATCTTTCCATGGGGTCAAAAGGAACAATTTCACTGGCCCACATTGCTATCCTTATAATATTTTGAAATTCGCTTTCCTTCCAATGGTCCTTTTCCGCGGTTCTTCCGGTTTTATGGTCATATACCTTAAAAAGTTCCATTTTATTCTGCGTAATGGTCCCTGTCTTATCTGTACATATTACCGTTGCCGACCCCAAAGTCTCTATGGTTTGGGTATGTTTCACAATAATTCCAAGTTTCATTAACCTATATGCGCCCAACGCCATGAAGGTAGCAAAGGCCACAGGGATCTCTTCCGGCAAAACAGACATCGCTATGGTGAGCCCTTTAAGAAGGCTGTCAAACACATCCCGTGAATTGTAAAAACTTATGCCCCAAATCACCAGAAAGATCAAAAAACCGCCAATAGCCATTTGCTTTACAAACCTGGAAATTTGCTGTTGCAAGGGTGACCTTATCTTTTCAATTTCACTAAGGGAAGTATTTATCCTTCCCAGTTTAGTTGCTTTTCCAATTTGCGTCACCCTATATACCCCCTGGCCGGATACCACTGCGGTTCCTTTGTAGACAAGGTTTTTATCCGGGTCCTCAATAGTCTTTGCAATACTCAGGGATTCCCCGGTTAATATAGATTCATTTACCAGAAAATCGTTTTGTTGAAGTAAAACCCCATCTGCAGTTATTAATTCCCCTTCATTCGCTACTACCACGTCATCAACAACTATTTCTTCCGATTTGATTTTTTGAAGCTGTTTGTCCCTTATAACGGTTGATAAACTTTGGGTGTATTCCTTTAAAGCACTCAGGGCCTTTTTACTCCTGGCATTTTGGTAAAAAGAAATAGCTGAAATAAGAACAATTGCTCCCAGGAGAAAAAATCCTTCGGAAAATTCCCTGAGAATAAAATAAATAATAGAGGTGGCAAGAAGCAGGAGAAACATTGGCTCCCGCACAATTTCCTTTAAATTGTACCAGAAAAATCCTGAGTGATTGTCTTCAATAGTGTTTTGGCCGTGAACCGCCCGCGAACCTGATACTTCCTGAGCCGTAAGCCCCCTGAAAGGAAATGGATTTTCTTTTACACCTTGAGACATATTTACTTCTTAGTGTTTCAACCCGGCAAGATGTTTTGTAATATTAAATATGGTTCATTCGCCATCTTTTTAGATCGGGCAATACTCTTATTATTTGCTGCGCTTCCTCCAGGGAGATCTCGTTATGTAACTTGGCCATTTCAAGCAATCTTATCTCAAGATTATGAAGCGTCAAATGATGATCTGTAAATTCTCCGTTTTGAAAACAATTATAACAAAAATCCTCATTGGGGGAATTATCGCGGTTAGTAC
The DNA here is from genome assembly GCF_007993795.1 of Antarcticibacterium arcticum. Lineage (GTDB taxonomy): Bacteria > Bacteroidota > Bacteroidia > Flavobacteriales > Flavobacteriaceae > Gillisia > Gillisia arctica. Next base: position 503,159 of record NZ_CP042476.1, on the reverse strand, counting down.
CCACATCTTCTTTTGGAAACATCATTCCGCAACTTTGACATTGTAGTGGTTTCATAAGAAAATTATTATTGAATTAGTTCCCGAAGCTTGGAAAGCATAGTTTGTTCTTCGGGATTTCGCTCCTCAAAAGATTCAGAAATACTCAGAGCGGTTTTCCATATAAGTTTATTAATCCTGGTTGTGAACAAGCCTTCATTATCTTCCTTGAAATCTTTGAACTCATAAAAGGCCTGGTAAGCCGGAGGTTTATTTTCATCCATCCAGTCAAAGATAATCTCAATAAAATAAGCCGCGTCTGTGCCAAATTCATCGTGAAAATCATCTACCCTTACCCAGTCCCGTTGAACGATTTTTTTTAAGGTATCTATTTCTTCTTTATGAATTTCATCATCTACCGCAGCAATTGCATAAAACAACTTTCCAAGATTCTCATATAATTTTTTTACAGATTCCATGGGAGGTCAGGTTTTAAAGGGTAACTTATATAGGTTAAATATAACAGTAAGATACGAGAAATATTATGATAAAGATCACCCACTAACCCAAATATTAAAGTCGAAATAATGACTTAAAATGAAAAATTTAAGCTTAAATTTAAGAAGCTTGTATTTAAACCTTTTGGCCGTCAAGCCTATAATTTAAGTTTGACCAATGAGCATAAAATTAATTGATATTAAGGCTTTTGTGAAATTACAGGGCATTATTACCTGACATTGGTCATATTTTAAGAGATTGATTATATATAACTTTGAGAGTATTAAATATTCCGGCTATGAGAAAGATTGTGGTCCCTTCAGATTTTTCAGAAAATGCAATGAACGCATTAAAATATGCGGTGGAATTGTTTAAACACGAAATAAGTGAATTTCATATCCTGCATGCTTTTGCGGAGGAAGTGTATAATAACAAAGAGATTCTCACCCGCACCGCAATGGATGCTGTAAAAGAAGACCTTCAAAAAAAATACGAATCTCAACTTGAAGTTATTCTCAGGGAGATCCAGGAATTCTCTCCAAATCCTAGGCACCGGTTTCAAGCCCACGTTGCCTTCGGCCATTTAATAGATGAGCTCAATGAGCTGGTTGACAAAGAGGAGGCCGATATTGCGGTTATGGGAACCCGTGGCAAGACCAATGACCGGCAGTTGACATTTGGCAGCAATACCCTACAGGTTATAAAATATGTACAGTGCCCGGTCTTGTCAATTCCTGAAAATTATAAATTTCAGGACCTTCAGCATATATTGTTTCCAACCAATTTTATGTTGCCATATCAAAAAAGGGAATTAAAGCTGGTGGCCGAAATAAGCAAATCTTTTCCTGCTACCATACATATGCTTTATATTTCAAATTTCCCCATAGAATCCCTTCGGCAAAAAGAAAATTTTGAATTTATAAAAACTCAGTTCCTGGAAGAATATTTCCAATATCACCGGGTAGATGAGGCCTCACGGGAACGGGTAATCTATGAGCAACTGGAACATTTGAAAATAGATCTCCTTGTAATGGCAAACTCCAGGCATACCTACCTGGAAAATATATTGTATGAATCAACTATTGATAAAATAAGCCTTTATCCTAAGATCCCTTTCCTTGTATTACAGAATTTTTACAGGGAATGCAGATAGGTTATTACATTACCTGGCCTAAAGCTCATTGTCATGAAAAAAATATTACTTCCTACAGATTTTTCTGAAAATGCATTCAATGCGATTAAATATGCAGTACAGCTATTCCAAAATGAGAAATGCACATTCTTCCTGTTGAATACTTATACACCGGTTTTGTATGATTCAGATTACATCCTTTACAGCCCGGCTGCTTCCCTTAGTTTGGATGAAGTTTATAAGAATAATTCCCAGAGTGGTTTGGAAAAAGTTAAAAACAGGATTATAACAGAATATCCTAATGACCTGCATTCCTATGAGCTTATCCCCTCTTTTAGTTTGCTAAACGAGGAAATAAAGGAGCAGGTTCAATCCCGGAATATAGACCTTGTGATTATGGGTACCCAGGGAGCCACAGGTGCTGCTCAAATTCTTTTTGGCACACATACCGTGCACGCCATTAAACGGGCGATATGTCCATTACTTGCAATTCCCTCCGGCTGCGATTTTAAAACCCCGGAAAGTATCCTCTTTCCTACAGATTATGATATTAATTACACCCGGGAGCTTTTGAAATTATTAAAACACCTCGTTAAAGAAAACAATGCTAAAATTCATATCCTGCATGTCTTTTTTGGATATCCTTTGGAGGCGGAACAGGAAAAATCAAAAAAAATCCTGGCCAATTACTTCGAAGATGTTCCCCACCAGTTTTACAGCATAGAAAAGAATACTGTTACTGAGGGGATCTATGAATTTCAGGAAGAGCATGAGCCGGATGTTCTGGCAATGATTAGCAATAAACACTCATTCTTCGAAAATTTGCTGTTCCGGCCCGTGATCAACGAAATAGGCTTTAGGGTAAAAACACCTTTTTTAGTGATCCCATCTGGCAAATTCAATAAATAAGTATGAAAACTATTCTTCTGCCCACAGATTTTTCAGATAATGCTTTGAATGCGGCAGTGTATGCAATCAATCTTTATAGAAGGGAGACCTGCCATTTCATTTTTCTTAATGCCTATAACATCGAAGGGTATTTTGCCAACAGTCTTTTAATGCCTGAACCTGCAAAACATATCCTGGAACAAGCCAAAAAGGATTCAATAGATAAACTTCAAGATCTTGTAAATAACCTGGAAATAGAATATTCCAACCTTAACCATAATTTTACTACCGTATCTCAAAATGATCACCTGGTCCCTGCTATTAACCTGCAAATAGAATCTGCACCGGTGGAGGCAGTTATTATTGGCACTCAAGGCAATACAGCCGCTCATGATGTTGCATTTGGGAGAAATACAAAAAACATTATGGAAGAAGTTCGTAATTGCCCTATTCTGGCAATTCCTTCTCACGTAAAGTATAAAGGCTTAAATGAGGTAGTATTGCCAACAAGCTACAAGATGGATTTCAGGCCTGAAGATTTTAGTTTTATTAAAAGGTTTTTGTCACGCAATAATGCGTCTTTAAGAGTATTACATATTGAAGAAACTACTGCATTAACTCAAATGCAAAAAGATAAAAAGCAAGCGCTGGAAGCAATTTTAAAAAGCACACCTCACAGTTTTCATCACCTGGCGAACGTTTCAATTCCTATAGGTATATACACGTTTACTGAAAGCCGGGGTAGTGATATGATTGCTTTCCTTAATAAAAAACACAGTTTTTTTGAAAATATACTATTAGAACCTCTTTATAAAAATCTTGGGAATTATTCCCAGATACCCGTGCTGGTTCTTCAATTAAAGCGGGAAGAATATTAGGATAATTGGTGAATGTAAACTCTTAAAATATGAAAAAGCGCATTTTAATTCCAACAGATTTTTCAAAGAATGCCTGGAATGCATTGAATTATGCCACAACTCTTTATAAGGATGAGGAATGTACTTTCTTCCTTTTAAATGCTTACCAGCTATACCATTTTACAACAGATAGTATAATAACCCCTGAACCGGGCGAAAAATCCTTTGAAGAGGCCAAAGCTACTTCAGAAAAAGGCCTCGAAGATTTGTTGGATGGTTTACAATCAACGGCAGATAACTCAAGGCATACCTTTGAAATGATCTCGGTATACAATAACGTTTTAAATGCTGTTAAGGAGATAATTAAAAGCAAAGAAATAAATCTGGTAGTGATGGGCACAAAAGGGGAAGGTAACCCTATGAATGCTCTCTATGGGAGCAATGCTGTTACAATAATTGAAAATGTAAAAAAATGCCCCATCCTGGTAATTCCTGAAATTTCCAAATCACCAGAAGTTGCGAAAGCAGAAATAGTATTTGCAACCAATTTTAAATATTATTACAAGCGCAGAGAGCTCGCTACGTTGGTAGATATTGCCTCCAAACTTAATGCCCCCATTCGTATTTTAAATATTAACGGTGACCGAAAAATCACCGATGAGCAGGAAGGAAACAAGGAATTACTTACAGAATATTTTGAAGGTATAGATCATAGTTTTCACACCCTTACAAATATTTCAGTCGCACCGGGTATACACGCTTTTATGGAAAGCCGCAGCAGTACGATCCTTGCATTATACAACCGCAAACACGGATTTTTTTCAGCATTATTCACCAGTTCCCTGGTGAAAGAACTAAGCGAATCTCCTCAATTTCCAATACTGGTACTGCAGGAGCATCATTAAAATTCTTTTGTTTTCCGGGATAGGTTGAAATCAAACTTCATAATGAGCACAAAAAAAAACCTATACATTATAAAAGCTTCGGGAGAGAAGGTCAAATTCTCCATGGATAAAGTGGCGGCTTCCCTTAAAAAAGCAGGAACTGAAGATTCCCTTATCCATACGGTTCTTCAAAAGTTGAAAAATGAATTATATGATGGGATTACAACCCGCGAGGTTTATAACCGGGCTTTTAATATATTAAAGGAAAAAAATAGTTATTCGGCTTCGCGTTATAAATTAAAAAGAGCAATTTATGAATTGGGCCCCACCGGTTTTCCTTTTGAGAAATTTATAGGAGCTATCTTTCGTCATACAGGCTTTTCAATTCAAATAGGGAAAATAATGCAGGGTAAATGTGTAAAACATGAAGTAGACGTTGTGGCCACAAACCATAAAGAAACCTTTATAATGGAATGTAAATTTCATAGTGATCCGGGAAAATTCTGCGATGTCAAAACCCCGTTATACATACACTCCAGGTTTACTGATATCTTTAACTTTAGCCATGAAAAAGATCCAGCCCATCCTGCTTTCAATGAGGGCTGGGTTGTGACCAATACGCGTTTTTCCCATGATGCCATCCAATATAGTAAATGTATAGGCCTTAACCTGTTGAGTTGGGACCTGCCCAAAGGAAATGCTCTTAAAGACAGGATAGACCACACTGGTTTATATCCAATCACGGTTTCCACCTTGCTTACACAGCGTGAAAAACAGTTTTTGCTTAGCCGTGATGTCGTATTATGCAAAGAATTAACAGAGGATAATTTTTACCTGGATCACCTGGATATTTCGGGAGAAAGAAAAGCCAGGATCCTTTTGGAAATGAAAGAGCTCTGCCATTTTAAAAAACCCCTGAAATGAACACACATGGAAGTTAAAGTGCATTTTCTTGGAGCCTCGGGGACCGTTACGGGGTCCAAATTTGTTGTGGAAACCCCGGGTTATAATGTTATGGTTGATTGTGGGATGTTTCAGGGTTTAAAGGAATTGCGGCTTTTAAACTGGGATCCTCTGGATTTCCCTGCATCTCAAATTGATGCCGTCTTACTCACCCACGGGCACCTGGACCATACAGGATACCTTCCCAGATTGGTCTTGCAGGGATTTAAAGGACCAATTATAGGTACGGCCCCAACCCTGGCAATTGCAGCCGTTATTATGGAAGACAGTGCAAAAATCCAGGAAGAGGATGCAGAGCGGGCCAATAACGAAGGCTACAGCATACATGATCCTGCAGAGGCATTTTATACCACAGAGGATGTACAGCAAACCATAAGATTATTTAAGCATACTGCAATTTCTGAATGGGTACAACTTGCACCGGGTATAAAGTATAAGTACGAGAAAAATGGCCATATTCTGGGAGCCTGTTACATTGAATTTGATATCTACGGAAAAATTTTCCTTTTTTCAGGAGATATTGGAAGGGATAAGGATCTTTTGCTCGAAGCACCTGTAAAACCCGAATGGGCAGATTTTATTTTTATGGAGAGTACCTACGGGAACAGGTTGCATCCCGAAAATGATACAGAGGTCATATTAACAGAAGCTATTAAAGAAACGATAGAAAAGCGCGGATCACTAATAATCCCAAGTTTTGCAGTAGAAAGGATGCAAACTCTTATGTATATATTATTCCAACTATACAAAAAGAAGAAGATCCCACATATTCCCATTTTTATTGACAGTCCAATGGGAAATAAGGTATATGATATTTTCAGGAATTTCTCAAATTGGCATAAGCTTAACGCGGGCGAGCTTAATGAAATGCAGGAACATTTTAATGTGATCAAATCTTTTAAAGAAACCTGGGATACCATAGATGATAAAAGGGCCAAGGTTGTAATTGCAGGAAGTGGCATGGTAACCGGCGGAAGGGTTTTAACCTACCTTAAATATGCCATCTCAAATCCCACTACAATTTTAATTCTTGTGGGTTTCCAGGCTGAAGGTACCAGAGGCAGGGAATTACAGGAAGGAGTTCACGAGATTAAGATCTTTGGAGAATATCTTCCTGTAAAAGCGAAAGTGATGGAAATTCAAAGTCTTTCTGCCCACGCAGATCAACAGGAGTTGTTGGACTGGTTATCTCATTTAAAGAATATCCCTGAAAAGATCTTTCTTATACACGGCGAAGAACCGGCAGCAGATTCACTACGGCTTAAAATAAAGGATACATATAACTGGAAAACCCACCAGCCAAAATTAAACGAAGTTGTGAGTTTTAAGTTTGAAAAGGAAATAAAAGGAGATTAATATTTGGCGACAGAGCCTGGTTTAAATGGCCAGTTATTTGTACATAGTTTCCCTGGGGGCCTATTTAAAACTTATTTAATATATTTATGGTAGGCTGGTGGAGTTTGGACTCAATCACCTTAATTAAAACCTACCATTATGAAGACGATATATTGCAGAGACGCGGGGTTTGATTGTGATGCAGTTATAAGAGGAGAGTCTCCTCAGAAAGTTCTTAATCAGGCTGCAATTCATGTGAAAAGGTTCATGGAGTAACTCCAAATGCAGAAATTTCAGAAGATCTTGCCTTATTGATCACCGAGGAATAATATGAGGTATATTGAATTCCTTTAAGGCAAACAGGTCATCTTCAATTTTCGGAGCGGCTTTTGTATGTTTTAAAATTAAAAAATACTAATGGTTATTTGAAGCCGTGGGGAGAAAGATTTCACTTTTTACCCATCAATTTTTCTTCTTATAAAAATGTCCTTATAATTTGCTTTTGGTAACTTTGTTTCAATACCAATTAACCGGTCCCGTAATTGCAGGATCTTAAAGCTCAATTAATGATATTTATTGAAAATGAAGGAATTACAGATCCCCGGGTAAACCTTGCACTTGAGGAATATGCCCTGCGCAATTTCCCGGCAAGAGATTACCTGCTTTTTTATATCAATGAACCTTCCATCATTATAGGAAGAAACCAAAATACCCTTGAGGAGATCAACCTTAGTTATGTAGAGGAGAATAATATTCACGTGGTACGAAGGGTTTCAGGGGGTGGTGCTGTTTACCACGATTTTGGCAATCTTAACTTCAGCTTTATAACAAATCATGATGTTAAAAGCCTGAACAACTTCCTGAAATTTACAGAGCCGGTTATAAAGATCCTTAACTCTATTGGGGTGGCAGCCGAATTGAAAGGAAGGAACGATATAGTAGTGAATGACCGCAAAATTTCAGGAAACGCGCAATTTTCAACGGGGAAACGCATGTTTAGCCATGGGACACTTCTTTTGGATAGTGACCTTGATGAAGTTACGAGGGCTTTGAATGTGAAGATGAGCAAAATTATTTCAAAAGGCCATAAATCTGTACGCAGCCGGGTAGCCAACATAAGTGAATTTTTGCCGGAGCCCATGGATATTCACCATTTCCGATCTTTCATCCTTAAAGGCCTATACCGGGAAGAACCGGATTTTGAGACCTACCATCTAAGCCCGGATGAATGGAAAGCAGTGCACCAGTTAAAAGAGGAAAAATATGCTACCTGGGATTGGAATTACGGCAGTTCACCCAAATTCAATATTCAGCGTTCCAAACGTTTTCCCATTGGGGAAATAGACCTAAGGATATTTGTTGAAAAGGGCCATATTGAAAGCCTCAGGATCTTTGGCGATTTCTTCGGAAAGGAACCGGTGGAAAGCCTGGAATCCTTATTTCATGGAAGACGCTATGACAGGGAGGAAATTTCTGAAGTACTTGAACCGGTGGTTATAGAAGATTATTTTGGTGCCCTGGATAAGGAGGATTTTCTGGAACTGCTATATGGCGAGGACCAACCCGATTTATAATAATAATAAAAGGCCGGAAAACCGGCCTCTCCTACGTTCATAAAATATTTTATTCAACTATAAATTTCCCCCGCATTACAGCATAATGCCCTGGGAAACTACAAATAAAATCATAAGTTCCCGCGGCTGGAGCCTCGAATTCTATAGTAACACTCTCACCTCCACCAATCATTTTTGTATGGGCTATCACATTTGATGAACCTTGAGGGATATAGTCATTATTGGCAGCCTGTACCGCTTGTTGTCCAAATTGATTAATATCTGTTCCCTGGCTAAGCAATACGAAATTATGTCCCATAACATTTTTTTCCATTTTGCCCACATGCTCAAGGGTTAATTTTACAGTTTGACCGGCGCGTACCCTTATCTCTTTTTTATTAAACCTCATTTGGTCATCACCGGTAAGGCTTATCTCAACCATCTTTTCATTGGAATCACTGGTTGTTGCCCGGGTCTCGGTCGTTTCAGGAGCTTCTAAAGTTATTTGTTCCTTTTCCTCCTTTTTATCACCGCAACTAATAAGGAAAATGGCGGTTAAGAGCATAATGAGTTTATTCAAATTCTTCATAATTTAATTTTTAAGTTTAATAATTCAGTAATTTTAGCATGTTGGAAATGCCTCTCAAAGTTAAATTATTTGATTTGAATAACCTATTTTCCTATGGATTTTAGGGAGTTTCAGTAATAAATTTTAAGTAAAATGAGATGGAAAATTAATACCTCCCAAAAGTGCCCGTCATCTTGTTTCATAAAAAATCACCATGAATTTTAAGATCTATAAACCCTATGGTTATTTGAGTCAGTTTGTAAATAATCAATCTACACGAAAGAATAAAAAATTGCTGGGAGAGCTATATGACTTTCCGCAGGAAACAATGGCAATTGGCAGGCTGGATGAAGACTCAGAAGGCTTATTATTGTTAACCAATGAAGGGCAAATAAGCGAGGAAGTAAGAAGCAGGACTGTTGAAAAGGAATATTATGTGCAGGTTGATGGAGATATTGACCCTATTGCCATATCGAAATTAAGCAGTGGAGTGGAAATTGGAATTCACGGCAAAAAATACACCACCAACCCCTGTACTGCATTTAAACTCAAATCCCCTCCCCAATTCCCCGAAAGAGGTAAAAAAATAAGGGATGAAAGACATGGGCCAACCAGCTGGCTGTCAATTGTGATTACCGAAGGGAAATTCCGGCAGGTTAAAAAAATGACAGCGGCAGTTGGCTACCCAACATTGCGTCTGGTGAGAATAAGAATAGGGAACGAATTTCTGGGGAGTATGATTCCCGGGGAAGTAGAAGCGGTTAAAACATTTAAATTGTAAAACCCGCTCTGGGGCAAGGATTCACTTTTTAAACATCAATTTCCCAATTATCATAAAACAATACATTTCAATTTAGTTTTACCATTATTAATTATAATTAGGAAATATTAAGAAATATTTAGAAAATATTTAGTATTTTAAACCCTCCTTTCACAAAATTTATGGACAGTTTTAACAAATGTGTTACACATGGAAGTTAGAAATGAAAGCAAGAAAATTCATGTAAAGCGTGATAAGTTTAAAAATGCAAGGACCTTTTTAGATCAATTACCTATATTAATAATAACCAATATAGATAACCAGCGCATTGAATTTATCAATAATATGGTGGAGGCATGTTGTGGGGCCAAAGCAAATGATATTCTTAATGAAACATTGAATTTTCATAAAGACCTGCTTCATCCGGGGGATTATTTAAATTATATTTCCCATTTAAAATCATTTAAAGCCAACGAAGAAAGAGAAATATGCCTTCGCTTAAAAAATTGTGAGGGAAACTGGGACACTTATATTTTTAAAGAAAGGCTTTATACCTGGAATCCAAATAATGAGGATAGAAAGGCCGTAATTTCCCTTGGGTATAAATGGGTAGACGATAAAAAAGGAAACGGTCATCGCGGGGCCAGCGTTAATAATCATACCACTAAAAATTCTTATCACCATTTGATCAATTCTATTGATGAAGCATATTGTATAATAGAAATGATTTTTGACAAAAAGGGAACAGCCGTCGATTATCTTTTTCTTGACACCAATCCAGCTTTTCACAGAAACGTAGATCTTGATGATCCTATTGGGAAAACAATGCGGGAGATGCAGCCCCATCTCGAGGAGCACTGGTTCGAAACCTATGGTAAAGTAGCTTTAACCGGGAAATCAATCCGGTTCCAGGAACAGGCCGCAACACCAGACAAATTATGGCTTGATGTGTATGCTTTTAAAATTGGCCATCCTTACAGCAGCCGGGTTGCAATTACATTCCATAATATTACCGAAAGGAAAATTGCCGAGGAAGCCCTTATTAAAACCAAACTGGAACTTGAAGAGCGGGGAAGGCAAAAAGAAGAGGAATTAAGCGAAAACAACCGGCTTTTACAAACGGTTTTTGATAGTATGAACCAGGGGATTGTGGTGTTTAAAACACTGTATGATCAAAATGGGAATATCTCCGACTTCCTTTTTTTACGAACCAATGAAATTTTAAGACACCAATATATCGGGTTTGATCCTGTTGGAAAAACCTATACTGAAATTTCCAGACATGGAGTTGAAATGGGATTTTTCGATGCTTTTAAAAAGGTTATTGAAACAAAAGAAACCCTGGATCGTGAGGTCTTTTATGATAAAGAAGGTTATAATCACTGGTTTAGGTTAATAGCGCGTACCCAGGACTCACTCCTAATTGCAACTATTGAAGATATCACTGCCCGAAAACTTGAAGCTCAAAAGCTGAAAGATGCTGTTAGATTTAAAAGACAATTGGTGCAAACCTCACCCGATACCATAATTATTATTAACCTGGATAAATTTAGTGTAAGGTATATAAATCAGGATATGCTTGCCCGGGCGGGAATGACAAGGAAAAGGATCCTGGGTTTGTCCTTAGAGGAAATGATCACATATATTCATCCCAGGGACAGGGAGTCTGTAATGGATTTTCACAGGAAGATCCTAAAGTCATCTGAAAAGGATGTACTGGATATAGATTTCAGGGTGAAGACAAAAGGGAGCGACTGGGAATGGTTCAATGCACGGGGTAAGATATTTAACCGTAAAAACAATACCTGGGTTGAGGAATATGTTCTTTTGGTGAGAAATATAACCGAACAAAAGGATACACAACGGGCGTTATTAAATGCCGAAAGACTCTCTATTCAGGGAGAAATAGCGCGTACATTTGCCCATGAATTAAGGAATCCGCTGGCAAGTATTAGAATGACTTCAGATGTTATCCAGCATAAGATAGAAGGACCTCAAAAGAAATTACTGGCAAACTATTTCAAAATTCTTTCACGCAGCACAAAGGTGCTTAATAATCTGGTCTCTAATCTATTAAATTCTGCGAATTACTCCACCCCAATCCTTGAGAAAATAGACCTTGCCCACTGTGTAAATATAACCCTTGAAAAAGCCGCAGACCGTATATACCTTACAGGTATTAAACTGGTTAAAAAATATAAAGGTCCTTATTACATAATGGCCGATGCAGAAAAATTACAAATCGCATTGCTTAATATTATAGTGAATGCCTGTGAAGCTACCCCACCCGATGAGGGTATAATAGAGCTTTCCATAAGCAGGTTAAAATCTGATTTTAAATTAAGCATTACAGATAATGGAATAGGTCTGGAACAAGAGCAAATAAGCAGGCTTTTTGATGCTTTTTATACCAATAAAGCCACCGGGATAGGTATTGGTTTAAATTCGGTTAAAAATATTCTTGAAGACCATGACGCGCGAATTGAGGTTTCCAGTAAAGTTAATGAGGGTACCACTTTCCATATTCTCTTTCATGACGCAAATATGCAATAAGATAGTTGTTGGAGGCACAATTTTTAATGAATGCCGGGATAAAGTATTTATTAATCCCCCACTGCCCTTGCATCATAACTTCTGGAATCTGCCCCTCCATAAATAATTCCCGTTTCCGGATCTATAAAAATACCCATTGCCTGTCCCTGGTTGGTAACAGTTCTTATTTTATGGCCCATATTCTCATAAAGATCACGGGTATCTGGTGAAAATCCCCAGTTTTCAAAAGAAGTAATATCAGGTAACCACTGGTGATGGATCCTTGGAGCCTCAATCGCCCTTGCTATATTCATTTCATGGTCTATCACATTCACAATTACCTGAAGCACAGTATTGATGATGGTACGACCACCGGGGCTTCCAATAACAATTACCGGTTTCCCATCTTTGGCAACTATGGTTGGGGTCATACTCGATACCATTCTTTTCTCAGGTTCTACAAGATTAGGTTCTGTACCTATGAGACCTCTGGAATTGGTGTATCCGGGAATTGGATTAAAATCCCCCATCTCATTATTCAGTAAAAAACCGGCACCATCTACCACTATTCTTGAGCCATAACTCGCTTCCAGAGTGTAGGTCATAGAAACGGCATTCCCTTCTTTATCTACCACAGAAACATGGGTGGTTTCCGGACTTTCGGGAACAAGATGTGCAGCTGAGAAATTTGCAGAATCGCTTACCGAAGCCATTCCCAATTCTATAGTTTCCCGTAACCGGCCAGCATATTCCTTGGAAGTTAATTTTTCAATTGGAATGCCGGGATTAAAATTAGGGTCTCCAATATGCAGAGCCCTGTCGGCAAAAGCCCGGCGCATAGCCTCTGTCAGGACATGTAAGGAAATAGCCGAATTATGACCCATTTGTTTTAGGTCATAGCCCTCAAGGATATTCAGCATTTCTATGATTGCCACCCCACCAGAACTTGGGGGAGCCATTGAAACAATTTCATATCCTCTGTAATTTCCTGTTACCGGTTTCAATTCTTCGGCTTCATATTTTAGAAGGTCTTCCCGGGTAATTAATCCGCCGTTGGCCTTCATATAATCTGCAATGAGGTCGGCAGTTTCTCCTTTATAGAATCCATCGGCACCCTTGGCCTGTATCCGTTTTAAAGTTTTTGCAAGGTCCGGTTGTTTCCAGAGTTCCCCGGGAAAATAAATTTCTTCTCCATTCTTTAAAAAAGCTTTGGCGGTGGAAGGATATTCCTTTTTATTTTTTTTCACCCATTCCACGAACCAGTTCATATCATACGTGGCTGGAAAACCATTTTCAGCAAGGTCTATCGCAGGCGCGACTAACTGAGCCCAGGGAAGTTTTCCCATTTTTTGATGGGCTTTAAAAAGTCCTGCCACTGTTCCCGGTACCCCAACAGCAAGTAAACCTTCATGATTGGAATTATTTTTTATCTTTCCGTCTTCTCCTAAAAACATATCGGCAGTGGCCGCAAGTGGGGCCTTTTCCCTAAAATTAAATGTAGTTTGCGCACCGTTATTTCCGTGATATACTATAAAACCGCCTCCTCCTAAATTGCCTGCAGACGGCAGGTTAACTGCGAGGGCAAATGCCGTTGCCACCGTAGCATCTATGGCATTCCCTCCTTTTTTAAGAATTTCATCCCCCGCCTGTGATGCCAGGTAATGACTGGAAACTACCATCCCGTTTACTGCCCGTGCGGGAGTTCTTCCAGTTTGACAAAAAATACCGGTTGTGAAAAAGGTGAAAAGCACCGGCAAGATAAGGATGGAGTACCGTTTCATGGGGATATCTATTTAATTTTATTAGTAAAGTAAACCTAAAGAAAATACCCTAACCATACAACACGCCCCTCTTAATCTTCTAATTTTAAATTCAATATTAAAGACCAGGGATAATAACATAAAAAATTTGAAATGCCGACTGTTTGGACCGGCTTTTCAAATTCTTTAGTTAGTAATTAAACTAAAACTATGAGATAGGGTAATAATTTTTAAAAAAAGAAAGCTTGGTGAAAGAAGCGATATTCCAACATAGCCAGGATGAAATTATGTTTAATCCATCCCACAACATAGAAGGAACAACTATTAAATATTGTGTGTATTCAAATTATGATTCCAGTTGAACTGTACTAAAAACTTCCCCAAAAAAAAGAAAAGTTTCCTTTGCTTTGGCAATGGCCATTGTTTCTTCCTGCGGAGTAAATTTTTCCTGTTTTATAGATTTGGAGAAAGAATTCCATGATTTTATGTTGTTCCTGTCTCCGTTAAAAAAACTGTGAGAAACCACTGATGACAAAGCATTGCAATTTTCTAATTCTTTCGCTATCAACATTCCGCCAAGCGAAGAACCTTCCACCACATATGCAGCCCCCAGAGCTTCTGCCCTATTTGAAAGGCTGAACTTATTACTAAATTCATTTGCAATTGACGTATCAAGACCTAAATTAAAAAGATCCTGCTCCAGTCTTTTGGCCTTATCTCCCCGGTAATTTTTAAGATTTTTTTCCAGGGCCCCTTCAGTAACAGCATATGCAACATAATTTTGGAGCAAAAGCAACTTATACTCTTCAAGTGAAATATCATGAGATATAATGCGTCCTGCAAGATTATCTTTTTCTATTTCCCGGTGCAATTGGGCAGTGGCCTCCCTTAATTTATTCATCATCTTCTTCCAGGTCTATTTGTTTCATATTATTTTTGATCTTCTCTATATTTTCCCGCTGTTCATTATTATCCATATTTATTTTATCCAAATAATTATAGATTTGATTCACCACAATCTTATTTCTTCTAACTTTTTCCCTCACCTCTTCCCGTTCACCCATATTAAAAACAATTTTCTTCAATAGGGGTCTTAGTTTTTCGGCAAGCTGGTCCATATGTTTTTTAAGAATGAAACCACTGGCGCCGGAAAGGATAGTATTGGCGGCCAATTCTTCATCATCAATTGCTCCTGTGAGAAAAATAAAAGGAATAGTTTCTTCTATTGCACGGGTATGCTCCAAAACATCCAATCCTGTACAGGTAGGTAGATTATAATCTGAGATTACAACATCTGGCACAAAATTCATTAATACTCTGTTGTAGTCATCAATGTTGGTTACTGTTTTTATCTCAGGGGCTTCCACAATTTTTTCTATGTGGTAAGTTATAAGCTCTACATCTGTCTTATTATCTTCAACCAAAAGGATACGCATTGGTATAGTTATCATACTTTTTAATTTTATTGGAAGGAGAAATTTAGACCTGCTCAGGCGTTACCTAATGTGAAATAAAAACATGAACCCTTCCCGGGACTTGTTTCTACCCATATATCACCATTATGCTTTTCAATGACTTTTTTTACTGTTGCAAGACCCACGCCGGTACCAGGATATTCATCTCCTACCAGGCGTGAAAAAACATTATAAATTTTTGCCTCCAACAAAGGATCAAAACCTATTCCATTATCCTTGATAAAATAAGTAACCGGTTGTTTTTCCCGGAGATATCCTATATGAACTTCAGGATGAGGCATTTCTGCGGAATATTTAAGGGCGTTGTGTACCAGGTTTAAAAACAATTGAGAAATTAACCTTCTGTCTCCGGTACAAGCGGGTAAATTTTCATCAACTTTTATATTGGTATTCCTGTACTCTTCTGATGTATTTAGGGTTTCGAGAATGTTTACCACCAGCTCATTCAAATTTACATGGGATAGCGAAACCTCCGTTTGTCCTAATTTTGCATAATTCAAAAGATCTTCTATCAGTGCATTCATTTCAGCCGTAGACCTTAATATAACATCCACACCCTTTTTTCCAAGGTCATCCAGAAGTTGATAATTTCGCTCTTTAAGAATATTGGCATACCCGCTTATACCGCGTAAAGGCGCTCTTAGATCATGGGAAACACTATAACCAAAAGCCGTGAGATCCTCATTTACCAGCCGGAGATTGGTATTTAATTGTTCTATTTTCTCTCGCTGTTGTTGCACTATTATATGAATGATAGCTTCTCTTAGGGAAGCTGCAAGGTTGAATTCATGTTTCATCCAGGGAATAGCTATTCCTGAAACTCTTTTAGTCCATTTTTCAAAAGATTTACGCGGACTTAAATATAAAACTCCCTCTTTCTCTATGGCGTTTTTATCGGGATTACCTCCCCAGCTCACTTCCTGCGAACTCTCCTGTTTAAACCATATCATTAGATCCTCACCTGTCTCTCCAATACTAATGCATAATACCCCGGAAGCTTTGTCCTTATATATAGAAGCGGGTGGGTAAATTTTTTCCAGGTTTTGGGTGTGAAAAATACCGGCTGTATTTTGACTCAAAAATTCCTTAACCAGCTGCTCCACATGTTCCTTTGCAGGTGTTATTCCCTGTAAATGTAAGCTCCCGTTGAAATAAAGAGCGCCACCGGTACAATTTACCAGGGAGGTGAAAGGAATCTTTTCCTGGGTTAGGCCCTCGTTAAGATCATTGTATAATTTAAGCTCTTCAAGATATTTTTCCTTAAGGAGGGTTGCCTTTTCACTATTAGCAAGAAAATCCCTGGTGCTTATTACAGATAATGCATTGGTATAAATCTGTGTGAGAAATTTAACCGATTGGCGCTGATGGTAATTTATAAATTTTGGGGAATTATGATGACAGGCCAGCAATCCCCATAACTTTCCATTTAGTACAATAGCTGCGGTAAGCGAAGCCCCCACCTTCATATTTTTTAAGTATTCAATGTGAATAGTTGACACTGCTCTTAATTCACATAATGAAAGATCCAGGGGTTTATGGGTCAAAGGTGATATTTGCGGAATAATAAGTGCCGGAATATACCCAACATCACTTATCATCCTAACTTCTTGTTTCAAAAAAAGATCCCGGGAGGGTTTGGGTATATCTGTTGCCGGATAATGCAATCCCAGCCAGCTTTCCATATGCTCCTCTTTTTCTTCAGCAACTACCTTTCCGTTCCATTCATCATCAAATTGGTAGACCATAACCCGGTTATAACCAAATAATGATCTCACAAGGTTAGCCGCCCGGGAGGTAATCTCGGCAATAGAGTTGGCTGTGGTAAGTTCGGTTAAAATACGCGATAACTGCTCCTGAAATTTTACCGGGACAATTTGCTCTCCCACAGGTTCAAATTCGAGAATAAGATGCTTTTCACTGGAATGGGCAATTATGAGAAATACAGTATTAAATATTTCGATTTCGGGCAATGTAAATTTCTCAAGAGGGGCCGGGATACGGTTAATATAATCGTGGGGAAGCAGTACCTCAAGAGGTTTTCCTATTAAGGTTTCAGCTTCATGCCCAAGCAAGCTCGCCGAATTTTCACTGCATTGGGTGATTAAAAATGTTTGAGGGTCACAGGCGAAAATAACGCCATGTGATTGTGCAGAGCCTATAATATGTATAGGTTCCCTGTCACAATTTGTAATGTCAACTTTATAAGGATACCCTTTAAGGGGTTCTTTCATATATTAACTTGTTTTGATCTTAAAATAAAAGGTACTTCCTACTCCCACTTGTGAATCTACCCAAATGGAACCTTCGTGCAACAACACAATTTTCTCTGCGTGTGCCAAACCTACTCCTGTACCTTCATATTTTCGCTGAGTTGGAACCCTGCTGAATATGGTGAAAATGTTTTTCTGGTCTTCTTCTGAAATTCCAATTCCATTATCAACGATTGCAAAAACCCAAAATTCTCCTTCGGGATACGCTGAGATCCTTATCTCGGGACTCCTCTCCTCTGAAATATATTTGAGGGCATTACTTATAAGATTTTGAAAGAGCAAACGCAATTCAACCTGGTAGGCTTTAATTTTGGGAAGGGCACCAACATGGATCTGGGCCTTTGTATCCCTTATTCTTTTGGAAAGATCATATTTAACCACTTCTACCAATTCCTTGGTATTTACAAGGGTTCTATCACTATTCTTTCCTATTTTGGAATGCTCCAGTAAAGCTCTTATTTGGTTTGCCAACCTGTCTGACGCTGCATCTATATAGGATATGTATTCCCTTCCTTTATCATCCAGCTTATTGGCATATATCTTACCTAAGATATCACTTCCAAATTTAATAGTTGCGAGGGGTTCCTGAAGATCATGAGAACATATGGATACAAACTGTTCGAGATCTTTATTAGCCCTTTCAAGGGCAACCTTTTTCTTTTTAAGCCTGTTCTGTGCTTCTTTAAGTTCAGAAATATCTACGCACGTAAACCTGTTGCTCACTACTTTATTTTCCTCATCCCGTTCAACCCTGGAACTCATAATTACGGGCAGTTTTTCGCCATCCTTAGTTATAAGCTCCTGTTCAATATTATTAAGCTCCCCGTTCTGCTGGAAAAGTTTGTTTAATTTCACTGCTTTTAATTGAGAAGCGTCATCATACAGTTCAAAAAGCGGCCTTCCAATAAGATCCTCCTTCGAAGAATATCCCATTTTTTCAATCGCCTTTTCATTGCACTCAATAATAAGGGAGGTATTTGGATCTACACTAAAATGTAAGATTGGATCTTTTTCATAAAAAGATTTAAAGCGTTTTTCACTTGCCACCAGCCTGTCCTGTGCTTTCTGAAGGGTTTCAATATCTACGAAGGTGATTACCACTCCCTCAATCTTTTGATTAGAGTTGATAAAGGGTGAAATTCGCTGCAGGTAATGGTGGCCTTCCTTGGAAATGATATGTCTTTCAATCTTCTTCCCGGTTTCCATTACTTTTTTGCACCTTTCAACCAAACCTTTTCTACCCTTATGAGCACCAAAATTAGTGGTGAAATTTTCAATAGGGCGGCCAATATCTGTGCCTATGAGACTAAAATGCCTTTTAACTGCTGGGGTAAATTTTCTTATACGAAGGCTGTTATCCAGGAAAATAGTTCCAATATCGATACTTTCCAGCAGGTTATTCATATCTGCATTTAACCCGGCCAGATCATCCATTTTTTGAACATTCTCTGCATTTACCGTATTAATCTCCTCATTTACACTTTGCAGTTCCTCATTGGTACTTTGAAGTTCTTCATTTGAGGCCAATAATTCCTCATTAGCTGCCTGCAGCTCTTCATTACTGGTTTCGATTTCTTCCAGCGAAGTTTGAAGTTCCTCCTTTGTCTTTTTTAATTCTTCCTCAAGTTCCTGGATATATTCCCTGGTCCTGCTTGTGAGAGTAACTTTTTCAACCTCTTTTAAATTTTCAGGCCTTATTTCCTTTTCAATGAAAGTGATCGCAAAATTTATTTCATTATCAAGATTATGCTGTCTAAATGGTTTTACCAGGAGATCAAGCCCCTTCATCTCTCCGTTATGTTGGAAAGAAGCATCACGGTATATGGTCTTTTGGTTTATCCTTTCAGCTTTCTTCACTGTGGCTTGCACAATGTGTTTAAGATCCTGTCCCAGCATATCGGTTAAATTAATAGAGAATCCATTAACCGGTAAACTTGCATATTTTCTAAATTCCCCAAAAGCCTGAAGAATATTGTATTCAGAATCTACAAAAACACTGGCGCCACCAAATTGCTCCAGAATAGCCTCACTTAATTCGGCATAAAATTTTTGTTTTGAACCACTTGTGGTGGGCTTAATTTCCCGTTGCCTTCCGCTTGGCACGTTTTCCAGCAACCTGCTTGGGGATGAGTGTAAATTTTCAGCATTAAGACGTTTTCTTGGATTCACATTCCTATAGATTTTCCACTTTCTGTTTACATCTTCAAAATATTCGCGGTGGGTTTGAACACTTTCACTGGTCCCAAGTACAAGAATCCCGTTTTCCTTTAACCCGTAATGAAGAACGTTTAAGGCTCTCTTTTGAATAGATGGCTGGAAATAAATAAGAAGGTTACGGCATAATATCATCTCCATATTGCTGAAAGGTGGATTCTTCAACACATTGTGTTTAGAAAATATCACCATTCTCCTAACTTTTTCAACAACCTGATAACCCTTACTTTTACTTATAAAATACTTTTGAAGCAGGTGCATTTCAACATCGGCTACAATGCTTTCAGAGTAAATTCCAAGGCTCCCAATATCAAGATGTTTTTTAGAGATATCAGTTGCAAAAATTTTTATATCGAGGTTTTTGCCCTGGCGCTCCATTTCCTCATTCAACAGCATTCCAAGAGAATAGGCCTCTTCGCCGGTACTACAGGCTACATCCCAAATTTTTAAAACTTCCCCGTCCTTCTTTGGGGTAATAAGGGCTGGAATTACCTCATCCCTCAAAATATCCCAAACCCTGGAATCGCGGAAAAACTTTGTTACCCCAATTAAAAATTCCCTGTAAAGAATGGGTATTTCTTCGGGGTTTGATTCTAATAGAAGCAAATATTCTTTTAGTGAGGAACATTTGCATACACTCACCCTGCGAGCAACACGTCGTGCCAGGGTGGAATGCTTATATTCCCTGAAATCCAATCCTGTTTTTTCATTAACAAGGTGAAGGATCTTTGCCAGGGTATTTTCATCGTATTCTATATCATCTTCAGTAAAATGGAGTACCACCGGGGCATTAATGAAATTTTGAAGCTCGGCCCCCATTTCTTCAACACCTACTATATAATCTACAAGCCCTGTATGAATCGCACTTTTTGGCATCCCGTCAAATTTGGCTTCCTCAGGATCCTGTACCATTACCATACCTTCCTGTTCTTTAATGGCCCGTATACCCCTGCTCCCGTCACTGCCGGTACCACTTAAAATAATTGCGATGGCCTGTTCCTTTTTAAATTCTGCCAGGGATTGCAGGAACATGTCTATAGGCAAATTGAGTTTTTGGTCTTTGGGCTTATCCAGTAAATGCAACATGCCGTTTTCAATTACCAGATTATTTACAGGGGGAATCAAATAGATCCTTCCGGGAAGGATCTCCATATTATCTTTTATTTCTTCAATTTTAAGCTTTGTAGATTTAGCAAGCAGTTCTCCCATCATACTCTTATAATCTGGGGACAAATGTTGTATTACCACATATGAATTCATATCTCCCGTTGGGATATTCTGAAAAAAGGATTTTAACGCCTCCAGGCCTCCGGCACTGGCACCAACTGCAATAATTCTGGAGGTGGTAAGATTGGAAACTGAGATATCAGAACTTGCAAGGGAGTGATTTTTCGTCATCTTATATTTTGATAATACGCTTTTTGGAGGGAATTTATTTTTATTTTTTTAATATATATTTATAAATATCTCGTAAAAATAATAAATTTCATACCAGTGTTAGGGCAGTACTTAAGGGATTTTTAACAGTTACCTCATTAGTTTTACCTCATTTGCGTCAATGAATTAATAGCCTTATTTGTATCTTTAAACCTTAATAATTTACCTTTTTGATTTTCAATTATTTAAATTAATTATGAAAAAAAAATCTATAAACTTCAAAAACAGTGCCTTTAAGATTATGGTGATGATCACCGTAGTTGGTACTACCCACCAAACTTTTGCTCAGGAAACCCCACAACAAAAAAAAGAGATGAAAAAGACCAATTCATTTGACAACCCCTTATTAGCTGAATTTCAGGGGCCATATGGCGGGGTTCCGGCTTTTGACAAAATGAACCTGGACCACTTGCGGCCGGCCATGGAAAAAGGAATGGAATTGCATCTCGAAGAAATTGAGAAAATTGCAAACAACCCTCAACCTCCCACTTTTGAAAATACCATTGAGGCTATGGAGCGGGCCGGCAAACCCCTTACCCGTACATTTACTTATTATGGTATTTGGGGGAGCAATCTTTCCTCCCCGGAATTTAGAGCTATACAAACAGAAATGGCACCCAAGATCTCGGAATTTTCCTCAAAGATATCCCAGAATAAGAAATTATTTGAGCGTATAAAAAAGGTATACGAGGATTCTCAAGCCAATCCCCTGCCATATGACCAACAACGGGTGGTGCATTTAATTTACGAGAATTTCGCTCTGGATGGTGCTAATCTTGACGAGGCGGCCAAAAAGCGCTATGCCGAGATCAATATGGAACTTTCAAAACTCTACACAAAATTCTCCAATAATGTCCTTGCCGATGAAGAGAATTATGTAGTTTTTCTTGAGAAAGAACAACTTGATGGCCTGCCGGAATCCTTTATAAAAGCAGCAGCGAAAGCTGCAGAGGATCGCGACATGAAAGGAAAATATGCCATTACCAATACCAGGTCTTCCATGGACCCATTCCTTACCTATTCTACGGAAAGAGAACTTCGGGAAAAAGTGTGGAATAATTACTATTCCCGTGGAGATAATGAGGATGAATTCGACAATAATAAGATTATTTCCCAAATCCTTAAGTTGCGGGATGAGCGCGTGGAATTAATGGGTTATGACAATTATGCTGAATGGCGTCTTCAAAACCGGATGGCAAAAGATCCTGAAACCGCGATGCAATTAATGGAGGCGGTATGGCCTGCTGCACTTGCGAGAGTAAAAGAGGAGGTTGCAGATATGCAGGCTCTTGCTGATGCCGAAAATGCCGGTATTAAGATCGCTCCCTGGGATTACCGTTATTATGCTGAAAAAGTGCGGAAGGATAAATATGACCTTGACAGTGATGAAGTAAAACAATACCTTCAACTTGATAATCTTACCCAGGCCCTGTTTTTTACTGCAGGTGAGTTGTTCAACTTCAATTTTGAACCTGTACCAGCAGGATCTGTTCCCGTATTTCATGAAGATGTAAATGTTTGGGAAGTTACAGATAAAACCACAGGTGAACATATAGGTTTATGGTACCTTGATCCATACGCGCGCCAGGGTAAACGTTCAGGGGCGTGGGCCACTACATATAGAAGCCACACCACCTATGATGGAAAAGAAACCGTACTGGCATCCAACAATTCAAATTTCGTAAAACCTGCTCCGGGAGAACCTGCATTGATCTCGTGGGATGATGCCGAAACCTTTTTTCATGAATTTGGACATGCGCTGCATTTCCTTGCGTCAAATGTAAAATATCCTACCCTTAACAGCGGGGTTAGAGATTATACTGAGTTCCAGTCCCAACTTCTGGAACGCTGGTTGTCTACAGACAGGGTAATAGATCAATTCCTTTTACACCACGAAACCGGGGAGCCAATTCCTGCAGAACTGGTAGAAAAGATCAAGAAAGCGTCTACTTTTAATCAGGGGTTTGGCACCACAGAATTTTTAGCTTCGGCACTTATGGATATGAAATATCATACTACAGATCCCGAAAAAATAGATCCTAAAACCTTTGAAAAAGAAACCCTAAAGGCTCTTAATATGCCGGAAGAAATCGTAATGCGCCACCGTTCTCCCCATTTTGGACACGTATTTTCCGGGGAGGGTTATGCAACCGGATATTATGGTTATCTATGGGCAGACGTTCTTACCTCTGATGCTGCAGAAGCATTTGCAGAATCCCCGGGAGGTTTCTATGATAAGGATGTTGCAGCAAAACTGGTAGAATTCCTTTTTGCTCCAAGAAATGCCATGGATCCTGCGGAAGCTTACAGAAAATTTAGAGGCAGGGATGCCACGATCAATGCCCTTATGAGAGACCGAGGGTTCCCTGTACCTGAAGAAAACAAAAATAAGGAGAATAAAAAATAGATATTTTTTTCCGGAATTTTAATGGAGGTTGTTTGGTTTCAAATCAAACAACCTCTTTTATTTTTAAATTCCAGGTATTAGGTTTCGCTTAAATTTAACATTCTTGCTTTGAGAAGTGGCTATCTTTGAGTATAAACCCGGTAGCTTGAGATCATTCTTACGAAAATTTCTAAAAATTCTTTTATGGGTATTGGGGGGCATCATAACAATTTTGTTGCTCCTCCTTCTGCTTATCCAAATCCCGGCCGTTCAAAATTTCCTTAAAGACGAAGCAGTTTCCTTTATTCAAAATAAAATTGAAACCCCTGTGAGAATTGATAATCTCGAAATAGGCTTCCCAAAAAAAATTATCCTTACGGGGTTCTACTTTGAAGATCAAAACCGGGATACCCTTGCAGCCGGTGAAAGGCTTGCAGTAAATATTGATTTTTATAAATTGTTAAGCAGCTCTGTTCAAATAAGTTCTATAGAACTGGAAGGAGCAGTAGCAAATATCTCCCGTGACAAGGATTCAATATTTAATTTTGATTATATCCTCGAAGCGTTTGCTACCACCACCCCCAAAGATACCACCGCAGCCATGGAAATTTCCATAGGCACCGTTGATCTTAAAAAGGTGAATTTCACCTGGAGTGATGCCATTATTGAAACCCAGATTGCGGCCAAGGTGGAAAATCTGAATGCCCAAATAGGAATATTTGATCCCGACAAGCTTATATATGAGATCAGGGAATTGGATGTTGATGGGATAAGGCTAAGAATGGACCAGGGAATTGTGCAAAAACCCACAATCGCGCAAAGTGGAACTGGTGGAGAAGAGTCCCCCCTCCCCGATCTTAGATTAGGGGATATAGATGTGAAAAGAGCCCAGATCACCTATAATAATGAGGAATTAAATTTAAATTCCACTTTTGACGTAGTGGAATTGATCGCCAGGGTTAATGAACTGCAATTGGAGCAGGAATATGTTGATTTTGAATTTATTGAGTTAAACGGATTAACAGGAAATATACTAATGGACCAGGCGGAATCACCTTCTCCCGCTTCAAATGATTCTATTACCCAAACCCCACCCGACTGGAAAGTGAAATTAGGCAAGGCGAACCTTAAGGACCTTGCCGTAAAGTTTAGAGACGAAAATTCGCCGGTTATTGCCAATGGAATGAATTTTATGGATATGGACCTTACCAACCTTAATTTGGAGGCCAGGGATCTTTATTACCGGCTTGATTCAATTTCAGGAAAAGTAAATTCCCTTACAGTACGCGATAAGAGCGGTCTCGAGGTTCAATCCTTTACTACGGAATTTTTATATTCAGAAAATTCGGCTTATTTAAAAAACCTTTATTTCCAAACCCCGAACACCATTTTGCAAAACCGGATTGAGGCAGAATACGCCTCCATTGAATCATTGGAAAATGACCTTGGAGAGGTATTTATAGATGCCAATCTTGAAAATAGTAAACTGGCCTTTAGTGATGTTTTACTTTTGGCGCCTGAGTTGCGAGATACCAATCCGTTTCAAAGTAACCCCAATGCAATTGTAAACATTCATGGAAAAGTTACGGGAAAGATAAAAGACCTTAACATCTCAAACTTTGAAGCCGATGGAATTGGTGCTACTTCCATTGCAATAAGCGGTAATATCAAAGGCCTTCCCGATGTGGAAAATGCTTATTACAACCTCAACATCCGCCAATTCCGTACCACCTCCCGTGACCTTGAATTATTTCTTCCGCCGGGAACTATTCCCGATAGCATAACCCTGCCGGAGCGTTTTAATTTAAACGGAAATTTTAGCGGGACAGCTTCCAACTTCAAAACAAAAATGAACCTGAACAGCAGTTCCGGAAATGCCGTGGTAGATGCCAGTATTGATATGCGAAGAAAAGGGGCCGAGGTTTACAACGCAGATGTTATCCTCAATGATTTTGACCTGGGAAGGTTGATCCAGAATGATTCTATTGGTTCTCTTACCCTTAATATAAAAACCAACGGGACAGGTTTTGATCCAGCCACTGCCAACACGAAGGCCTCCGGAACTATTCAAAAAGCTGAATATAACAGTTATTTATACAGGGATATAAAATTCGATGGTTCCATGCAAAATGGAGAACTTAGTGCAAATGCCATCATGGAAGATCCCAATCTGGATTTCGACCTGAACATTAACGGAAATTTTTCCGGAGAATATCCTTCCCTAAAGGCCACCGCAAATCTTAAAAATGTTGCCCTGGACTCTCTTAATCTATTTACATCACCTTTAAAATTTCAGGGGAAAATTACCGCCGACCTTCAAACCGCAGATCCTGATCATTTAAACGGGGAGATCCTTTTAACCGATTTTATTGCTGCAAATGCTACACAAAGTTTTCCGCTGGATACTATTTCAATTATATCCTATGCCGGTTCACCCCAGGATAGTCTTATTTTAAAGTCTCAGCTTGTTAACGCAAAAATAAAAGGAGATTATCAACTTACTAAAATAGGCCCTTCCCTTGCCAACACCATTTCAAAATACTACAATCTCTCCTCTACCCCTTACGCAGTAAGTGATACTGCTGTAATTGATCCGCAGCAGTTGAGTTTTAATATAAGAATAGAAGATGATCCTATTTTTAATCAATTGATCCCTCAAATGGATTTTATGGAACCCATTACTATAACAGGGAGATATAACAGTATCAATGACAGTATTCTTATAAATGGAAACATTACCCGAATGCGATATCTGGATTATAAAATAGTGAATACAGCAATAAATATCGAAAATAATGATGATGCCCTAAGCTATGAAATAGATATTGATGATGTTACCAGCCCACAGGTGCAATTGTTTCATACTAACCTGGCGGGAGAAATAAAAGATAATTCTATTTCCTACCGCCTCCGGATAGACGATTCCAAAGGAGACGCTCATTACAGGATTGCAGGGCTTATGGAAACAGAGGAAACCTCGAACAGGTTCACCTTAGAGATTGATAATCTTATGCTGAATTATGACACCTGGGTAATCCCTGATGACAACAGTATAACAATTACGCCAACCGGGGTGCAGGCTACGAATTTCAATTTGAGCCATAACAATAATGCAATCAGGATCAATTCCCAATCACCAGATCCCGCCTCTCCAATGGAAATTGAATTTGATAATTTCCAAATTGAGACCATAAGCGCAATGATCTCTAAAGACACTTTAATTGCCGGGGGAACAATTAACGGGGATATTGTGCTGAACAATCTTTTTACTACTCCCGAATTTACCTCAGAACTTACGGTGGAAAATTTCAGTTTTAAAAGGGATACAGTGGGTGATCTTCGAATTCAGGTAGATAATTTAACCACCAATACCCTGCAGGCAAAAATTGATATAACCGGAAACGGAAATGATGTTGAACTTGCAGGGCTTTACAGCACAGATTCCGGAAATCTGGATTTTGATCTTGACCTTCGCCAATTAAATATAAAAAGCATTCAGGGATTTTCCTATGGCAATATAACCGAAGGGAGCGGTCATTTATCGGGAGATCTCAGGCTGGAAGGAACAATGGGAGAACCGGCAATTATTGGAGATTTGAAATTCAATGATGTAGCCTTCCGTGTATCACCATTAAACAGCTATTTCCAGTCCATTAATGATAATATAAATTTCACCCGGGAAGGAATTCAATTAAATAATTTTACCATTCAGGATGATGAGAAGAATGAATTGGTAATTAACGGGTCGTTAAATACCACTAATTATCTGGATTATGGATTTGGATTAACCGTGCATGCAGATAATTTCCGGGCGATGAACTCTACTGCACAGGATAATGATTTTTATTACGGAGTCCTGGTATTGGATACCCGTTTAAATGTAGGAGGAAACCTTGACCAACCAGTTGTAAACGGAAGTATCAATATTAAGGAAGGAACAGACCTTACCGTAGTTTTACCCCAGGAAGATCCCACGATTGCCGACAGGGAGGGTGTGGTAGAGTTTGTAGATGAACGCAGCCTGAGATTGGCGGCAATGGAAGAAATGAAAGAAACTTTTAACACCTCCCCCTTACAGGGAATGGATGTTTCAGTGAATATTGATGTTAATGACGAAGCCAAATTGACCCTTATAATTGATGAAGGAAATGGGGATTATTTAAATTTACAGGGGGATGCACAACTTACGGCTGGCATAGACCCTTCGGGAAAAACAACTCTGGTTGGAAGATATGAGTTCTCAAAAGGCGCTTATGAAATGTCATTTAATTTTATACGCCGTAGATTCGAGATCCAGGAAGGGAGCTACATTTTATGGACTGGGGAGCCTACTACGGCAGACATAAATATTACGGCCATATATGAAACTGATGCCCCTCCCATTGATCTTCTTGGTAACCAGCTTGCAAATCTTTCTCCGGGAGTAAGGAACACCTACAAACAGGAATTGCCTTTTGAAACCCTGCTTCAAATGAAGGGGGACTTAATGGAACCCATACTCACATTTGATATTAGATTACCGGAAAGAAATTACAATGTTTCTACAGATATCATTAATAACACCAAGGTGAAACTTGCCCAGATCCGGCAGCAACCATCTGAGTTAAATAAACAGGTTTTTGCCTTGCTGCTGCTCAATAGATTTATAGGAGAAAATCCTTTTTCGAGTGAAGGCGGAGGTTCGAGTGCCGAGTCGCTGGCTCGTCAAAGTGTGAGTAAGATCCTCTCCCAACAGCTTAATGATCTGGCCGGAGATCTTATAGCAGGAGTTGAATTGAACTTTGACCTTGATTCTACTGAAGACTATACCACAGGACAGCGGGAACAACGTACAGACCTAAATGTAGGTTTATCAAGACGCCTTTTAAATGACAGGTTAAAAGTTACCATAGGCAGTAGTTTTGGCCTGGAAGGACCACAGCAAACCAATCAGCAGGCCAATAATATTGCAGGTGATATAGCCCTGGATTATCAATTATCCAAAGATGGCAGGTATATGTTGAGAGCTTACAGGAAAAACCAATATCAGGTGGCCCTGCAAGGACAGGTTATTGAAACCGGTGTTGGTTTCATTATCACCATGGATTACAATTATTTTATGGAAATTTTTGGTAAGAACGTAGATAAATAAAATGAGATCATTGCACTTTAAATATTATTATCTGTTTATCAATTTGGCACTTGTTATGGCACTCTCGGGGTGCAGCAACACCAAATACCTGAACGAGGGGGAATTGCTTTATGTAGGAGGTGATATTGAAGTAAACGGGGCAGAGACCTCCCGGGGAGACAGAAAACGGATTGCAGAAAATATGGAAACCTTATTAAGGCCTAAGCCCAATACCAGTTTTTTAGGCCTTCGTCCTAAATTATATTTTTACAACATAGCCGGT
This sequence comes from Antarcticibacterium arcticum, assembly GCF_007993795.1. Taxonomy (GTDB): domain Bacteria; phylum Bacteroidota; class Bacteroidia; order Flavobacteriales; family Flavobacteriaceae; genus Gillisia; species Gillisia arctica. The sequence goes on along the minus strand of NZ_CP042476.1, from coordinate 474,278 downwards.
GATTCTGTTGGAACCAAAGGTTTCAGGCATTGGTTAAAATATAAAATGGGTGAACCGCCGGTGTTGTTCTCACAAGTTGACCTGGATTATAACGCAGAGCTTATTAAAGGTTATGCTGAAAATAAAGGATATTTCAATGCCAGTTCAAGTGCAGACTCAACTGCAAAAAACAAAAAAGCCACTGCAGAATATACAGTAGAATTAGGTAGCCCGTATATATATAAAGAGGTGGATTTTCCAAAAGATTCTATACCAGTTACGGCTGCCATTGCAAACACCCGGGAAAAATCACTGCTTAAAGTTGGGGAGCCGTATGACCTTGATGTAATTAAGGCAGAACGGGTAAGAATAGATGCCAATTTAAAAGAAACAGGCTATTACTATTTTAATCCGGATTACCTCCTGGCCAAGGTAGATAGTACAGCAGGAGAAAAAGAAGTCTCCCTTAAAATGGTGCTTAAGGAGGAAACACCTGTTGAAGCAAAAGAAACTTACAGGATCAATAATATCTACATTTTTCCCGATTATTCCCTTGCTGAAGATTCCCTTATTCCCTCACCTCCCGTAGGAAATAAATTCGGCGATTATACCATTGTAGATCCTAAAGAGAAATTTAAACCCAAAATGTTTGAAAGGACCCTGCTTTTTGAAAAAGGGGAATTGTATAACAGAACAGATCATAATAAATCTATAAACCGGCTGGTAAATTTGGGCACATTTAAATTTGTCAAAAACCAGTTTAAAGTGTCAGATTCTGCCACCAACTTGCTCGACACCTATTATTACCTTACACCCCTTCCCAAAAAATCAATAAGGCTGGAATTGTTGGGAAAAACAAATTCGGCAAATTATGCCGGATCAGAAATTAATTTAAGCTGGACAAACCGTAATGCCTTTAAAGGAGCTGAAGAGTTAAGGATCTCGGCCCATGGAGGATTTGAAGTACAGGTAGCAGGGTTGAATCAAGGCTACAATATTTACCGCATAGGAACCGAGGCTACCTTAACATGGCCCAGGTTAATAACTCCTTTTCAAACCCCCTCGAACAGTGCATTTGTTCCTCGTACCAGGGCAACACTGGCGTATGAATTCCAGGCCCGTACAAAACTTTATTCCCTTAATTCCTTCAATACCTCTTTTGGTTATTTGTGGAAAGAAAATCTTAGAAAGGAACATAGGTTAAATGTAATGGACATAACTTTTGTAAACCCATTTAATGTAACCGAACTGTACGAAGAACAAATAGCCCTTAACCCCAATTTGGGAAGAATTATTGAAGAGCAGCTTATTTTTGGCCCTACATACACTTTTACATATACCAATACCATGGCGACAGCCAAAACCCATACCTTTTATTTCCAGGGAGGATTGGACCTTGCGGGTAATATTACCGGTTTGCTCACGGGAGCAAATATAGATTCAGGAGATCCGGTAACTATTTTTGATGTACCATTTAGCCAATATGTAAAGGCCGAAACAGATTTCCGGCATTATATGAAACTTAACAGAGGTCTGGACCTGGCAAGCAGGATCATTATTGGTGCAGGGCTCCCATATGGGAATTCACGGGAATTACCTTTTGTAAAACAATTTTTTGTGGGAGGAAGTAATAGTTTAAGGGCCTTCAGGGCGCGTTCTGTGGGGCCGGGAACATATAATATAGAAGTAGAAGCCTCTTCCTTTTTACCGGATCAATCGGGAGATTTAAAACTTGAATTGAATACTGAACTAAGGGCCGATCTTTTTAGTATTGTGGAAGGAGCTTTGTTTGTTGATGCGGGGAATATTTGGTTAATGAATGAAGATCCAAATAAACCGGGTGCCGAATTTTCAAAGGATTTTATAAAAGAACTGGCTGTGGGAGCCGGGATAGGTTTGCGATTTGATCTTCAATTCCTCATACTAAGGACAGACCTGGCATTTCCACTAAGATTACCACATTTACCAAAAGGACAACGTTGGGTGTTTGATCAAATTGATTTTGGGAATAGCAGCTGGAGACAGCAAAACTTCATCTTTAACCTTGCAATAGGATATCCGTTCTAAAAGAAAACAATACTAATTTAATAAATTAAAAATGGGGCCAAAAGGCCCCATTAAAATACCGGGAAATTCCGGAAAAATCCGGAAATCATATATTTTTATTGTACTTCTACAGCAGCTTCTTCAGTAATGGTATCTTCCATTACTTCAACAGGAGCTTCTTCGATTACTTCAACAGGAGCTTCTTCAGTTTCTGTTTCCATAACTTCTAATTCTTCAGTTTGTTCAACTGTAGTTTCTTTACAAGAAGAAAAGCTAAAAATTAGTGCAATAGCTGCAAAAGTTAAAATTGATTTTTTCATTTTAATAAAAATTATTGTTTGATTATTGGCACAAATGTATGTGATTTTAATTTACATAAAACATAGGAGCAAAAATATTTTTTATCTCTTCAAAGCCTCGTAAATACAGGGGTTGTATTTAAAACCCTGTTCCAATCAATTTTATAAGGAACATAAAATCTTCTAAAAAACAACATATTCAACCTTAAACCTTAATTAATTGATAACCAAGCCTGAAGGTTAAGAAGTAATTATAATTACAAATGTTTTTTTTCAATTTTCAGCTAAAATTTCATATCTTAATATACCATTGGGGAATCCCATCTAAACAAGGTAATTATGGCTACTACTACTCACCATCGCCGCTCTGCAAACGAAAAAAATATTGATGAACTGCATGCAGACACGCATTATTGGGATGAAAAATTTCATTTCCATTCAGAAGAAGTAAGCTTTTTAAAATCCCTGTTAACTGCTCCGGTTTTTAAAGGTAATATTCCCAATATGTATGAAAAACTCCAGGAATTCTATAATGAGTTGATCGATTTAAAAGAGGAAAAAATGGAACTTCATGAGGCTATGCGCAATCATAAGAATGATCTAAATGGCATGATGGAATGTGAAGATATAAGCTGTGAAACATTTTATCACTCCCAGCACCAGAAACTGGCCTACCGCATTCAAGAACACCTTGATAAATTCAAGCAATTGAAACTGGAAATATACAGGTTCTCCACCCCCCTGCTCAAGGCAGATAATCCGGAAAACCTGTCATAGTTTCAGGATTAAGACATATCTGCAGGAATGTCAATCAAATTAAAATACACATTAATTATCTTTCCCGCCTTTAAAAAAATTATTCAGGAATTCTTAAGTAATTTTTGAGTTACCCCTTCCTTATGTTAACAATAGTAACGGTTGGGAAAATCCCTTTTATCTTCCAATTACTTTTTAAACTATTTGAAAAGCCCGTATTTCACACTTATTTACCAAAAAAAATAAAATTATTTTTTTCGCTCCGGGAGATTGCATGGTCTTTGCGCCTTTAAAGGAAATTAAAAACACCAAAATGAGATTACTTGTAATTGGAGCCGGAAATATGGGGCTCACCTATTCTGAAGGAATGGCGAACTCCCCCTTATTAAGCCGGCATAAATTAATGTTGTATGATAAATCTCCTGAGCTACTTGTCTCTCTGAGTAAAATAGAGCACTTTGATGTGTATGATAAAATCGAGGATTGTCTTCCCAAAGCAGATGTTGTCTTTCTGGCGATTAAACCTTATCACTGTGAAAGCCTCTTTGAAGAAATAAAATTATTGGTTAACAAAGATCAGATCTTCGTATCTATTATGGCCGGGGTAACTATTAATAAAATCCAGCAGGGACTGGAGATCAAAAAAGTTATAAGGGCGATGCCAAATTTACCCGCACAGGTAGGTAAAGGGGTCACCTCTTATACAGGGGCCAAAGAAGTATCACGGGTAGAGCTTTTGATGATACGAAGCTTATTGGATACCACCGGGGAATCTATACGTGTTGAAAATGAAAACTATATAGATGCTTCCACAGGTATTTCCGGGAGTGGTCCTGCCTATGTATTCTACTTTATGCAGTCTATGTTAGAAGCCGCTTTAAAAATGGGCTTTTCTCCTAATGATTCAAAAGTTTTGGTAAGTAAAACCTTTGAAGGTGCAGTGGAGTTATTTAACCAAAGTGACCTTTCTCCTGAAACCTGGATGGATCGTGTGGCATCAAAAGGTGGAACTACCCGGGCTGCATTGGATTCAATGGAGGACAATAATGTAAAAGAACTTATTAAAGATGCTGCCTATGCTGCTTTTGACAGGGCAGTGGAATTAGGTAAACAATAAACCAGCGATATATTAAAATTATGGAAGCAAAAAGAATTGTAGTTAAGGTTGGAACCAATGTGATGACCAACAAAGACAACAGAATTCTGGGACCCGTTTTAAAAAACCTGGTGGAGCAAATTTTCACTTTATATGAACAGGATATACTGGTAGTATTGGTTTCCTCCGGCTCGGCAATTGCCGGGAAGGAGATCCTTGGTGAAATTAATATAAAAGACCCTTCTAAAAGAAGACAGGTATATTCCTCTGTGGGGCAACCCCGAATGATGAGACATTATTATAGCCTTTTTCATGATTATGGAATGCGATGTGCCCAGGTACTCGCCACAAAAAGAGATTTTAGTCCGGGACTACACCGTGAAAATATGACCAATTGTTATGAATCCTTACTTTCTGAAGGTATAATACCTATTGCAAATGAAGATGATGCGGTATCTGTTACCATGTCCATGTTTTCTGATAATGATGAACTGGCGAGTTTGGTAGCCGAACTAATTAATGCAGATTCCCTGATAATTCTTAGCGATACAGATGGATTATTCACCGGGCACCCTGAAGATGAAGAATCTGAAAAACTCAATAAAGTAAGTATCAATGAGAATGTTGAAAAATATGTACAGGAATCTGGCAAAGGAGAAGGACAAGGGCGGGGTGGTATGAAATCCAAAATTAAGATAGCAAAAAGTACCGCGGCAAAAAATATCCCTACTTATATCGCAAACGGGAAAAGACCCAATGTGATCCTGGATATAGTTTCCGGTAAAAAAGTAGGCACCAAATTTATTGCTTAGAAGTGGTTGTTAGTCGTTAGTGGCTAAATGAAAAAATAAGATTGAAAATAAAATAAAGAATAAGGAAAGATGAAGTTGATTGATACAAATACAAAGAATAATGTGCTTAGATCCATGATGCAAATCCTGGATAGAAGAAGAGATGAGATAATTAAGGCCAATAAAGAAGATCTTCAGGTTTTTGGTGAAACCGGGGGTGCGATGTATGACCGGTTGATCGTTGATGAAAAGAAAGTAGACGGGATGATCCAGTCTGTTAAAGAAGTAATGGAGCAGGAAGACCCTGTGGGAAAGGTGCTCTCTAACCGGGTACTGGATAGCGGATTGGACATTACCAATAAGACTGCGCCTTTTGGAACTATTATGATCATATACGAATCCCGGCCAGATGTGACTGTTGAAGCTGCCGTACTGGCGTTTAAAGCCAACAATAAGATCTACCTGAAAGGCGGGAAAGAAGCCAACTACAGCAACAAAATTTTAGTAGATTGCTGGCATATGGCTCTTCAGGAAAATGACCTGGATACTTCCTGGATTGAATTACTTGAATTGAACAGAGAAGAAACCCAGGAATTTTTGAAGAATCCGCCGGAGAAACTCGATCTAATTGTTCCCCGTGGAGGAGAAAGACTTATCGCCTTTGTAAAACAACACGCTACAGGAGCGGTTCTGGTAAGTGGTAGGGGAAACAATTTCTTGTATGTCTCTAAAAATGCAGATGTTGAAACAGCTAAAAGGGTAATATTAAATGCAAAAACCGATAAAATCTCCGGTTGTAATGCGCTGGATAAAGTGCTTGTCGATAAAAACCTTCCAGATTATGAAGTACATTTAAAAGAGATTGGAAAACTGATGAAAGAAAATCAGGTAGAGGTACTGGCAGATGAGGAAACTTCCAGGGTTTTAGAGGATGCGACAAAAATTCCCGGGGAGGATACCTGGTACGAGGAGTTTCTGGCTATGAAAATTGTAATTGGAGGTGTGGGTAATCTTGAAGAAGCAATAGAGAGGATCAACCATTATTCAGGGGGACATTCTGCTGCAATAATTACTACTGAAAAAGAGGAAGCCAAGAATTTTATGGAACAGGTGGACAGTGCTGCTGTTTATCACAATGCCTCAACCAGATTTACAGATGGGGGACAAATGGGTGTGGGAGCTGAACTGGCAATAAGTACAGATAAGCTTCACCACCGCGGGCCACTTGGCTTAAAACAATTGGTCACCAATAAATATTACGTGTTTGGCAAAGGACATATTAGAGAGTAAGACATAAAAATTTTGCAATAAAAAAGGGAACCAATCGGTTCCCTTTTTTATTGCTTTTTGAAAGCCTAATATTTAATTATTTTTAAAGGTTCACTTTCAAACCCTGCTCCCTGAATTTTAACAAGGTAGATACCGGGAATTGTGTTTCCGAGGTTAAGAGGAAAGAAAGTTTGGCCTTCCTCCAGGAATACCTTTTGCTCCAGGATCCTCATCCCGGTTAAATTGAATACCTGGATACTGGCATTTGCTTTTACGGCACTTGTAACTCTTATAAGCGTTTCTCCCTGAGTAGGATTAGGGGAAGCTAGGGTTTCTTCCACAACAATTACATCATTCTCACAGGATCCCAATTGTGCCCCATTCTTTAGTAAAGCAGGTACAGCTTCGGGCGCCACACACACAGATTTTCCGTTAAAACATAGGACTACTTTATCCGTTTTATTTCCACTTCCACAGGACAAATTTTCAACATTTACGGTCACCTCAGCAGTAGAAGTACATCCGGCAGCATCCCTTACCTCCAGGGTATAGGTAGAAACTTCCGTAGTACAAACAGAAATGGTCTCTGTAGTCTCGCCTGTACTCCACAGGTATGTAAAAGCGCCGGTACCACCGCTGACCTCAGTAGCAGATAACGTCACGCAGTTTGAGCCATAGCCTGTGTAAACCAGAAGATCTGCCGGCATTGTCAAAGTAATAGCTTCTGCATCTTCTACAGTAACTTCTGTAGTTATAGTATTCTTCAGGTAATCTGTAACTGTAACACTATATTTTCCTGCAGCAAGACCGGTTGCTGTCTGTCCTACCTGCCCGTCACTCCATTCGTAAGTGTAAGGCTGGATGCCGCCCTGTGGTGTGACGGTGGCAGCTCCTGTACTGGTCCCGGTACAGGTTGTGGTCGTTGTTTCTATTCCGGCTATTGCTAATTCTTCCCACTGCAGTCTTACGGATACCGGAAGGTGATCTGAAGTGGTATAACTATAATCGGCATTGTAAAGTTCATAATGTACACGTGCAGAACCTGTTATGTATTTTGCCTCCAGTTCATTGGTCACCATAATATGATCTATCATATCATTGTAATCACCCACTACATAAGAACGGAACCCAAGGTCACTCAACACGGAGGTTAGAACATTGTAATTTTCAGGATCTGAGGTATAGGCTGCAAATGTTGAAACCGTTGTGCTTACATTGGCTACAGTGAAATCTACGTCATCATTATAATCTCCAAGGATCATCACCTTGTCATTAGGATAATAAAGATCCAGAGAATCCTTAAGTACCTCAACGTCATATTTTCTCATATCATATCTCCCCTGAGCACCGGTGCTTCCATTTGCACGGGCGTGAAGAGCAACAAATTTCATCGGCTGAGTGGTACCCTCAATGGTAACATCGGCCTCCATTAAAAATGGCAATCTTCCACTGGCATAGAATCTGTCCGCGCTTTCAGGATAATCTGAAAGTAAGGAACCGTCTCCATCATAAAAAGGATGAACAGAGGTGAACATTGGTCTGCTATTGGTAACAGCGACACTTGATGTTTTGAAAATAAACCCAACTTTTTGTCCCCCGGGAGTGTCAGGATAAGAGGTAGCATCAGAGAGGAGATAATCGTAACCATCCATCTCGCCAACCATTTGCCCGAACAGCACATCATCTGAAATTTCATTTACCGCAATAATATCTGCATCTAATTCAAGAAGAACTGCTTTCACGGCTTCTTTCTGGATCTCGTCAGAATTTTCTTTTCCTGCGGAAGGTGCATTTTTTTCATCTCCAAACCATTCAATATTCCAGGTTACCGCGTCAAAAGTAACTTCTTTTGAAATTTCAGATCCCGGAAAGCTTGGGTCGTAATCCTCAGCACAGGGCAGATCTTCTGCATTTCGGGGTAGCAATTGATTGATGAGGTTATACCTTCCTACTACTCCAATTACCTCTGCACAAACATCCGGCTGAAGTTTTCCTACAAGTGAAGATACATCACTGTCAATACGTAACTCACCGGTTGCGTCTCCACCATCAGTCACCTTATAATTTGCATTTCCGAAGAAAAGTTGGCCGGGGTTTGGAAAGTTTACATCAATGATCTTTACCAGTTGGCCTCTATAATTTTCCATTTCAGAAATAGATATTTCCTTCGGTTCAATTGGTTCATTGGCTATTCCAAGATATTCAACCGACTCCAGATCTGAGATTTGAATGGAACCATTAAAAACTGCTGTGGTGCCGGATACCTTAAGGCTATCACCTATTTTGTACAAACCGGCTTCTGTTACCAGGTTACCAAAAATAGCGATACCCCCGGTGTGATCCTGGATATAGGCGGTATTTCCTAAATGATCACTTACTGTAAGCGTACCTTCAACAGTTAATTTTGTACCTGCCTCTGCAGCTCTTGCAGCTGCAATGCTACCCGGTTCAGCCGGCACTTCAGGCTCAGGCTCTACAACTACCCCACCAAATGATTGATTGGTATTTACAGCTCCAAAAGTATTAGTTTGCGCCTCCTGCCAGGTAAAATCTTCATAATTAAAACCAACACCACCCAACTGCAGGGAAAATCCGGCTGTAACCCCGTTTTCTGTAACTCCAATATCGGTACTTTCCATTCCTGCAGCAGGACCATTAGTAGCTGTAAAAGTGCCTTCATAGCTTAGAAACTGAATAACTTCTTCCCCTTTAACAAGAGCAAGACCATCAGGAGATCCATTTTGTATACCCACATGATAGAACTCTTTTGTTCCATATCCTGCTTGTTGATTAGGCAATACACCATTAAGGGGTATAGTGGCATAAGATCCTCCACCACTTCCATTGTATAGTATAATGCTATAAGCCGCCAGATCTAAGCCTGCCGTGCCGGCTACTTCGAATCCTTCTCCGGAATCTGTACTATAAGTGTCATAATGAAGCTCATTGATAAAAAGAACCGGCTCCGGGGAAAGGAATATTTGATTATTATTAACTTCTCCACTGGTATTCTGAGCTTCCGGGGCCCAGGTGAAATCCTCGTAAGAACTTCCTTCACCCGTTAACTGAAGGGAAAAACCTATTGGAGTATTAGTATTTTGTTTCACACCAATATCTGTACTTTCCAATCCCACTGCAGGACCGTCTGTAGGAACAAAGGTCCCTCCATAACTTAAAAACTGAACCACGGCACCATCCGGATCTATTAGCGCAATTCCATCAGGATCCCCATTTTGAATACCTGCAATTGGAAAGAAAACGGTTCCAAAACCATTTTGCTTGTTAGGGATTATTCCTTCAAGCGTGGTTGATGGGCTATAGAGTTTAAGTTGTGAAGCAGAACCGTTGTATAAGAGAATTTTATAACCTGAAAGATCTGTTCCCGCAGTTCCGGCTATTTCTACGCCCTCATTCACATCGGAGCCGGCATTATCATAATGGATCTCGTTAATAAAAACCACATCTACCGCAGGTGCAGGAGGAAGTTCCGGCTCCGGTTCCGGTTCCGGCTCAGGCTCGGGTTGAACCGGATCTCCTCCAAAGCTCTGGTTATTATTTACAGTTCCAAAAGTATTCTGTGCTTCCGCCTGCCAGGTGAATTGTGAATAATCCTGGCCCACTCCTCCAAGTTGCAGCGAATAACCACTTGGCGTATTAGCTCCTTCTTCTAAACCTACATCTGTACTTGTCATCCCTTCAGCAGGACCGTTGGTAGCAGTCATTACCCCCTCATAACTCAGGAATTGAACCACTTCATTTCCTTTTACCAGGGCAAAACCATCTGGTGCCCCGTTTTGAAGGCCGTTAACCGCAAAATTGAGAACACTGGTACCAAATCCATTTTGCTGGTCCGGAATAGTACCAGATAATTGAAAGGTGCCATAAGAACTGTTATTGCCTCCATTATATAGCACAATACTATATTCTGAAAGATCTGTTCCGGCCGGTCCAGCAATTTCAATCGCTTCACCTTCATCTGTACCGGCATTATCATAATGGAATTCATTGATAAAGACAGATTGAGAAAAAATTACATTCGTGAAAAAGAAGAAGGCCACAATAAAGCCCCTTTGAAGTAGTTTTTGTTTCATAGGTAGGAATATTTTTACAGCCGCAAGAAAAGGTTTTTTTATATAAGAGGCCTTATCTATTTATTAACTAAGTATTAACAAATCTTACCTGCATTCAAATTCCGGTAAATTTTCAGAAATACAACCCAAAACAGTAACTTTCGCATTTCTTAAGCGTCTATATAAAAACGTATATTTCAGAATGAAAAAAATTCTCTATTCAATTGCAGTTATCAGTTTCATTTCAGCTTGTAAAACCCAACAAATTACCAGCCCCGAAAATGACAAACAGGTTAAAGTATCCCTGGACCTTGTAAATGTGGAAGATGACAAAGTAATGGTTACGGTAGATCCCGGAAAATTTTTAGATCCCCAAACTACTTTTTATATTCCTAAAACCGTACCCGGAACTTATTCTTTAGACAATTACGGTAAATTCATAGAAGACCTTAAAGCTTATGATTATGCCGGCAAGCCTTTAATGGTTTCGCGCACAGACGATAATACCTGGATCTTTGAAAATGCGATAAATCTTGATAAGATTACCTATTGGGTAAATGATTCTTTTGATGTTGCAGGAGAGGAAGGAATATTTTCACCGGCAGGAACCAATATCCTGGAAAAGGAAAATTTCATGCTCAATCTTCACGCTTTTGTTGGCTACTTCCAAAACCAGGAAGAGCTGCCCTATCAATTGAGCATTCACCGGCCAGATAATCTTATCGCAGGAACTTCAATGCCTTTGACACAAACGCTAACTGATCCTAAAAATCCGGCTTCAAGAACAGATTATTATAACAGTAACCGGTATTTTGATATTATTGACAATCCAATAATGTATGCTTCGCCGGATACAACCTATATCAATGTGCAGAATATTAAGGTTTTGCTCCATGTGTATTCTCCCAATAAAGTTTATACTTCAAAGAGTATAAAACCTGAGATTGAAAAAATGATCACTGCCCAAAAAAGGTTTCTAGGGGATATTGACAACACCTCCAATTATGCAATCCTGCTATATCTTTCAGATCCTGAAGATCTGGATGCTCAAGGTTATGGAGCCCTGGAGCATCACACATCTACAGTGGTGGTTTTGCCGGAAGTTATGCCATTGGATGCCCTTAACCAGACCATGACCGATGTAGTTTCTCACGAATTCTTTCATATTCTCACCCCCTGAATATTCATTCCAATGAGATCCATTATTTTGATTATAACAATCCCCAAATGTCTCAACACCTTTGGATGTATGAAGGTGTAACCGAATATTTTGCCCACCTCTTCCAGGTGAATCAGGATTTGATCACCGAACAGGATTTTTATGACCGGATGTCCTCAAAAATCGAAGATGCAAAGAATTATGACGATACGGTACCATTTACTTTAATGAGCAAAAACATCCTGGAAGAGCCTTATAAAAGTGATTATTACAATGTCTATTTAAAAGGAGCCTTGATTGGAATGGCCCTGGACCTTAAATTGCGCGAACTGAGCAAGGGTGAAAAAGGAATTCTGGACCTCATGAAAGACCTGAGCCAGAAATATGGAAAAAACCAACCCTTCGAAGATGATGAACTCATTCCCCAAATAGTGGAAATGACCTTTCCTGAAATAGGAGATTTTTTCCGGGAATATATTACCGGGGAAATTCCTATTCACTACGAGCAATTCCTTGAAAAAGCGGGGGTTGAAATGGCAGAAACTACTATTAACACCTCTTATTTTATAAAAGGACAAATCCCATATATTGATGCGGTGCCGGACAGCGGTGAACTTTTCTTCAGAAATAATATCACGCTCAATTCCTTTTGGTTAGAACTGGGAGTTCAAAACGGGGATATTATCAAATCTATAAACGGAACCGATTATAATGTACAGAATGTGTACGAACTGGTTCTAACTTCTGAAGCCTGGGAGGAAGGAGAGGATTTTACAATGATAATTGAACGTGACGGGAAAGAAAAGGAATTGAAAGGAAAAGTCACAGTTCCAACAGATTCCGAACTTAAATTGCGCTCCCTGGACCTTCCAGAAACTGATCCAAGAATGAAAATAAGGGGAGCATGGCTTAAAGGATAATAAGAATAATTCAAGTGTATAAAAGGCGATTGACATTATGTTATCGCCTTTTTTAATTTGAGAAATCACGGCTATAAATGGGGGAAAATCCACAGGAAATAAAACCAACTATTGCCAAAATAAATGTTATTTTGTGAAAAGCTAAGTGTAGCCTGAATAATTGGGAAAACCAATCAATTAGCATATAAAAAATGGAAATACCAATTCTTAAAGATATTGTGGTAGTGTTGGGTCTTTCGATCTTTATAATTCTCCTGTTCCAAAAAATTAAAGTGCCCTCTCTTTTGGGTTTTCTATTGGCAGGAATCATTGCCGGGCCTTATGCCTTTAACCTTATAAGCTCACAACACGAGGTAGAATTATTAAGCGAAATTGGTATTATTTTCCTGCTTTTCATTATTGGAATTGAATTGTCTTTAAAAGGATTGGCCTCTATTAAAAATACGATCCTTATAGGTGGAGGAATGCAGGTGGGAGGAACTATCCTTTTTACAAGTCTTATTTCAACATTTTTAGGTTTACCTATTAATACCGCGGTTTTTTTAGGTTTTTTATTCTCTCTAAGCAGCACTGCAATAGTACTTAAACTTTTTCAGGAAAAAGGAGAAGTAACTTCTCCCCATGGCAGAGTTTCCGTAGCAATATTAATATTTCAGGATATCATTGTTGTGCCAATGATGTTGCTTACACCATTACTTGCAGGAAAATCTGATAATATTTTAGAGACTCTAGGTATTCTTCTCCTTAAGATCCTTGGTGTTGGCCTGGTGATCTATTTACTCGCTATTTACGTGGTTCCGCGAATTTTTAAAATGGTAATTAAAACAAAGAACCGGGAATTATTTATTCTCACAACCATTGTTTTTTGCTTTGGTGTAGCGTGGCTCACTTCATCTGTAGGTTTATCGCTTGCTTTAGGAGCTTTTTTTGCCGGCCTCATCATTTCAGAATCAGATTACAGCCATCAGGCTACGGCCAATGTGCTGCCCTTTCGTGAAATATTTATAAGTTTCTTTTTTATTTCAGTGGGGTCCCTGCTTAATCTCAATTTTTTCTTTGAAAATATTCTCCTAATTCTACTTTTAGTAGTTGGGGTTATCCTATTAAAAATGATAATTCTGGCAATTACGGTTTTAAGCCTTCGATATCCTGCAAGAACTATTTTTATGACGGTATTTGCCTTATTTCAGGTAGGAGAATTTTCTTTACTTCTATCTACTGTGGGGGTACAAAACGACATTTTACCGGTAAATGTGTACCAGTATTTCCTGGCAATTTCAATTATAACCATGGGCCTCACCCCTTTTCTTATTAATTATTCAGATCGTATAACCTATTTCCTCGTAAGAATTCCTCTTCCTGCAAGGGTAAAACAACGCCTAAATAATGTAAGACAAATACACCGGCAGGAGACAGTTTCTTCAGAAGAGCTTAAGGACCATCTAGTAATTATTGGCTACGGAATTAACGGCCAGAACATTGCCAAAGCCGCTAAATATGCCAAGATCCCCTACGTGATCACAGACCTGGATCCCGAATCCTTCCAGATGGCCAAAAAGAAAGGAGAGCCAATTGTATATGGCGATGCTTCAAATCCAGTTATCCTTAAACATTTACACGTACAGGAATCCCGGGTAATTGTTATAGCTATTTCTGATCCTGAAGCCACCAAAAAAATCATAAACTGCGTGAGGGTTTTAACTCAAACCGCCACCTTAATTGTAAGAACCCGGTATGTAAGGGAAATAGAAGACAACATTCGGTTGGGCGCAGATGAAGTAATTCCTGAAGAGTTTGAAACCTCTATAGAGATCTTCAGCAGGGTATTGCGTAAATATTTAATACCCCATAACGAGATCCAGGAATTTATAAATCAAATACGATCTTCAGATTATGAGATGCTAACTACCCTAAAAGAAGGGCCTCACACTCCTGCATATCAACACCTCCATATACCCAACAAGGAAATTGTTACTCTAAGTGTGCAGCGTAGAAATAATAATATTGTAGGAAAATCAATTGAACAATCAGGTATTGGGAAAAATTATGGCGTGACCGTTCTCACCATAAAAAGAGGTGCAAATTATATAACTAATATAAACAACACCACCGTTATTGAACAGGGGGACCTCCTGTATCTCTTCGGAAATCCTACAAACATCAATCAACTTAACCAATTGATTTCATTATAACTTATTTAATAAATTTGATATTTCAACATGTAAATTGATTAAATTTATATAGCCTGAGGCCATACTTTATTCATTAATCCTAAATTTTAAATTATGAAACTAAACCTTTCAGCAATCTTATTAGTGATTGCATTTTTATTCGTTTCCTGTGGAGAAAAAACCGATATTGTAGAATCAGGTACATACAGGGGGATTGTAGATAAGGTGGAAGCCTCAAAAACAGAGATCTATGTAAAAACTTCAGACAATAAAACCCTGGAGCTATATTTTACTGATAATACCAGCCTCACCCGAAATGGGGAAAGGGTTGAATTTTCAAATCTGGAAGAAGGCCAACAGGTAGAAGTTGATGTAGAAAAGACAGGAAAACGACTTGACCCAATAGCAGTACGAATTCTTGATTAAATGGAAATATTCCCGGATTTTTTGCGAACAGAGGTGTTACATCCTCTGTTTGTTCATTTCCCCATTGCCCTCCTTCTTGTAGCCACTTTATTTAAAATTGCCGGCCTTTGGCCTAAAGGTAAATTTCTTGATCTCCCTGCAAGTATATTGCTTTTTCTGGGAACCCTGGGAGGTTGGATGGCCATTTATACCGGTAACCTGGCAGATGGAATCGTATCCAGAAATCTTTGTGATCCCACGGTTTTGAAAACCCATGAGAATACCGCATATACAATGATATGGTTGTTTACTTCGGCTCTTATTTTAGATGTAGTGTATCAAGCGGGAATTTTGAATTTTAAGTCTTCTATAGCCAGGGGCTTACTTATTATTCTATTGCTCATAGGATCGGGTTATGTAGGTTTTGTAGGACATAGCGGCGCTAGCCTGGTATATGAGCAGGCAGCAGGTGTAAATATACCATCTGCCAATTGCGATGAATTTAATTAAAGCTAATTCCCTTATCCTTCAAGGACATTGATGATACCCGGAGTAATATATTGTTTTGAAAATTCAATTTTGCCATTCGACCGGTTAAAAAATCCCGATGCCAGTCCTACTCTTCCTTCTTCAATTTCTTTTTTTAAATAATCACTCATTTCCATGATCCGGCTTTTGGACCTTTCAATATTCCAGTTTGTGATATCATCTGCTATCCCAAAAATTGTTTCCTCTTTAATGGATCCTCTTTGAACCCCTAAGGCATTTACCGCATCAGTGATAAGCGGTATCAAATAACTTGGGTTGGAATCGCGGTAATCGCGCAAAGCTTCAGCATAAATTTTATTAGAAGAGTTCCCCATAAAAAGGATAAATTTAGCACCCTGTTTTTTACACGCCACTTCTATACTCCTAATAACTTCCTTATCTACCAGATTTCCTGCCGTTCGTATAGGAATAAGATCTCCAATTCCGGTATTCATTAAAACATTAAGGGGTTCCCTCATATCAATGCAATTTACTACCGCAGCCAGAGGGGGTGCATTAATGAAATCCATAAGTTCCTTATTCCGTAACCTGCGAGACACAAGTTTTCCATCTACATAGCGTTGATTGCCATCCTGCAGGTATTCAAATATTTCTTCCGGTGTTGATCTTTCCTTGAACACCTGAATTTCCTCCTGGACAAACTTTAGATCCTTTCCAAGATCATATTTTTCTTTTAGGCCTATAATACTAAGGTTGATATCGTGTTCGCGGGCATAGGTCTCCTTAAAATCTTTAAATATCTCCAATACATCATGATCTATATAACTGGCAAACGTTGCGTCAATAATAACCGTAGAATTATCAGGTACATTCCAAAGTGTATTTTTAATAGAGGCTTTATTGAAAAATGACACTTCATTTGATAATTCCAGGCGAATGGTCTCCCCTTTAAAAATTTTTGTGTTTTCAATAAAAAATGCATTGTGATAATTGCTGCGTAGGATAAAAAAGATACTTACAAGGGTACCAATGAAGATCCCTATAAGCAAATCTGTAGCTATAATAGCAACTACTGTTACTATGAAAGGAATAAACTGGTTCCAGCCCTTTTTAAACATAGTAGAGATCACTTCCCAGGAGGCGAGTTTATAACCTATTACCAATAAAATCGCGGCAAGACTGGACAGTGGGATAAGGTTTAAAACCCTGCTCAAAAATAAAACGCTTAATAGAAGGAAAAATCCATGCAGTATTGTAGAGAGTTTAGTTTCTGCCCCCGCATTAATATTTACAGAGCTTCGAACAATTACCGAGGTAATGGGAATTCCCCCTATGAGACCGGTTAAGGTATTTCCAATTCCCTGGGCTACCAATTCCCTGTTTGGTGGAGTGTTGCGTTTATGGGGGTCTATTTCATCTGCCGCTTCTATGGCCAGTAAACTGGCAATGGATGCAATTAAGGTGATGCTTATGGCAACGCCCCAAACTTCTGGATTTGTGATCGCGGTGAAATCTGGAAAAGTTACCAGTTCCCCTATGTGGTCAATTTTTGGAATGTTTACCAATTGAGCAGCATTAAGATGAAAACCCGGAATTAAGACTTCAAATAAAAAATTAAGAACCACACCAATAATTACCACAACCAGGGCCGGGGGCAATAGATTAAAATTTTTGAGCGGAGACTTCTCCCAGAATATCATTATGGCGAGCGAAATAAGGCTGATAATAATTGGCCCGGCTCCCAGGGAATTATAAAAAGAAATTGTGATATTTTCAACCTGATCCAAAAAACCTAAAGATGGATTGAAGTAACTTTCAGAATCTGGTACTATCCCCAATGCATAAGGAAACTGAGACATTATTAAAATAATACCAATTGCTGCGAGTAAGCCTTTAATAATGTTGGAAGGCATATAATCGGCAATTAGTCCCGCCTTTAAAAGTCCCAGAGCAAGCTGGAAAATCCCTCCCAATACCACTGCCAGTAAGAAAACTTTAAAATCTCCAATTGAAATTATTGCTGCCAATACAACGGCAGATACACTCGCCGCGGGGCCACTAACACTTACTGAAGATTTACTTATACTACCTACAACCAGACCTCCAACAATACCTGAAATAAGCCCTTATACAAGAGGCGCTCCACTTGCCAGGGCGATTCCAAGACAAAGGGGCAGCGCCACCAGAAACACTACAATACTGGCAGGAATATCCTTATTAAGCCGGGAAAAGATAGGTTTATGAAGTTGCTCCATATCTACCTTGTCAACGATCTTATTAAATTTCGGGATATTTTTCAAATGGAAGTTATCTAATTTTAAAGATTACATTCCTTCCTAAAGCAGAAGGTTGTTCGTAAAAATAACAAAATCCTCAATTTATGCAACTTAAAGAGGCTTTTATAAAAGCCGGATTATTAAACTTTTCACAAAAACCTAAAAACATTCCTGCTCCCGAGTCATTCTGTTTGCGGGATAATTATAATTAGATATCTTTAATTACATTAAACAATCCATTTAAATATATGTCTGTACTTCCTGATAATTTGGTGCGTTACCGTAAGTTCATAGGATTTATGCTAAAGTATTGGAATAGTGATCTTTTCCATCAAACTG
The DNA here is from genome assembly GCF_007993795.1 of Antarcticibacterium arcticum. GTDB lineage: Bacteria > Bacteroidota > Bacteroidia > Flavobacteriales > Flavobacteriaceae > Gillisia > Gillisia arctica. The sequence goes on along the minus strand of NZ_CP042476.1, from coordinate 456,213 downwards.
CAGCAACCGCTCTTGATGAAAATGAGAACGAAGAGAGGGATTCTGAGGTTTATGACCAGACTCCCGAGGAATTAGTAGATGACCTTAAAAAAATGGGGCCTACCTACATTAAACTGGGCCAATTACTCTCAACCCGGCCGGACCTTTTGCCTGATGCCTATTTACAGGCGCTGGCAACTTTACAGGATGATGTCCCACCAATACCGTATGATGAAGTTCACAAAATAGTTGAAGAGGAAATAGGAACCCGTATTTCAAAGGCATTTTCCTTCTTTAGTGAAGAGCCTCTGGCCAGTGCATCTATTGGACAGGTTCATAAGGCCACTTTGAGGTCGGGGAAACCGGTAGCAGTTAAGGTACAACGACCCGGAATAAGAAAACAATTCCTGGATGATCTTGATACGTTGAAGGAGCTGGCAGATTTTGCTGTAAAACACACCCAGGTAGCTAAAAAATATGCCTTTGATGAAGTGTTGGCTGAATTACGCCACATTTTGCTCCAGGAACTGGATTATGTACGGGAGGGACAGAATTTAATGACCCTTGGAGAAAACCTTGCCGAGTACAAGAATATAATTGTACCTCAACCTGTTTTGGATTATTCCTCATCCCGGGTGCTTACCATGGATTTTATACAAGGGACCAAAATAACATCTATTTCTCCCCTAAAAAGATTGGAAAATAATCTTAGCCCTTTGGTAGATGAACTTGTTGATGCTTATTTGAAACAACTCATTACAGACGGATTTGTGCATGCCGACCCTCACCCGGGGAATGTGCATTTAACTGGAGACAATAAAATAGCACTCATAGATCTTGGAATGGTGGCTAAATTTACACCCTCCATGCAGGAGAAATTATTGCAACTTCTTATAGCCTTAAGCCAAAATGACGGAGAAGCTTCGGCAGATGTGTTATTGTCAATGAGTGAAGCAGGTGAAGAGGCAGACCTTAAAAATTTCAAAAACACCATTAACCATCTCGTGATGGACAGCCAAAATACCAAGGCTTACCAAATGCAAACCGGAAGACTGCTAATACAAATGAACCGGGTGGCTGCAGAAAATGGAATTCATATTTCTGTTGAAGTTAATATATTGGGCAAGATCCTATTAAATATGGATCAGATAGTGGCGGTTTTAGAACCTGAGTTTGATCTTAGAAAGGCTATAAGAGAGCATGTAAATAAAATGATGCGCTCCAAGATGTATCATGAAATGAAACCTGAAAATCTTTTTGCGCTAGCCCTACAAACTAAGAATCTTGCTGAAAACCTTCCGCAGCGACTTAATAAGATCTCTGAAAATCTCGCCAACAACAATTTTCGGATGAAGATAGATGCCATTGATGAAAAGCGATGGACAGATGGTTTTCAAAAAGTGGCAAACAGGATCACCTTAGGATTGATCATTGCGGCAATGATCATTGGAGCATCTATGTTAATGAGTGTCCCATCTCCTTTTATGATTTTTGGATATCCGGGTCTCGCAATAATTTTCTTTTTAATAGCAGCGGCGGGAGGTATTGCTTTGAGTTATACCATCCTATTTAAGGACGAATAACGATTTTATCCCTGAAAATTCCCATTTTTATACTTTTATTTAAAACCAATTTTTCCCAATGAAATATTTTTACCTGATTATTCTAAGTTCTTTTTCTATTTCTGTTTTTTCTCAAAAGGTGGAACTACCTGTAGATACTACTGTTGCAACAAGTCACACAGTAAATATAGGTGGAAAAGCTATCAATTACACCGCCCAAACCGGAACACAACCTGTTTGGAATGAAGCGGGGGAGCCTGTGGCGAGTTTATTTTACACTTATTATAAGCGCAGCGGGATCCAAAATACAGAGAACCGGCCACTGGTGATCTCTTTTAACGGCGGGCCGGGATCGGCTTCTGTTTGGATGCACCTGGCATATACCGGGCCCAGGGTTTTGAAAATAGATGATGAAGGATTTCCTGTACAACCCTATGGGGTAAAAGCGAATCCTCATTCAATCCTGGATATTGCAGATATTGTGTATGTAAATCCTGTAAATACCGGTTATTCAAGATTAATTGAAAAAGGGGAAAAGAAACAGGACCGCAAAGACTTTTTTGGTACTAATGCAGATATCAAATACCTGGCCGGCTGGATAAACACCTTTGTTACCAGAAATAATAGGTGGCTTTCTCCTAAATATTTAATTGGTGAAAGCTATGGTACCACAAGAGTTTCCGGCCTCGCGTTGGAATTACAAAACAGCCATTGGATGTATCTGAACGGAGTTATCCTGGTTTCTCCCACTGAAATTGGAATTGAGCGTGGAGGACCGGTTGAAATAGCAAACAGGCTCCCCTATTTTGCTGCGGCAGCCTGGTACCACAAAAAATTGCCAGCCAGTATGCAAAGTAAAGATCTGGATGTTCTGCTTCCCGAAGTTGAAGAATATGCAATTAACACCTTACTACCTGTCCTGGTAAAAGGCGGTTTTACCGAGAAGACCAAAAAACAGGAAATGGCTAGACAAATGTCTATATACTCGGGAATTTCTGAAAAAGTGATCCTACAAAACAATCTTGCTGTACCTTTCAGATACTTCTGGAAAGAATTGATGCGCGAAGAGGGAGGTTACACCATTGGCCGTCTTGATTCAAGATATCTTGGTATAGACTCCAAAGAATCTGGTGATGCTCCAGATTATAATGCTGAGCTTACATCCTGGCTACATTCTTTCACCCCTGCAATTAACTATTACTTACAGGAAGAATTAAAATTTAAGACAGACCTGAAATATTTTATGTTTGGTCCCGTACATCCATGGGACAGGAGTGGAGACAATTCAGGTGAAAACCTGAGGCAGGCCATGGCTCAAAATCCTAATCTTGAAGTTTTGATCCAGGCGGGCTATTTTGATGGTGCTACTACCTATTTTAATGCAAAATATACCATGTGGCAGTTAGATCCCAGCGGTAGAATGCAGGATAGAATTAGTTTTAAGGGATATCGTAGTGGCCATATGATGTATCTTAGGAGCGACGACCTGAAAAATGCCAATGATGATATAAGGGAATTTATAAAAAATAATTTGCCGCGGGAAGGGCAATCTGCAAAATATAATTAATTAAAAACCCTGCAAATAGCAGGGTTTTTAATTTTCTATAATCCGCTAATATAGCTTCCGTAAAGATCCTTAAACTGAATTCCAGTGGTAAAGCGGTATTTATTTAATTTCTGAAATTCCACAAGACCCCACAATAAAAATTCCTTCAGAAAATAAGAATCTTTTTCCTCTATTTCGGGCTGATACTTTTTGATAAGATCATTAAGCGGAGGAACAGAATCAAGCTTTTCCTTATATTCTTTATCTGAAATATCATCGAGAAGTTCAAAACCGCTTTCCGCAAAAAACCATTCCACCAGGTCATTGTAAGGATTCTCGGCATTTGGTTTTTCGAGTTTTTCGATCTTGGGGAAATAATTAGGGAATAAGGTTTTCACGGCATCGGCTATTAATTGCTGGGCAACCGCTGCGCTTCCCTCCTGCTCCCCTTCATACACAAGTTCAATCTTTCCGGTAATTGCCGGAATTACACCCATAAAATCTCCAAACCTGATCTGTGTCTTTTTATCCCCTGTTTTCAAGGCTCTGCGTTCTGCCGTACTCAAAAGGTTTTCCAGTGCCGAAATACTAAGGCGTGCACTTATCCCGCTGCGGGCATCAATATATTCATTATCCCGGGCTTCAAAACTTATTTGTTCCAGAAGATCCCGTGCCAGCTCGGGGATATAGATCATTTCACTTTGGAAAGAATCCATTTTGGCTTCCTGTTTTGTGATCATTTTTGCAGTTTCAATTTCGCGCGGATAATGGGTAAGAATTTGGGATCCAATTCTATCTTTTAATGGAGTTACAATACTACCCCTGTTTGTATAATCTTCTGGATTTGCAGTGAAAACAAACTGCATATCAAGCGGAAGCCGTAATTTGAATCCGCGTATTTGGATATCTCCTTCCTGCAAAATATTAAAAAGTGCTACCTGAATTCTTGCCTGAAGATCTGGCAGTTCATTGATCACAAAGATACAGCGGTTTGCACGTGGGATCATTCCAAAATGAATTACCCTGTCATCCGCATAACTCAGTTTTAAGTTGGCAGCCTTAATAGGATCCACGTCTCCAATCAGGTCCGCTACCGTAACATCAGGAGTAGCCAGTTTTTCGAAGAAACGTTCATCGCGGTGTATCCATGCAATTGGAGTTTTATCACCTTTGTCTTTCATCAGATCCTTGGCAAACCTGGAAAGGGGCTGCAGTGGATCGTCATTAATCTCAGAGCCCTCTACAATTGGGATCCATTCATCCAGTAAATTTACCATAAGCCGGGCAAGACGGGTTTTAGCCTGTCCTCTTAAACCAAGCAGGTTTATATTATGCTTAGATAGAATGGCCCGCTCCAGTTCAGGGATCACGCTATGTTCATACCCATGAATTCCCTCAAACGCCGGTGTGCCATTTTTTATTTTTTCCAGGAGGTTTTGCCTAAGTTCTTCTTTGATACTTTTAGACTTATATCCTGCTTTTATTAATTCCCCTAATGAGTTTATCTTTTCCTTATTCATAGTTTATTTTTTAATTCTCTTAATTCTCCAAATTTTCAACCCTTGATCCTTTTTTTCCTGTTAGATTCATAATCTTCAAAAATCATTTCCCCCAGTCCTTTTAATCCGGTGAAAAAGGCTTTCCCATGATTTGCCTGGGTAAACTCCCGGACAAACCTTTCCAGATATGGATCCTGTGCAATCATGAATGTTGTAATTGGAATGTGTAATTTCCTGGCCTGCTGTGCCATGGTATAACATTTATCAATAATATAGGGATCCAGGCCTACACTGTTTTTATAATAAGAGCCATCACGTTCCCTAATACAGCTTGGCTTTCCATCTGTGATCATGAAAATTTGTTTATTGGTGTTTCTCTTGCGCCGTAAAAGATCCATTGCAAGCTGTAATCCGGCCACTGTATTTGTATGGTATGGCCCCACCTGTAAGTACGGCAGGTCTCCAATGGAAATAGCCCACGCATCATTTCCAAATACTAAAATGTCCAGGGTATCTTTAGGATAGCGGGTGGTGATAAGTTCAGCCAGGGCCATTGCAACTTTTTTGGCAGGGGTAATCCTGTCTTCACCGTACAGTATCATACTATGGCTAATGTCAATCATAAGGACCGTACTCATTTGGGATTTATGGTGGGTCTCTTCCACGACCAGATCATCTTCGGTCATTTTAAAATCTCCCGCGCCATGATTGATCTGGGCATTTTTAAGGCTCTCGGTCATAGCAATCCTGTCTAGGGAATCTCCATAATGAAATTCTTTAAATTCACCCGTATGCTCATCGCCGGCGCCCTGGTATTTGGTAGAATGATTCCCGGTACCGCTTTTTTTAAGTTTCCCGAATATTTGATTTAATGCCTGCTGCCGTATTGCGCGTTCTGTTTTAGCTGTAATTGCCATCCCGGGGCCGTTGGGGGTAATTTCTTCTCTTATATAACCTTTCTTTTTGAGGTCTTCTATAAAATCATCAATACTATAATTTTCATCTGTAAGCTTATATTCAACATCCAGCTGTCTCAACCACTCTATTGCTTCATCAAAATCCCCTGAAGTATGGGTAATTAATTCTTTAAAGATCTCAAATAGCTTATCGAAAGGTGATTTATTTTCTTCTTCAAATTTTTTAAAAATAAAACCACTTCTTATCCGTTTTTTTTCCTCTTTCATGTGTGGAGCTTTAATCGGTTCAAATGAATTCAGATTTCTTCAGGAAAGTATTTTCTTAATCAACCGGTGATTTTTAGTTCCCTAGTTGCTCAATTCATTTTTTAAAGTTAAAGGATTTTAGTCGCAATAAGAGAAGAAACCAATCTCAACACGGACTAAACTTTTGTTAATTTAAGGATTGCATATTCCGGAATGAGCTAACCTGATGTTATTCTTTTCTTAAACCCTTTATTTTATTGAATGATAAATATGAGATTTGAAAAAAATATCTATATGACCCTTAAATCGATATTGATTTCCCTGTGCATCATTTGTTTAAATTTTAATTCCTACTCCCAGAAAAAAGAATCACCCTATGAAACAGATCTGGTTAAAGATGGTATCTGGATAACAACCGGTGTTGGCTTAAATGTAGTGGGCGTACTTTTAATTCAGGATAAACCAAGTTTGTCTCAACAAGACCTCAATGCCCTGTCTAAGGATGATATTTGGGGGATAGATCGATGGGCTGCCGGGAATTATTCTGAAAAAGCCAACAGCGCAAGTTATATTCCAATGTTTACCTCTTTTGCCTTGCCGCTCGCCCTTCTCATCAATGAAAATGAAAGGTCACATGCAGGCCAGATTTCTGTCCTTTTTGTTGAATCTATGGCAACAACCGGAGCTCTCTTTACCATAACAGCTGCACTGGTAGAAAAAAGCCGCCCCCTGGTTTACAATACTTCGATTCCCGATGAGGAAAGAATGGATAATGATGAACAGAGATCCTTCTTTGCAGGACATACCGCTGCTACCGCAGCTGCCACTTTTTTTGCTGCTAAAGTTTTTAATGATTTTAATCCGGATTCCCCCTGGAGACCGGTAGTATGGGGGGTAGCAGCCGCAATTCCTGCTACAGTTGGATATTTGAGAATTCAAAGCGGAAAACATTTTCTTACAGACAATATTGTAGGTTTGGCGGTAGGAGCAGCCAGTGGAATATTAATTCCCGAAATTCATAAAAAAAAGAATAAAAATGTTGAAATTTACCCAACAATGGGATTCAACCTGCGTGGTGAGAATGTAAATTCACAGGGGATAGGGATTTCTTATCAGTTTTAAATTTCAAATATTACCTAAGCTTCACAAATGGATTTTTCAGAAATTGTATTCGCTTTTTTAAGTGTACTAATGTTGATCCCAACCCTTGCATCACTTACAAAATTCGATGAATGGTGGGTAAGGGCATTTGATTTTCCCAGAATTCAAATTAGTTTTCTTATCCTGGTAGTCTTAATAATTACTATACTCATCGCATCTTATGAGAATGTATGGCAAATTATTTTAACATGCCTGCTTGGATTAAGCCTTGTGTACCAAATAATTAAAATTTTTCCATATACTATCCTGTCACGAAAACAGGTGTTAAGCTTTCATGGTGATGATCCTACCGCAATTATTTCCATATTGGTTAGCAATGTTCTTACTACAAATACCCGATACGATAAATTAATAAACCTGGTCAATAAAAAAGCACCGGATATTTTACTTACCCTGGAAACTGATAAAACCTGGGAAGAAGAGCTCAAAGTACTTGAGAAAAAATATCCCTATACGGTAAAAATTCCCCTGGATAATCTCTATGGAATGCATTTATATTCCAGGTTAAAACTGGAACAGGTAAAAGTAAAATATTTAATAAAAGAGGATATTCCTTCAATTCATGGATATTTAAGGTTAAATAATAATGAACGTGTAAAATTCCATGCATTGCATCCTCAACCTCCAAGTCCCACCGAAGATCCAACCTCAACCAACCGCGATGCGGAATTACTTTTGGTAGGAAAGGATGTTAAAAAAGATCAGGAATCTGTGGTGGTGTTTGGAGATCTAAATGATGTGGCCTGGTCCCGCACTACCCGATTATTTCAAAAATTAAGCGGATTGCTGGATCCAAGGATAGGTCGTGGGTTTTACAACACATTTCATGCGGACTACAGGTTATTGCGCTGGCCGCTGGACCATGTTTTTCATACAAATGATTTTACCCTTATCGAACTCTCAAGAGGCCCAAACATAGGATCCGATCATTTTCCTATGTTTATTAAACTTAATTATGAACCCCGGGCAGAGATCCTTCAGGAAGAACCCGAAGAACCAACGGAAGATGAAAAGGAATGGGCCAAGGAAAAAATAGAAAGTGGTAATCCTACCGAAACCGAAGTATAAGAAAGGTTTAAAAATAAGAACTTATTTCCGGTAAATTTTTAATTTGTTTACAATCCTCTGCCGTAATTGGTTTTTCAATAAAACCAATTACAGAATTGTAATTCTCAGATACCTGTTTATCATATCTGTCAATAGAGGAAGTAACCATTATTACAAAAATGTTTTCATTTCTTTCCAGAGATTCCATTTGCCGTAAAAAATCCCAGCCATTCATTACCGGCATATTAATATCCAGAAGAATTAAAAATTTTTGATCTGTATCCTGGTTTTTTAAATATTCCAGTGCTGCCTCTCCACATTTAAATGTAATGGTTTCTTTATCTATACCACATCGCTGGAGGATCTTGCGTTCTACCAACAAAACAATTTCATCATCATCAATAATAAGAACCTTCAACATTTCCAATTGCTTTCTGCAGGATGTTCCGCTTTATTACTTATTTTCCTAATGATAGCATCCAATTCGTGTGCCGATGAAAAAATATTCTCCATCAAGTGGTCCCTGTCTTCGATCTCTCCATGATTCTGTAAAAGATCAATTAATCCCATTATTCTTGCAAGGGGAGCTCTTACAACATGTGACTGGGTCCAGGAAATTTCCTTTAACCGCGCATTATGGTTTTCAATAGTCTTAATGTAATTTTTAAGATTAGAAATATCCTGCATAGACCCAATCATCCGTAAAGGATTACCTTCCTCATCTTTTAACAGATAGCTACGGTCCAGTATATGCTTATATGTCCCGTCTGCACACCTGAACCTGTATTCAATTTGAAGTTGATTATGTTTATTTTTAAAAACTTCCCTGGTTTTCTGTTTAACCCTCTCTTTATCATCAGGGTGAACTTTATCATCCCACCAACTGCCCTCACGTCCAATTTGCGCAGGGTTGTAACCAAACATATTCTGTATCCCTTCGTTATATTCCATTCTGTCATTTACCACGTCATAATCTGTTATAGTATCACTGGTGGCTTTAGCAACAATATTATAGCGCTGTAAACTCTCAATAAGTTCCCGCTCCTGATTTACAAATTCGGTAATATCCCGGGAATTGGCAACTATTCCATTCACTGCAGGATCCTCACATAAATTTGTGACAATGGTCTCAATCCATCTCCATTCATTATTAGCGGTTTTAATTCTATAGGAAGGGATCTGGATCCGTTTTTGATTATTAAGACGTGCAATAGCGTCTTTAACCTGATCTATATCTTCTTCATGAATAAGGTAAAAGAAATTATTTTTAAGTAATACCTCCATATTTACACCCATAACCGCCTGTGATGCCGGGCTGGCATACGAGAGATTACCTTTAAAATCCAGGATCATAACTAATTCCGATCCATCCTGAACAAGGGCTTTAAAACGTTGTTCACTATGTTGCAAGGCTTTTTCTGCCTGTAATTGTGCAGTAACGTCTTTAATAAGGCTAACGCGGGCAGGTTTACCGTCAAAATTAATAGGATTACTGGTTACTTCAACAGATATCACCTCGCCATTCTTTTTCCGGTGTTTCAGTGCAATTTGAAACCACTCCTTATATTGAGATTTCCATTTTTCTTCAACTTTTGGTGTTTCTTCTTTCACCCAAAGGTCCCTTACATTCATCTTTAAAAATTCTTTAGATGAATAACCATAAAGCTCGGTAGCTGCACGATTAACACTTAAAAAATTCAAACTATTAAGGTCCAACACAAATTTTGGTAGCGGACTATGATTAAAAAGGTTTTTATATTTCTTTTCAGATTCGATTAATTGATTTTCAACTTTCTTACGCTCAATACTATAAAATATACTTTTTGAAAGCTGAACGGGATTTAATTCATCTTTGAGCAAATAATCTGAAATACCCAAAGAAAGCGTTCTTACACCATAATCTTTATTGGAATTTCCTGTTAAGACTATTACAGGAACCCTACCGGCTAAATGCATCACTTCTTTTACCAACACCTCAACGTCGCCGGAATCAGGCAGGGACAGGTCGAGTAGAATAGTGTCAAACAAGTTATTTTTAAGAATTTCCCTGGCCTGCAAAAAGGATGCTGCCCTGGTAAGCTCAATTTCCTTATGTTCTTCCGTTAAATAATCTTCTATTAAAATATAATCCCCCAAGTGATCTTCAATTACCAGAATATGTAAGGAAAAATAATTCTCTTTCATGGTAGAATTATGGAGTTTGAGGTAATTGAACGGTAGAAGACCAAAATTCCTTGATCGATGAAACAAGCCTTAAATAATCCCCTGCATTCACTGGTTTTGATATAAAACAATTTGCAAAATTCCTATAGCAACTACTTATATCGTCCTGTGAAGAAGAAGTACTTAATATTATAACAGGAATATGTCTTAAGAACTCATCGGCCTTTATTTGCTTGAGAACCTCGTGTCCATTTAATTTGGGTAAATTTATATCCAGTAGAATAAGGTCTGGAGTAGTTTCTGCAGAATATTTTTCCTTTTTAGCTAAATAATTTAAAGCTTCCCACCCATCCTTTACTACACTAACCTTTTCTACAAAATTCCCTTCCTTAAGAGCTTCGCTAATTAGGACTATATCGCCTTCATTATCTTCAACCAGTAAGACATCAATAGGTTTCATACTTTTAATAATTGGGGTACGTAAATATACTAAAAATGTTTTGGGATTGTAAAATGAAAGGAACTTCCCACCCCCTCTTGGGAAACAACCCAAATTTTACCTCCATGATTCTCCACTATCTTTTTACAAATTGCCAGACCAATTCCCGTTCCTGAATAATCATCGCGTGAATGTAATCGTTGAAAGATCACAAATATTTTATCATAAAAAAGTTCATTAATTCCTATTCCATTATCAGTAACAATAATTTCCCATTCTTTGGCCTGTTCAATTACCGATATTTTTATTACCGGGGATACCTCCTCTTTGCTATATTTAATACTATTGGTTATTAAATTGGACAAAACCCTTTGTAATGGCGTCAAAGCGGCCTTAATGATGGGAAGATCATTAATCTCTATTATGGTTTTTGTGTCTTGTATTAAATTATAATGTAGCTTAATTATATCATTTACCAACAAATTAAGGTCAATAATCTCATAGTTATATTTCAATTTTCCAACACGTGAATAATCCAGTAGATCCAGGATTATCTGGCGCATTCTCACAGCCCCATCTGTGGCAAAATGAATATATTGCCTTGCTTTATCATCCAGTTGGTCATCATATTTTCTTTGCAGTTGAGTTAAAAAACCGGTTACCATCCTTAAGGGTTCCTGCAGGTCATGAGATGCTATATAGGCAAATTGTTCCAGCTCAGCATTGGAAACCGCAAGTTCCCGGGAATGCTTTTCAAGTTCATGATTTAATTCCTCGAGTGCTCTTTCATTTTGCGTTAATTGGGTAATATCCTGAAGTGAACCTATCATTCTAATTGCCTCCCCGTTTTCATCTCTAATAATAAAACCCCGTTCCCGTACTACGGCGATCTTTTTATCCGGCTGAATCAACCGGTATTCACAATTCCATACCTCATCGCTGGATTTTAAGGAGGCATTCAATTTTTTTACTACATTTTCCCGGTCGTGTTTATGAATATTTAATTCCCATTGTTGTAAAGTTTTTTCGGGGGAAATTTTTGGAAATCCGTAAACCTCATAATAAGATTCACTCCATTCTAACAGATTAGTGGATATGTTCCAGTCATAAACAGCCTCACGGCTGGCACGTGCTACAAGTTCAAACCTGTCTCTAGCAAGTTTGATCTCACTATCAAACTTTTTCCTGCCGGTAATATCTTTAAAATAGACTGAAAGTCCATCAACTTTGGGATAAACATTTACCTCAAACCAAGTGGCCAGAGGTTCAAAATATTCCTCAAAGGTTACTTTTATATTTTTACGCATTGCCTCCTCATATTTGGAATAAAAGAGCAACGCTTTAGCTTCGGGGAAATAATTCCAAAGTTCTTTTCCCAATATTTCCTCGCGGGAAACACCCAAAAGGTTTTCTGCTGCTTTATTCCAATAGGTTACTTCCCAGGTGGGTGTTAATGAGAAGAACCCATCTGTAATACTTTCGAGGATATTTTCAATTCTTCCTCCATATTCTTTTAAAGTGACTTCATATCTCTTCCTTTCTGAAATATCGGTATGTATTGCAAACAAGGCAATAAGTTCCCCTTTGCGGTTATAAATGGGCCCGCCACTAAAATAAAAGTCAAGCAATTTCCCGCTTTTATTTCTTAACTGTAAATCTCCCTCCCAATAATTACCTGAGATAAGGATCTTATAAATTTGATAAGCGAGCTCCTTATCAACGTACACTTTTTCAAGAGCACCTTCGCCTAACAATTCATCCTCTTCATATTCCAGGGTCTCTTTAAAGGCGTTGTTAAGGAAAACATCGCCGGTTCCTACCGAGTAGAGGCCAATTCCGTCTTTCGAGCTTTCAATTATATTTTTATATTTTAAAAGTTCAAGATTGATAGTTTTAATGGGGGTTACATCCATTCCAAAAACGTGTACAATCCCTTTTTCGATAAGAAGGGATGGGGTCCAGGAGATCCATTTCCACTCTCCCGAATGGGTTAAACACCGGTTTTGAAAAGGTTTTGGTGATAAACCGGCGGCTACCTCTTTTAAGCGCGAAATGGCAGTTTCCTTTTCATCAGGATGTAAAAATTCAGTAAAAGGAGTAGTAAGAAGATAAGCCTCGGCATACCCAAAAATGCGTGTAAATGCAGGGTTTACTTTTTTAAGATAGCCATCCATACCCACCACAGCAATTAAATTTGTAGAGTGCAGGAATAAGTCATTTAGCCTGTTTTCTGTCATTTTACGCTGTACATCATTTGAAATTTGATAGGCCAGCCTTTTTAAAATTGCTTTACTTTTTAATTCTATGTGCTTCTCCCTTCGTCCAAAAAATGTAAGAGCTGCAATCACCTCCTCTTTAAAAATAATGGGAATCCCTATTCCAAGATTCAATTTTTTTTCTAAAATCTCTTCTTTCCTTATAAATCTTGCATCGTTTTCAAGATCTTGCCATACCTGGACTTTTCCGCTCTTCCAGGTTATTCCAGGCAAACCTTCACCTTTTGAGAAATCTGTGTTTTTCAAAGTTGAAAACCCTTTATAGTCGGCACTTTTCAAAAGAATTGATTTGTCATACCCTATTTCCCAGGCCTCTGCAGATTCAAAATTTAGAAATTTAGAGATTAGCTTAAGAGTTTTTGAAAAGGCTGAGCTTAGAGATTCAGATTTACCAAGGGCGGTGATAAGCCTGGATACAAATTTTTGTTCCTTTTCCAAATTGTAGGAATCAGTAATATTTCGCGCAATTCCTACTAAACCGTTCACTTTTCCATTCTCGTCTTTAAATGGAACTTTAGTAAGTAAGATTATATCTTTCTTTCCCTTATGATCATATACCGCGTCCCTTCGGTTTAATACGGGAATTCCACTTTTCATTATTCGGGAATTATCTTCCATGATTTCAAGGCCTTCCTCAACAGGAAAATAATCTACCGGGCGTAAACCAAGAGTTTCCTCTTCAGAATTTTTTCCCAAATAATCTGAATAGAATTTCTTATTGGTTAAAATGGTTTTGTGGTCCTGGTCTATTACAAAAATGTAATCGGGAATATTATCAATAATTGCTTTAAGCATAGATCGTTCTTCCTGGCTCCTCAATTCAATTTCTCTTATTTCTGAAGCGTCTTTCCCTATACAGAACATCAGATTTTCATCTTCATCCCATTTGGCGGACCAGATAATTGGAACAAGAGTTCCATCTTTATGAATAAATCGATTGGTAAGGTAATTTTTTTCCTGTCCGGACCTAATAGCTAATTCATTAAGAGTGGAAACCTCCATATCTTCTGGATACAGAAAATCAAGATATTTTCTCCCTACTAATTCCTGAGGTTTATACCCGAGAATCCTGTAAGAAGCAGAGCTCACATCCCGAAAAACCCCTTTATCATCCAGTGTACAAATTATATCCAGAGACTGCTCAAGGATTTTATGAAACCGTTTTCCTCCACCGTCTGAAATGGGTAGACTTTCTTCTATTGAGATCTGGATCTTTTTAACCAGAAAATTTTGATCAAAGACAGGTGTCAATTTTAAATTTACTTCTTCTTCCCCCCAGTTAGATTGATATATTTCTTCTGAAAAATTATAAAGGACTTTTTGAAAAATATTTTTAAAATTACTGGAACTATCATGAGAAAATAAAGAATATATGGAGTCTCCAGAAGAGGAAATATCCTTTCCCGCTTCGTCTAACTTCTCTTTAGCCGATAATGAAATGGAAAGGATTTTCCCTGTAGGATTAATAATAATTATCGGTGGGGGACTTATGCTTTTTGTTGTTCCGAGTTCCGCAGAAATTTCTCCGATTTTATGGCTGCTTTGAGATTTACGGAAATCACGGGACATTTAGGACGCATTAGGGGTGAATCATTTTCAAAGGATCAAAATACACAAAAACCGGGTATTACCAATTAAAATAAGGATTTACTTAGCTGAATTCCTGCTCCGAAGTTTGGAGAATCATCTGAAATTAAATCGGCACCCACCTGAAGGTTCACCTGAAAAATATTTTGATAAACATTGAGATCAAGATAAGTAGACAAAATATTATTTCGCAATTGCCCACCGCCTTTTGCACCATAATTTTTACGGTAACTCGTTAAAAGTTTGTAAGGAAGTTTTGAAAATGCAAGTCCTGAGACCCCAATATGATGGGCCATCATTTTATTATTAATTACACGGAATCTGTCCTCGTCGAGGAAGATAAAAGGCACTCCCAGAATGCGGTTTTCATAGGTCCAGCCAGAGCGGTAGAGATTATTGTTAAAGTAATTATCCGCCCCATCTGTAGTTGGGCTGTTCTTACTCTGATTTTTAGTATAATAGAATTCATACATAAAAGCATCTATCCACTTCCCCTGCTCAGGCGCAGAAATAAAAATGCCGTAGCGGCCGTCCGGGGTATTGGCGAGAGACCTGCCGGACCCATCTTCAAAAATATGATTGTAAAGGATCTCTACATTATAATTTATAACAGAGGTTTTAATACCACCAACATAACTTCCCAGATGATTTCCAAGCACATTTACTTCCTGTCCTTCCACATCATCTGCCCCTTCCTTACCCATGAAGACATTTTTATAATCATCAAAACTACCGGGTAGTTTTCCAAAAACAGGCGATGTTCCCCCCCATTGCACAAAGTGCTGAACTCCAACAGTAAATTCAATATTAGGTATTTTATCAAAGATTAGATGAAAGCTTTTATGATGCACCCTGGTATCAGGAACATACCGCTCATCGTCTGTAATAAACTCTTCCAGACTTGCCTGAAAGGCCAACCCTGCACTTTTTATAAAATAAACAGGCCTGGTGGTTTTAAAACTAAGTCCGGGCATAGGACGCGCGTTAAGCGACCAAAGGATATTTTCATTGGAGGCGCTTAATCCCCGGTATAATTCCTGCCGTTGTTTTCTACCAAGACTAATTGCAAGCCAGGAATTTTCGAAACCTAAATACGATTCGTCAAGTTGTAATTTATCAATATAACCATCCTGGTAGAGCGTACCCAATCCAATACTGAAACGGGCATTCTCTGTAATATTATAAGACGCTATCCCGGATAATAAAGCAGATATATTTGTAGTTTCATTAACTCTTCCACGCTGATTGCTGTGTATCCAGAAAGGTGATTCTTCGCCTGAATAAACTATCCCTTTTCCGGAAAAATTCCCGGAATAGTTAAGCTGTGCAAAAGTTGATGATATTACGAAGAATAAGAGGGGGGTAAAAATATTGAATTTCATAGGGGTACAATAATTGGTTCATTCACCTATAGGAAACAAATGATACTTCATTTTACTGAATTATCTTTGTTCATTAATCGCATATTTTCTATCATTGAAAGAAGCGAGAACATACGTGGAATGCGTGTTAAAAATATGTAAATTTACTGTACAAACTTAGCGATGATAAGCATTTTTCAAAAAAAAGAATTTTTAATAGATAAGCTTCAAGGAATAACAGATATTCACAATCACATACTTCCCGGTATTGATGACGGGGCAGCGGGGATCGAAGATTCCATCCAATTGATCAGGAGATTTCATAGTAGAGGTATAAGTAATTTTATTTGTACACCTCATATCATGAATGATTACTATCCTAACACTCCGGAAAGCATTCACAATGCTTTAGAAAAAGTGAAAGAAGCGCTGCAGGCAAATCCTTTGTTAAAAGAAATAAAGATCAAAGCCGCCGCGGAATATATGATGGACCAAAGCTTTTTGGAATTATTAGAGAAAAATGAATTGCTTACTTTGAAAGATAAATATGTATTGGTAGAGATGTCCTATTTTCAGGCTCCTATTAATTTAAAAGAAATACTTTTTAAGTTACAGACACATGGGTATAAACCGGTGTTGGCACATCCTGAGCGATATGCTTATTATCATTCCAAAGACTTAAGAAAATATGAGGAACTTAGAAATCGCGGTTGCCTTATGCAAATCAATGCTCTTTCCCTTTCTCCTCATTACGGAACCAATATGCAGGCAATTGGATCCAAATTGCTGGAGGCCGGAATGATAGATTTTATTGGAAGTGATACCCACAGAGAACAACATATTGATAAACTTGAAATGATCAAATTAAATAAAAGGATTTCCGCGGAACTTCAGAAGGTGATTGATAAAACAAAAGCTTTTTTTAAGATTTGATCCTTCCTTTTAAGATCCTCTTCCATTTAGGTTCCTTATCAACTCCGTAACCATACCCATAACCATAGGAATAGCCATATTTAGCCCCATAGGAGAATTTTGAATAATCAACATCATTCAGGATAAGCGCAAGACCTTTTAATTTCCCTTGTTGTTTAAGCTCTTTGGGAAATTCCAGTAATTTTTTATCTGTATAACCCGCTCTGGTAATATACAATGTGGTATCTGCAAGTGGGCTTATCAATAGGGTATCAGTCACGATCATAGTAGGTGCTGTATCAACAATCACATAATCGTATTGCTGCGAGAGTTCCTTAAGTAAATTTTCCATCCGGTCACTCATGAATAGCTCTGCAGGATTTGGAGGAATTGTTCCTGAAAGGATAAGATCCACCTCTATCTCTTTATCGAGTGAGGAATTAATAATCTGATTAGGAGTAAGATCATAATTATATAAATAATCACTCAATCCTGTTGTATCCATTGGGAGTTCCAGGTATCTATGTAGTTTAGGATTTCTTATGTCGGCTCCTATAATCACCACTTTTTTCTTCGTGGTGGCAAGGGTTCGGGCCAAATTATAAGATATAAAGGTTTTCCCCTCGCCTTTAATTGTTGAGGTTACAAATATGATCTCCCCACGATTTTCTTTTTTGGCTTTCATTAGATAGGCCAGATTAGTTCTAAGAATCCTGAACGATTCTGCAAGGGGTGAGCGGTCATTTAGTTGAATCACCTCACTTGTTTCATCAGCAATTTTGGGTACCTCCCCTAAGAATGGAATAGTTTTAATCAAAGAAGCAAGATCTCCCTTATGATGAACCTTGGAATCCAGCATAAATTTTATGAATAGGATCAAAATGGGTAATATCAAGCCAATCAAAAATCCACCTGTCAAAATAAGCCATGGTTTAGGATCTACGGGGGATGGATAGGTATATGCAGAATCTATAACTTTTGCTACAGGTGAAGTCACCGCAAAAGAAATTGCCGCCTCTTCCCGTCTTTGTAATAAAAATAAATATAATTCTTCTTTTATTGCCTGCTGCCTTTCGATGCCTCGCATTCCTTTTTCCATTCCGGGAAAGGTGCTGAATTTCCCCTGGGCCATTCTTTCGACTTGAGAAAGTTCATTAAGCTGTATGTTTAGCGCCCTTATTGTACTGTTAATATTGTCCTGCAAATTCTCCTTCAGGGATTCCAACTGCGCTGTAATAGTTTGTACTACAGGGTTTTCAGGAGTAGAAGTGCGTAAATAAGCATTCCTTTCCAATACCATGGCATTATAGGATGAAATCAAACCGGAGATACCACCATCCTGAATACCCAGATTAGCAGGTAATAACTGATACCCATCCCGGGAATTTAAGACTCCTTCGACAGATCTAATAATATTGAGTTGCATTTCAATATCGAAAATCTGTTGTTCGGCCATAGAAGATTTGGATTGAAATTCCTGGGCTCCTGAGGCAACATCCATAAAACGATTTTCCCGTTTAAAATCTGCCATTCCACCTTCTACCGAATCCAATTCCTGAGTTATTAATTCCAGTCTCTCATAAATAAACTCAGTTGTGCTTAAAGCAACTTGCCTTTTATCAGCAACTCCATCCTCATTGAATTGATACATTAAATTATTGAGAAAATCTTCCGATTTTCTGCTCTCTGCCTGAACTATACCTAAAGATAAAATATCTTTAGCTTTACCTTTTGGAGCAATATCCAGATTACCGATATAAAATTCGGTCATCAAATCAAGAGGAACTATCACTATCTGTACGGTTTTAGTTTTTTCATAAATTGACTTTACCCCATCCCGCGGGATAATAGAAAACTCTAAACCGTCCAATTTGATTATTTCCCCAAAACTATGCTTAGCTTCATAATTTCTACTCTCGTCTACCAGCACAAATTCTGAACTGGAAGCAGGAGTTACTAAAAGATTTTTCGAAGTCTTATGTATAAGAGAATCCGGAGTACGAAATTGAATTATAATAGGACTACTTTTATAAGCCTCCGTTGCGATAACATTACCTTCAATATAATAGAAAATATTATGCTTTAATTCTTTAATAACCTTTTCAACAAGCCTTTTAGATTTCAAAGTAACAATTTGATTGTCAAGAGTATTATCTTCCAGGGTTAAAATACCTCCCCCGCCCGATGGGAGTGCACCTGCAAGAGTATTTTCCTTATCATTGAGGATCATTATTGAAGCCTCAGACCTGTATTGAGGCATTGTATATCGGTTATATAAAAATGCAAGCAAGCCTCCTAACAAGAAACCTAAAACCAACCATTTCCAATAAGCTAAGTACTTAAATATCTCCGCCTTCAGGTCAAAATTTGATTCTTTTTCTTCTGTAAAATCCTGTAATTCTTCCATCTATATTATCTACTCAAAAGAACAATTAAACTAAATGCAGTAGTAACTATTGAAACCAATCCCTGCCAACTGGTTATAAAACCAGCCGACTTAACTTTTCGGTAGGTGGGTTCCACATAAACAATGTCGTTTTGTTTTAAGTAATAAAATGGATTCTTAAAAACATCGGCGCTCGTCATATCAATCCTGCCAATGGACTTTACTCCATCTACTTCCCTTATGATTAATATATTATCCCGTTTACCGTCATATGTAATACCCCCAACGGTAGCTAATAACTCCGGAACACTTATTCTTTCGTTCTCTACATCTACCACAGATTGTCCCGTTTCTCCAAGAACAACCACGCGGAAATTAAGTAACCTTACCGCAATTACCGCATCAGTAACATATCGTCTAATTTCTTTCGTCAAATATTCTTCCAATTCACTTCGGCTTTTTCCTGCCGCAGCAACTTTTCCTAGAACCGGAAACTGGATATCCCCATTTACATCAACCATATATCCCATTAAAGCCGGATTTTGTTGCATTCCCCCTCCACCTCCTACAGTGCCTCTTCCACCACTGCTCATTTGAAAGGGCATTGAAACCTCCTCATTCAAGGAAGTTACTTTAATATGAAGAATATCATTAACCTCAAAGACCGGCTCAAATTCCATCACGCTTTGCATATTCTGCAATTTTTCAGCATCCTGAAAATAAAGGATTTCTTTTTTCGTAGAGCAACCGGTAAGAAAAATAAAAGCAAAGAAAACGAATATTAAGTTTCTCATAAATTGGGGTTAATGGGGTAAATGTAAAAATTTATATATTAATTAATCTCCTTTTTTGAATCAGGCATCAGAACCTACACGGTCCAGCCTTTCGAAAGAAGAATTATTGCTTATAAATTCAGGAATTAAATCCTTTAATTTGGCCACAACTTTGTCATTCTTAAATTTGTGAGCCGATTTAATAATGTTTTCAACTTTTTCATTAATTATTTCATAATCCTGCACCTTATCTACCCCAATCATAATCTTTTTATGATGGGTAGGCAATGTTTTACACTCATCAGTTAGCAATTCCTCATAAAGTTTTTCTCCCGGCCTTAGTCCTGTAATTTTTATCTTAATATGTTTATTAGGAATATATCCTGCGAGTTTGATCATTTTTATAGCCAGGTCCATGATTTTTACCGGCTCTCCCATATCAAATACAAAGATCTCTCCACCCCTTCCCATAGTTCCGGCTTCCAATACCAATTGGCAGGCTTCAGGAATCGTCATAAAATACCGGATAATATCCGGATGGGTTATAGTAATGGGTCCCCCTTTTTCAATTTGCTTTCTGAATAAGGGGACAACCGAACCGTTTGAGCCCAATACATTTCCAAACCGGGTGGTAATGAATTTGGTTGTATTTTCATTAATAAGACGCTGATTGTGATACAGGGATTGGACATACATCTCTGCAGCCCTCTTACTAGCTCCCATAACGTTACTTGGGTTCACTGCCTTATCAGTTGAAACCATCACAAAATGCCCAACATTATACTTTACCGAAAGATCTGCAAGATTCTTGGTTCCATTTATATTTACGAAAACTGCCTCGTGGGGGTTTTCTTCCATTAAAGGAACATGTTTATAGGCTGCAGCGTGATATACAACATCAATATTTTGATTCTGAAACATGATCTCCAGCCTTCGTTGGTTCCCCACATCGCAAATGATAGCTTTATAATTCAACCCCGGAAACTTTGCTTCCACCTCAAGCTGTAAATTATGCAAGGGAGTTTCCGCCTGATCCAAAAGAAGAATTTTCTTCGGATTATAATAGGCAACCTGTCTAACAATTTCACTTCCTATTGAACCTGCAGCTCCCGTAACCAGAATAGTTTTACCTGTTAATTGCGCTGCTTTATTTTCCTTATCCAGCTGTATAGGTTCCCTCTCTAAAAGATCTTCGATCTGTAATGTTTTTACCTGCTGTGCAATTGGTTTTTCCTCATCTTCATAATAAGAAACAATTGGGGCATTATAAACCTTAATATCGTTTTCAAGACAATTGGCAACGATTGCAAATTTTTCTTCTGAAGTAAATTTATTTTCGGAAAGAATGATCGCTGATGCCCTTAGTGCTTTAACCTGATGATGCAGCGTATCGGTATAATTTATTACAGGCTTGTCCAGAATCCTGATACTCCGGTGATGTTTTGTTTCTGTTAGGAAACCAACTATTTTAAAGCGTTTAGGGTGCTCTATATCCAGGGCTCCGGCAATAGAAATAGCATTTTCATCGGCACCAAGAATTACTGCCCTTATAAGCACTTCATTTTTATGAGCCAGTTTAAAAAACTCATAAACCTGTTTAACACCCAATCTGAATAAAAACAATAATGAGAAAGTGATCCACAGGTTGATCAACAAACCTCCAATTAAATATAATTTTTCACCTATTACCAAAAAAGTAATATAATTAATAAGAACGAGCGTGAGGAATGCACATGTTGTGGCAAGTAATAGCTTTAAAGCATCAATATTCGAGGAATACCTTATAATTCCTGCATAGGTTTTAAAAATAAAAAAGTAGAAAACATGAATGATGGCGCCTAAAACAATTTTTGCCGGAAAGTCCAAAAATGTATAATAATTGGGAGTGAGATCAATAATAATGAAGGTTGTTATTACCGAAGATAGTACAACGAGAAAAATGTCAATAAGGAATACCGCCCACCGGGGTAGGTATTTAATATTGCGAAGATCAAGTGAACTGTCCTCTCCGTTTAAACTAAACTTCAGGGCATTTTGCAAGCGTTTCCCCATATAGTAAAATTACAATTACTTTGTAAATATTTCTTTAATTACTGCTGAAATTCTGTCCCTGTCCCCATCCGTTAAATTTGATCCTGAAGGAAGACATAAACCAGATTCAAAAGCCTTTTCGCAAACACCGTTCCCAAAATAAGGTGTTCCCTGAAAAACCGGTTGTAAATGCATGGGTTTCCATAAGGGACGGCTTTCAATATTTTCTTTTTCAAGCGCCAGTCTTATATCTTCCCTTGAAATTCCACCTGTTTGATTCTCATCTATAAGCACCACACTTAACCAATGATTACTATAAAAATCATCACTGGGTTCCTTCATCACTTTAACACCAGGAAATTCTGAAAATAAAATCTGGTAAAATTTGTTCATTTCTCTTCGGTGTCCCACATGCTTGTCCAAAACTTCCATTTGACCTCTTCCAATACCTGCGGAAATATTACTCAATCTATAGTTATAACCAATCTCACTATGCTGATAGTGTGGAGCATCATCTCTTGCCTGGGTAGCCAGAAATATCGCTTTTTGTTTGAGTTTCTCACTTCTGGTTACGAGTGCGCCACCACCGGAGGTGGTAATTATCTTATTTCCATTAAAAGACAATACACCAAACATTCCAAAAGTTCCGCAATTTTTACCTTTGTAGGTGCTACCCAAAGCTTCGGCACTATCTTCAATTACCGGAATATTATATTTGGCGGCTATTTCATGTATTTCCTCCACTTTATAGGGCATTCCATATAAATGAACCCCAATAATTGCTTTTATATTTTTTCCTTTTGCAATCCTGTCCAGGATAGCTTCCTCAAGTCTGGCAGGACAAATATTCAAAGTATCCTCCTCACTGTCAACAAAGACGGGAGTAGCACCTAAATAAGCAATAGGATTTGCCGATGCTGCAAAAGTCATACTCTGGCAAATTACCTCATCACCCGGTTTTACATCCAGCATTATCAGGGCCAAATGCAATGCGGCAGTCCCACTGCTTAAGGCTGCAACTTCAACCGAGGTGTCATCGCCTGATAAATATTCTTTAATATCATTCTCAAAACCTGAAACATTCGGCCCCAGAGGAGCTATCCAGTTATGGTCAAAGGCTTCTTCAATATATCT
The DNA here is from genome assembly GCF_007993795.1 of Antarcticibacterium arcticum. Classification (GTDB taxonomy): domain Bacteria; phylum Bacteroidota; class Bacteroidia; order Flavobacteriales; family Flavobacteriaceae; genus Gillisia; species Gillisia arctica. Next base: position 433,194 of record NZ_CP042476.1, on the reverse strand, counting down.
TTTTTCTGTTCCGCCCATATGGGGAGATGAAAGCCAGATCTTATTTTTTTGCATAATTAAGTACTCTTTTTTTAATGATCCTGCCAGGATTTCCTACCACCACAACATAATCCGGTATATCGTCAATTATAACAGCTCCCGCACCTATAGTGCTCCATTTACCAATTTTAATGCCGGGTATAACTACGGCGCCAATTCCAATCTGGGTGCCCTCCTCCACTTCTACTCCACCTGCCAGAGCAGCATTTGGAGAAATGTGAACAAAATTACCTAAAACACAATCGTGTTCAACTGTCGCCCCGGTGTTGATTATACAATGCATGCCTATTTTTGATTCACTGTTTACTGATGCATTCGGCATCACTACTGTGCCCTTTCCCAATTGAACACTTGAAGAAACTGCAGCTGATATATGAATTACTGCAGCATGAAATTTTCCCTTAAATCCCTCCACCACCTTTTTCCTGATCTCATTATCTCCTATGGCCATTATAAATTCATCCTTTAAAGCCTCCGGACTTACAATATGCTCAACTGGATAATCTAAAACAAATTTGATTTGAGGATTGTCGTCAATAATTACGGAAACAGGTATATTTTGTGACTTCGCAATATCCATAATAACTTTCGCGTGCCCGCTTGCCCCGTAAATATTCATATCAATTTGTCCCGTTAAATGGCTCTGTTGTGGCCATATTTGCAGTATTTATATCTTCAGATAATAACACCTTTTTAATCGTCTTTATAAGAATTCTTACATCCAACGAAAATGAGAGGTTGTCTACATACCACACATCATATTCAAATTTTTGTTTCCAGCTAATAGCATTTCTTCCATTCACCTGTGCCCAACCTGTTATTCCCGGTTTTACATCGTGTCTTCTTTGTTGAAAGGAATTATAGATTGGCAGATACTGCGGCAAAAGAGGCCTTGGGCCTATTAAACTCATTTCCCCTTTCAAAACATTTATAAGTTGTGTAATTTCATCTATTGAGGTCTTTCTTACAAGTTTACCCACCCCGGTCAACCTTTGTTCATCGGGAAGCAATATTCCCTTTTCATCTTTTTCATTGGTCATGGTGCGGAATTTCACAATTTTGAATATCCTGCCATTTTTTCCCGGACGTTTTTGAAAGAAAAAAGGATTCCCTTTATTCGCCAAAGCTAATAAAATGGTAACCAACAACAGTAACGGACTTAAAACAATAATTGCCAATAAAGCAATTATAAAATCAAATAAAGGTTTTACAAAAGATCTATACATCAATAATTTGAAAATAACTTCATATGGAAACCGGGGTTCCTCCTTGAAGATTGCAAAAATACAAATTTCCTTCTTAAGATTATCTTAATCTTAATTAGAGGAATCCCTCTCCCGGTCCAGCTCCTCATACTCCCTGCGCAATAATTCCCAGAATTCAATTCTATCGTAGTTTTGGGTTATTTCATTACGCGCAGCAGTCGCAAGTAGTTTTCTCCAAGATGGGTTATCTACCATTTTTTGCATGGCTAGAAATAGGCTATTTACATCTTTAACCGGAATTATTACTCCATTAAGTCCTTCAGTAATAATTTCATTGCATCCATTAATATCACTTACTATAGAGGGTAATCCCATAGCACCGGCCTGCATTACAACGTTGGGAAATCCTTCCCGGTAACTGGGGAAGGTAAGAACGTTGGAAAGAGCTAAATAAGGCCTTATATCCTGTTGATACCCTGTGGTAATAATCTTTTTATGATCCTCAATAAGGTTGAGAGTGTGGGTTGAAAGAGGATCAAGCTCTTCCTCCAATGGGCCTACCAGTAACAGAGCGGTGTTTTTAATTTCAGCATTTAGGTTCTGGAATGCAGTTACCAACTCATTAATTCCTTTTTCAGATACCAATCTACCAATAAATATAAATACAATATCATTTTCAGGAATTCCTAATTCCCGGCGTAATATTAAATTTTCAGAATCCTTATAATTCCCGGGATCAAAATAATGGGTATCTATCCCATTGGAGCTACCCTTTCCCAATACTTTTAATTTCTCAGAGGAGGTAAAGCCCTCTTTCAGAATTATCTTTTTTAATTCTGTGGAGTTTGGATATATGCGGGTAGCCAATTTATAGGTAAATTTTTCAACAAAATTCAAAACCCGGCGTTTTGTTCCCCGCGTTTCCAATAAGGGGAGGCCGGCCACGGTATGTAATCTTAGAGGAACTCCTGCAAGATTTGCTGCCAGCATTCCTACTATTCCGGCTTTGGGAGTATGGGTGTGAACAATGAATGGTTTTTCCCTTTTAAAATAATTATAAAGTTTCAAAACCGCTTTTAGGTCGGCAATGGGAGTGATCTCCCTGGTCATATCTACCCAATAAGTCTTTACTCCATTATCTCTTCCATATCTTTCCAATCGTTCTTTTTCAGCCGAAATAGCCGTCACCTCATAAAAACTATTCATATAAGTAAGCTGGCCTTCTAACAGCTTTTCAAGGGAAAGAGGAATTGTGGTGATGCGGATGAGTTTATGCATTACAATTTTTTAATATCAGTCGCAAAAATAAACTTTATTTCCAAGCCTGTCACCTCCTTTACCGAATTTCAAATTTAAACAGGAACATTTGAATTAAGATCTACTAGGCCGCTTCCGGTAGTCTCGCATTGGAATTTGCAACTTTCAATTGAAGATTTGGGATATTATCTTTTTCTGAAGCCAGGAAATAATAAACCACAAAGAAAAGAAAGTACATTATCATAGATTTTTGCCTGATGATAATTCCAAGGTTGGACATCACAAAAGTCATAGCAAAGGAGGTGCTTAGAAAAATTACCAAGCTCATCTTAACATTCACAGGGGCACTTTTTAAAAATTTGAAAAAATTCCTTTTAAAAAGTTTTAAAAAAAGAAGTAAATAAATTAGATTTTCTACGGAAACAAATAAACCTAAAATTCCCGGAGAATCAAAAAACAGGGGGCGGAACCAAAAAGTGAAAATCTTCTCCGGTAAAGAATATCCCGCCATATTAACCCCGGACCCCGCATTATCAAGGGAGGCAGAGCGAGCTGCCGTGAATTCGACAAAATCTCCTATTAAATTTTCAGAATTTTGAAGATTTACAACTGCAAGGATTTGATCCTGAACCATAAATAAACCAGAAACAACCGAAAGGCAAAATACCATACGATGTTGCCAGGAAACGCCATTATTACCTGACATAAATCCAATAACAGCACCACCCGCAAGAATTAGGAAGACATGTGGTCTAATAGCAAAAACAACAAGAGAACCTATTACTAACCCTGTTATGCGGGTTTGAGGTTTACAAATTGCATATGCAAAAACCATTAAGCCGAAGAAAATTGGCGCTCCTTTTCCCAGAGACGCTGTCCAAAAGTGCATATTAGGTAGAAAAAGTATTAGGGTAAGAAGGTCAACTTTTTTAAAAACCTTTACTTTCAGAGGAATATTTTCTTTGAAAAATAAATAAGCGTAAACAAATCCCAGGAAACCAATCCAGGTGAATAACATCATCATCATTTCATAACTAAATCCAAAACCATTGATTAGTGGGTAGGAAAAAAAGTCTATAATCGTGGTTTCTGTTCCCAGATAATCCAACCAGGCTTTGCCTTCTTTTTGTGGGGCACTAAAGTATCTATGGGAATCTGACCGGTTAAACACAGCATATATATAATAAAAGCCCCCAAAAAAGAGATGATAGAAGAAAAGCTTATTCATTAACCCGGTATCAAAGAAGCTGTGTGTATGTTTTAAACGTTTAAAGATGTACTGGTTTATACTGTAAAAAAAAGGAATAAGAAATATAGCCTGTAAAATATTTGAAAATGTATTACTATCCATCAAAAATGTGTTTGCCATCATAGTGGCAAAATGGAGACCTTTAATCCAAATATTATATTATAAAGAGACGTATAGTGTAAAGATTGGCGGGAGAGCCTTTAAATAAAGCATTTGCTATGACAGCAAAAATTATTTCTTAATAATGAAATGTTTTATCTTATCCCAGGTTCCACACCAAAACCGTGGAAAATATACATAATTGGGGATTTTTAATACATAAAAGAACTGCCTGTTACCAGGCAGTTCTTTTATGTATTAGATTAATTAATTTGAAGTACTTACGATTCATCAGGTATTACTGTTACAGTCAAGATAACAGTATCTGTGCATTCTCCCGCAGTAATGGTATATTCTGTGGTATAGTCTCCCGGGCCTCCGGTTTCCGGATTATTAAATCTTCGTATAAGGTCCCATATTGATGGATCAAAACTACCATCGCGCGAAACCCCATTTGCAAGTAAACTTAAATAAAGTTTCCGTACTTCATCCCAACTTTCAATAGTCACTGCCTCAGAATAAGTAATTGTCAACGAGTTATCCGGACCGGCGTCTACCCCATCACAAAGAGGTTCAGATTGTTCATCTGCTACTACTGTTACTGTGAGCAGAACCGAATCTGTACACTCCCCATCTGTGATGGTATATTCTGTAGTATAATCACCTAAACCTTTTTCCCAATAAGATCTTATTAAATCCCAAATAGATGGGTCAAATTCACCATTTCTAAGAACGCCTGCATCTAGCATACTTAAATACAATTTTCTCACTTCATCCCAACTTTCAATAGCTTCAGCTTCAGATTGGGTTATGGTCATCGATTTATCAGCTCCGGCAGTAAAGCCATCACACGCTGGCGAACTTTGATCGGCAACTACTATTACCGTAAGCATTACGGTGTCTTTACAATCTCCGTTATCAATTTTATACCACGTGGTGTATTCACCCAGGCCACCTTCTTCCTCATCATTAAATCTGTTAATTAGTTCCCAGATTGTAGGGTCAAATTCCCCGCCCCTGAAAATCCCTTCTGCAAGCAGACTAAGATATAACTTCCTTACTTCGTCCCAGCTTTCTATAGCTGCGGCCTCGGAATAAGTTATTGTCATGGAATTATCGGGGCCGGCACAGCCTACTTCGTCCGCCTCAGATAAAGCATTCATTTCCACTATTTGACTCTCCCGGAGATCGGATTCTATGGGATCAACAGAGCAGGAAATAATAAATAAGCCAATAATGGACAAGAGTAAAATCTTCTTCATTTTCACGGTTTTTATTGGTTAATAATGTAAAATTAGACCATAAAAAAATGCGAAAAACAGCGTTTCGACATAGCTTCAGAATAGTCGATTAAAAGCAAGTTTTATCGGTTATTGTGAAAAAATTTGGAAGAAATCATAAAATTTTAGTAGGAATAATTTTACTGATATCTCTACCAGAATAAGAAAAACCTTTAAATAAACATGGAGGGGAAATTAAATCCTGTAGTAAGTATTTAAATCTCTTTAAATAAAAAAACCCGGCTTAATTTAAAGGCGGGTTTTTTTTAATTGGGTAATGGACTTAAATTCCTTAGGGAACTACATTTAAAGTAAGTATAACGGAATCTGTACACTCACCTTCCCCCAATGTGTAGACGGTAGTATATTCCCCCACGCCACCTAAGATTGGATCATTAAACCTATTAATTAAATCCCAGATTGATGGTTCAAAAGAACCTACAGACTGACCTTCAGGCACTCCGGGATCAAGCATCGCAGTATAAACTTTTCTAACCTCATCCCAGCTTGGGAGTTTCTGCGCTTCACTTAAGGTGATGTCACGGGAATTATCTGATCCTGCATTAGGATGATCAAAGAGGATATTTTCAAAATAAGACCATTTATTACCGGTCAAGTCCCCAGCCCAAAAGCTATATTTCTTTTTACCCAGTTGAAAAACGGTGTAAGCCCCAACTAAAAAGGTATCCTCAAAAGAATCTACAGGAAATTTATATGAATACTCTTTTACGGTTGGACTAAAAGTATATTTATAATCCATATCTTTTAAACTTATTCCTGGATTATTACTATTCCCGGTTGTCGGAAAATCGGAAATATCTGCACCGAGATGCAGGTAGGATTCGGCAATTTGATATTCCCCATTTGCAAATAAATTTACATAAATAAAATCCAGATCGTTTCTAACCTCAATTCTACCCGCATCTTCAAAATTAAAAGTTGTTATGGAACAACCTTTCACTGTATAAGTTGCATCCAATACCAATAATTGTGAATCTACCGGGTCAAGTTCAAGGGTGTCAACACTGCATGCCCCCAGGCAAAAAGTGGACAAAACTAAGAGTAATAATTTTTTCATAATACCATTATTTTAGATTAAGTATCAGTAAATTAGCCCAACCTTACTGAGGGAAAAAGGAAAACAAATAGTTTTCGATATGAGGGTAAATAAGAAGGACGAATGACTTATTTATGAAACAATTCTTACATTAAATCGCACTTTTCAAAAGGCCATTCTACATAATTTCTTTTAAATATTAAACCTGGTTTTCAAATTACCATTTCTTCAAATGTGCTATATTTGAAAAGGGGATTCAACTTTTCACTCTGAAACATGAATAATAAAAAACTGATAATTTACGGTATTGGCAAATTTGCTGAATACGTTGGTTATGTATTCGAAAATGATAGCCCATATGATGTTGTTGGGTATTGTATTGAACAAGACTTTTTAAAGGAAGATTTCTTTGCAAACAAGCCTTTAACGAGCTTTGAAAACATGGGCGAAGAATTTCCCCCTGAAGAATTTCTACTATTTATTGCTGTTGGAAATAATGTTATCAGGCAGCGGGTCTTTCAAAAGGCAAAGGAGATGGGATATAAATTCGCTTCATATATTTCATCAAAAGCCAGTCATTGGGATAATTTAAAGGTAGGAACAAATGTCTTTATCGATGAAGGATGTGTACTCCAGCCTTTTATAAGCATATCTAATAATTCAATATTATTTACGTCTCACATTGGTCACCATACATCAATTGGTAGTAATGTTTTGATAAGTGGGGCGATAACAGGAGGAAATGTAACAATAGGAGATAATTGTTTTGTGGGTTTGAAGGCTTCTATCAAACAAAACGTTCAAATAGCTGCGAATTCAATAATTGGGATGGGTTGTATAATCGAAAAGAACATATTACAACCTTCTGTATTCAGCCATAGGGGTACAGTTAAAAGAAATCTAGACCCCTCTCAGATTGGCAGGTTATTTCTTAAATAATGAATTTTAATCAATTTAAAGAAAAATATCAGAAATTTGAGGTCGAAGAATTTCCGAATAAAGTTACATATTCACCCCTGGTTTCGGTTTTAGTTCAAACTTATAATCATGAAAATTACATCAGGGAGTGCTTGGATTCAATTTTATATCAAAAAACTGATTTTGATTTTGAGATATTACTTGGAGAGGATTACTCAACAGATACAACCAGAGAAATCTGTAAGGACTATGCTGAAAAAAATCCAGAAAACATTAGATTATTTTTACACCATCCCGATAATAAAATTATAATAAACGGAGTCTCAACAGGGAATTTTAATGCCTTTTACAATTTCTACAAGGCACAAGGAAAATATATTGCTTTTTGTGAAGGAGATGATAGGTGGAGAGATCCTTTTAAATTGCAAAAGCACATTAATTCTTTCAAAACAAACTTTCGTTTGGTTATGAATTATCATTCCTATATTACCGTGGATCATAATAGCAACTTATTTCAAACTTATCAGATGAAGTTGCAACCTATTGGAAACATCAGCGGTACACAATTATTGGAAGGGAAATTCCACCCCCTTCTATCAACTACTTGTTTTAAGAAAGTGTTTAACGAGATTCCCCTTGAAATGACTCAAGTAATGAATGTAGATACCTTTTTAATATCTTTACTAGGTAATTTTGGGGATGCAATATATTTGAAAAATATCTTTCCTTCTGCCTATAGAATTCATAAAGGTGGAATGTGGTCTCTTAAAGAAAAAAAGCAGAAATATCTTTCTAAAATTTTGACTTTCACAAAATTGGAAGAATTTTATCTTAGTCAGGGGAACAAAAGATTGTCGCAATTTTATAGAGATAAAAAAGCTAACACTTTTAAAATGGCTGCCGTTTTTTATTTCCTCAATTTAAATTTTTTCCAATTTATTCAAAATGTTTGGAATTATATTAAAACAAAATTCTTTAATTTAAAATTTCTTTAATATTAATATCTTGATGAATGCTTTAAAGTTTAATGGATAGGTTAACCAAGCACTTTTATAATGCTGAAGTGCAGCATATTTTTTGTTGGATTTTTCTAATACATATCCTATTAAGTATTTCATTTCTGCACCGGCTTTTTTATTTCGTCCGTAAAGAATTTTGTGCTTCTTATATTGATAAATATGAGAGCTTAGCCTATTGGGTAACGAATTACTAATTCTTTTTGAGGTTTCCACCTCATATTTTAAAAGAGGGGTTTCAATTAATTTTATTTTTAAATTTTCAAGATGACTCACCCTTATTCCCAACTCATAATTTTCGGAAAAAGTCATTTTTGGATCATAACCTCCTGCACGAAAGAACGTAGTTTTTTTAAAACAAATACTGCCCGCTAAAAAAATAGCTTTAATATTATTATAAGTTCCATCTAAAACAACAGGTCTTTCAATTCTTTCTTTCTGATCGATTTTTCTTACCACTTCCCAACAAATTATATCAAAATTAAAATATTTATGTTGTTGAAGGGTGGATAATAAATTCGGATAAAAAACATCATCGGAGTCTAAAAAAATTAAATAGTCACCTGTAGCTAGATTTGCACCTGTATTACGAGCACTAGATACTCCCTGATTTTCCTGATAATAATATCGAATCCTCTTATCTGATAAAAAAGGTTTCAATATTTTTCGAGTTCCATCTTGAGATCCATCATCCACAACAATTAATTCCCAATTATCAAAATCTTGCGCTTTGATACTTTTAACAGAGTTCACTATCGTGGATTCTCTGTTGAAAGTGGGAATTATTAAAGTAATTTTAGAATTTCGCAATTTATTGGATTATTATAAAATTCTTTAGTTTTTAAGCTTTCAAGTAAATATTAGTATACCATTTTTGAAAACAAAAAAATGTCCATACTCTGAAGGTGTTATCCTCTTTCCCAGATAAATGATGTTTTACGATCCTGGTTATTTCTTCTTTTTGAAAGATATTCTGGGATATTAAAAAAGCAGGTGCAATATATGATCTGAGTTCCTTTGAAAGGTGGTCTCTTAACCAATCCCCTACCGGTACCCCAAAACCTTTTTTGGATTTGTTTAAAAAATCCTTTGGAAAATACTTCTCAAAAGCTTCTTTTAAAATATACTTTTTATTCCACCCATGGAGCAAATAATCCTCGGGTAATTGTGAGGTGAAATTCCATAAGGACTTATTGAGGAAAGGAGCCCGGCTTTCGAGGGATGTTAACATGCTCGTTCTGTCAACTTTTACCAGCATGTCCCCTTCAAGGCTCATTATTTTATCTATATTCCTAAAATCGGTAAGCGAGGAATTATTTTTTCCCACCTGATCTTTATAATATTTCAAACTATTATCCCGTACAAGATTATTTTTAAACAGGTTATTTAATTCCAAAGGTTGATAGGCGAGGGAAACAATATTATAATAAAAATCATCCTCGTAATTAATTGCATTAATTAATTTTTTTATTTTAAACCGTTTCCCTCTTTTATCATCTTTTGATGATAAAAAGGGATTGGTGAGGGATTTTAAATTTCCATGGAAAGATTCGGGAATAATAGAGGTATATTTCCTGTTAAGCTTCCCCATATAATATTTATTATATCCGCCAAATACTTCATCGCCCCCATCCCCGGTTAACGCTACTTTCACGTGCTCCCGGGTTTTTTGAGCAACCAGGTAAGTAGGCAGGGAAGATGAATCTGCAAAAGGCTCATCGAAATTTAAAAGAATATTGTCAATATTTGTTTTTAGGTCATCTACACTTATAATAAATTCATGATGATTACTATCAATAAGATTTGCAACTATCCGGGATTTATCAGATTCATCAAAGGACTTTTTTTCAAAACCTACAGAAAAGGTATCTATTTTACCCTGAGTTTGTTGTGCAAGAGCCAGGGAAACTATAGAAGAATCCACGCCACCTGACAAAAAAGTGCCTAAGGGAACATCTGCTATAGATCTGGATTTTACACTTTCCATAACCATATTATGAGTTTTTCCTTTTGCGTCGACAAAATTAATTTTGGGATCAAGATCTTTTTTAAAATCCTGATTGATTTCACGGATTTTAAACGAAAAGTTTTCGCAATCTATTTCCATAAAATGGTTTGCCTCCAACTTATGGATATTTTCATAAATAGTAAAAGGAGCAGGAATGTAAGTAAGTTGAAAGTATAAATTTAATCCCGTTTTTGATATTTCAGGTTGTTCCTTTAATACAGAAACTATAGATTTCAATTCGGATGCCCACAATAGCTTTTGTTTATCCTGGGTGTAGTACAAAGGCTTTTCCCCAAAGAAATCGCGGGCAATAAAAATCTTCTTCAAGATATCATCATAAATACTGAAGGCGAACATTCCGTCTAACATTGCAAAGGATTTCACTCCATATTTTTCGTACAATCTTAAAATAACCTCAGTATCTGAAGTGGTTTTAAAAACAACTCCTTCCTTAATTAACCCATTTTTTAATTCTAAATAATTATATATCTCCCCATTAAAAACTATGGCTTTACTATTATCATCTGAATAAATCGGTTGTTTCCCGGTACTTAGATCAATAATGGACAAGCGGCGCATAGCCATTCCTACATTAAATGTGCTATGCGATTGAGTAAAGAATCCATCCTGGTCCGGTCCGCGATGAAAAATTTCGAGGTTCATAGTTGAAAGTGTCTTATCAATATCTTCCTTCGCTATTTCCGTTCTATATAATAATCCATTTATACCACACATACATCAAACATTTTTTTGGTTGCAAAGATAATGAAGTTTACAAGATGACCTTATAACTTATTTCTTCTAGGATCACTGTTCTCCTACTTCCGCCATATTAAGGGATTGAAAACCAAACTTATTTCTAAGTAATACAAATTGCTCCAAAATAATTTCAAGGTCTTTCATACTTTCTTCCGGATTATTTCCAAAATTATGTGGGTGCCACCATAAATGATAAATTTCCTTTTTCCCAGCCGCTGTTTCCATTTCTTTTAAAATCCTTTTCAATTTTAAAGCTCTTAGTACATTGTTCTCTTCTACAGGTCTTAAAAATCGACTTGCCATTTGAAGTGTAGGTAACCCGGGTATTTTTATAACCTCTTCCCAGGGATAAGATTTTTTACCTAAATCTAAATAAGCATCTCCTGTTCTACTAATTTTCGTTACAATGTTATTACTTTTTGCATCTTTCCAATACCAGGATTGGGGATTAGATCTTACATTTAAAATACCCAACTCAAAACAAATTTCCAGATATTCTTTTTTTAACTGATTTCTGGGGAAAACGAGAGATTGAAGTGAAATATTAATTTTTTTAGCAAGTTCTATAGCTTTTAACAAATCCTCCTTAAATTGGACCGCTTGCTGGCCCGGTTCAAGACAATAATAATGGGAGTAAGTATGAGTGGCAATTTCCTGGCCAGGAGTAATGGCAATTTTACTAATGAGCTGCGGAGCAAAACACATATCTTCTGTGCCCTTGGAATGAATTCCCGATCCAAATTGATAGGCTGAAAGACCTGAATTTGAGTATTCGGGAAGGTTGGCCGGTTTATTTCTTTCCCACTCATTCCAATTTTTATTAAAAAGCATACCTACTGTTGCCCAGGTTGCATGAATATTAAAATTTTTAAAGATATCTAACACCTGCGGTATTACCTTTCGGGTGTTAAGAAAATAATCTTCTTGTACTTCCCAATTTATTTGATCAAAAACTCCCCATAAAAGTTCGAAATCTAAAGAAATAACTAAGCCCCCTTCTCTTTGGTTCATCTTTTTAAATTTTTAATGGAATATTGTTTGGATTAGTTTTTAATTAAAATAAGCTTAAGGAATAACGATTTCGTTTTCTAAATTCCACCGTTTTTTTAACCTCTGTAATTTCAACAACTTCAAATACTTTTTCTGAGCCAAATAATAATAAATCACAAAAAATAGAAAATACATTACCATCGATTTTTGCCGCATAATAATCCCCAGGTTAGACATTACAAAGGTCATTGCAAAAGATGACAATAAAAATATTACAAGACTCATTTTCACCAGAGCTGGAGAAGCCAATATAAATTTGATAAAATCCCGTTTAAGGATCTTCATAAATAATAATAAATATAGGAGATTTTCAAAAGAGGTAATAAGCCCTAATATATTTGGGGCATCAATAAATAATGGTCGGAACCAAAAAGTAAATAGTTTTAGAGGTAAGGGATAAGTAGACATATCTACCCCCGAACCGGCCCGACTTAAATCTCCGGCATTTTTGGAGGACGCTGCCTGGAAATCCTCGATTAAATTTTCGGAATCCTGCAAGCCCATAACTCCTAAAATTTGATCCTGTACCATCACCAATGCTCCTATCATGGTAATATATACAAGCGCTTTTTTCCAGAACGCTATTTTTTCCTTCCCACTCATATACCCTAATACTGCTCCCACGGCTACGAACATAAACACATGGGGCCTTATGTAAAAGATAATTAAAGATCCTAGAATTAATAAATATATTCTTCCTTTGGGATTTGCTATTGCATAGGTAAACATCATTAAACCAAGAAAAATTGGAGCGCCTTTTCCAAGGGAAGCTGTCCAGAAATGCATGTTAGGAAAAAATAAGATAAGTGTGAGGAGATCTATTCTTTTAAAGACTTTAATTTTAAGCGGTATTTTTTCCCTGAAAAAAAGATAAGCATAAAAGAAACCTAAATATCCAAACCATGCAAATGTTAACATTAGCATTTCATAACTAAATCCCAGTTTATAAAATGGATAACCCAGAAAATTTATAAAGGTGGTATCTGTACCCCATAATTCAAACCACGTACCGGTATGAGCAGATATTTCTCTAAAATAATTATTGGAATCTGATGGATTATTATACGCATACCAAAGATACACCCCATAAAAAACTATGTGATATAAATAAAGCAGGTTCATTTTGTTTTTGTCCAAAAAACGGTGCTTTTTGGCAAAAACATTAAAAATAGCCTGATTTAATATGAAAAAAAACAATATTAAAAAGAAAATTCCTATCATTTTTAAAACAGCTCTAGATCCCCAATGCTATAATTCCAATTTTTCTCCTGTTGCAATAAATTGATCTCTCTTTGGCTCAATTCGAGTTCCCTAAAAGTTAAAATCGGTCCCAGAGCGCCTTTGTAGGAAATTGGGCCAAGATCAAGGAATTTAGGAGAATAAGTGATTATTTGAGCACCAAATTTGGAACTCCATTTATGAATGAGCTTTTTAATTAATTTAAGATCCTCCTTATCTGTAAAAATACATTCAGCAATTCGAAGTTCCTTTACCATATTCCTTTTCTTAATATAGCCGCTAAGGTAGTATTTAGAGGTTGATGCTACCTCGTATTGCTGCAAAGGATTGTTTTCAAATCTCCAGGAAAGATAATCCGCAGATTTTGGAGTAAATAATTTTCCATCCTTCCTTCTATTATCATTCCACCTACTGCAAAGATCCTCAATTTCATTAGGACTGCTGGTTTTTTTTATTTCATATACAGAAGAGACCGGGCTTATTTTCAAAAATGAATTAAATGCCGGATGTAATGCCACCTGGATCTTGCCAACCTGTTTCCATCCCATTTTTAAATAACCGGGCCTGCTTTGATCATTGGGAGTGTTAAACACAAAATTCTCCAGATTATCCATTCCTAATCGCAAAGCTTCCAAGGTAAGTTTTTTAAATATCCCTCTCCCCTGAAACTGTGGATGTGTAGCGGTATCAACCGCCCTATAGGTTTTATATGAAATACCATTATAAACCCATTCCCATTTCATAAATGCCCTCACCCCGGCTATATGTCCTCGATCTTCAGCAATAAGAATTAAGGACTTACCAAAAGGATTTTCAACATGTTTAAAATTCCAAATTTCCTCAGATAAAGGTAAATCCTCCTCTCCTAAACTGGCTTTTAAAACCTGAATTATTTTTGGTAAATCCGATGAAATCGCAGGTCTTATGTGCATACATTTATTTCTATAAATTGATTTAATTCTATATAAAATATACTTCTAAGGTTAATAATTTGTCATAAAAAATATTAACATTACGCTACTAGGGATTTGCCAGTTTTAGATAATTTTCTTCCAGTTTTTCTACCATGGTATTTAAGCTAAACGATTCAATTACCCGCTCTCTGGCAGCTTTTTGAAAATTATCTCTCCTCCCACTATCTTGTATAAGCAAAGAACATTTTAATGCTAAACATTTCCAATCCCCAACCTCGCAAAGCAATCCATCCTTTTCATCTCTAATCGCTTCCACCACACCTCCGGCTCTAGTTGAAACAATGGCACACCCCGAACTCATAGCCTCCAGCAAGGCAATAGGAAGACCTTCAAAAGCAGAGCTCATCATAAAAATATCCATTGCTGAAAAATATGCAATGGTATTTGTTTGTAATCCGGTAAGGATAAGCCTTTCCTCCAAATTAAGATTTTTTACCAACTCCTTTATTTCCTCTTCTTTAGGTCCTGCGCCCACTAAAATTCCATAAACATCAGGATTATTTTTAAGAATTTCTTTAAAAGCCCGCAGCCAATCCGGAATTGCTTTTTGTTCCCTGAATACAGCTATGTTACCAATTACAACGGAATTTTCCGGAATATTATAACTTTGTCTAATCTCATTATTAAATTTGGGGTCATGCTTAAAATGAGCAGTATTAACTCCATTTAAAAGTGTTTGGACGGGAATTTTAGGTTTTATATTATTTAATATCGATTGGCTCACATCACCTGAAACACCAAGAGCCAAACTTTGAGAATTGAAACTAAGTTTATTAAGCAATTTTGTTGCAAAATGATATCGTTCCTGTATATTATGTTCTGTATAAATAACAGGTATCTTAGTATTTGAATGTACTATCCTACCTAAAAACCCAGACCAGGGTAAATGACAATGAATTAAATTGATCTTATTGCTTTTGCAATACTCTATCACCTTAGGGTATTGTTGTAACAATTTTATATTATTTGAAGCAGGAAAACAAATAACCTTCCCTCCCGCTTGTTCTATGGTTTCTACCATTTGATTTTTCCATGGGAGAAAATATATCACATGAAATTCAAATCTTTGGTGATGAAGTTTAATGGTTTCCGGAAGCAACATTTCAGCACCGCCACAACCAAGAGATTTAATAATGTGAAGAATTCGAATTTTGTGCATATAAAGAATGTATTCCCGAATGTTTAATTTTAGGTAAAATTACTTTTTTATTAGAGGGGAACAAGTAATTTGGCAAAGTTAACGGGAAATTATATGTAAGGGGAATTTAGACATACCCTTGCATACCAATTTTAACTTGCTTTTCAGCTTTTTTTGATAAAATTAGTTTATAATAAGCTTTGGAAAATCTTTGTGCAATACGTTCATTATTATATTTCCTTTTAACTAACTCAAATGCATTGTGTATTTTTTCATTATCCCTTTCATTTAAAATTCTATTTACTTGATTCACAAATTCCTCTTCGTTATTCTTTTTTACGAGAGAACCAGTATCACGATTAATAATTTCAGAAATTCCACCTACATCATAAGAAACAATGGGTAATTTACTATACATTGCTTCAAGGATTACTCCCGGCAATCCCTCTATTAAACTAGGAAGAACAAGACAATGTGATTTTTTAAAAATTTGAATAACATCCTCTCTGTAATCAAGAAAAAATACATTTTTAGAAATTTTATATTCCAAAACTTTTTCCCTCACATTTTCTACCAAAATTCCTTTACCAATAAGCAATAGGACTGCATTGGGATGAGAGATTAACACCTGTGAGAAGATTCGTATTAAACCAAGATGATTCTTTTCGGCTACAAAACTTCCTACGTGAACGAGAACTTTTTTATTTTCGAAAATACTAAAATCCAGGTTACATTCCTGACTATTATTTCTCTCTACTCCTATTTCGATTGTTTTAACCTTGCCTTTAGAAATATTAAAGGTTTTTAAAAAATCCTTTCTACACAATTTTGAAACAGAAAGTACCATTGAAACTTGAGATAAATAAAAACTATTAATAATTTTTTTTAAGGGAAATCTCATAAAATCCCCAATTTTATTAGCATTTCTGAAAACAATTGGAATGGGGATTTTATAAAAGAATTTGGAACTTGCTGCAAATTTGAGTGTATCTGCCGCATTCGCCTGAATAATATCGGGATGATATTTATCAATAATATTACTAAATTTTTTCCAACCGAAAAAGTCGAAAAATCTTTTATTTTCGGGGCGCTGTAAATTAATTATTGGTCCTTTAAAAGGTAATTCCACATCACCCTCATATAAACAAACCAGAAGAACCTCATGTCCCTGAGCTATTAAATGGTTTGAAAGCTGATAAGCAAAAAGTTCGGCTCCACGGAATTGGGGTTTTTGAATAATCTGCACAATTTTTAAACTTTCCATATATTCCCGACTTTTTAAAATTAAGGGGGATATATTAGAACTTTAATTTAAGGAATTTATTTTAGACCTATTATTTTTTGATAAGAATTAACAAAACTCAAAGCTAATTGATCATTCATAAAATTTGAATTAACCATTTTATGCGCATACGCTATTTGATCCTGATCGGGGTCTGTCATGATCTTAATTATTCCTTGAGCAAACAATAACTCTTTTCCCTTTTCCACTATAGTACCCGTCTTAGAATTGATCACTTCACTAATACCACCCACATTATAAGCTATAACCGGTGTTTTACAATACATCGCTTCTAAAAGAACCCCCGGAAGTCCTTCTATTATACTAGGTAAAACCAGAACATTAGCAGATTTAATATATGGCAATGGCTGTGAAACAAAACCATAAAAAGTTATCTCCCCCTCTAATCCACGATTTTGAACTTCTTTAATAAACTGCATTTTTAAAGGGCCATCCCCAATTAAATGCAGATGTACCTGGGGTTCCTCCTTTATCACCAATTCAAAAATATTTAATAAGCCGAAATGATTTTTTTCAAAACTAAACCCACCTACATGTACCAGATGCTTTTTTTCTAAAGGATATAATTGAATAAAGTCGATATCCACGTTTTTTTCCAAACCAACAGGTATAATTTCAATCTTGGTTGCTAAAAATGGAAAATGGTTTAAAATATCTTTCTTTGATTCCTGGGAAACAGAGATAATCCAGTCAACATTTTTATATAAAAACTTATTAAGTCTTATCTGAAAAAAAGAATTTAAATATCTACCAACTTCGCTTGCGTTGCGAGATACAATAGGAATTTTCCATCTAAAAAATATTTTTGATAACACGGCATACTTTAAAGTATCCCCTGAATTGGCCTGTACAATATCTGGATTAAAATTTTTGACAATTTTAGCTAATTTTTTCCAGGCTGGAATATCAATCACCTTTTTACTTGTTGAAGCCATTAGGTTTTCAATTGTCGGTGAGTAAGGAAGGTTTGCACAGCCTTCATAAATTGCTACAATTTTAACCTCATGGCCCAGTTTTAATAAATGATGTGATAATTGACACGTAAAAGTTTCTGCCCCTCTGTTCTGAGGCTTATGTATTATATGGAGAATTTTCAAATTTTGGAACTTTTATTTATGCTATAATCTACCCTCCAGATCTGCCAATGAAATTAAAAAATCTTTGGGAAGGATAAAATCCTTTTCCTTATAGATAATAACGGCAGGTCTAATCGATGCTGTTATTAAAAAATTAATTTTTTTATTTAATTCATTATCGAGATAATAAACTGACATTATTTTTTCTATTCGGCAAACTTCCTTTAAACCTAAGGATAAAAGATTTTCATTCCCCAGATAATCACACAAGATAATGCATTTAATCTTTTTGACCCTATCCACCCTATAAATTAAATATCCGGTTTGGTCTTTTTTATAAATCTTTTTAATTATATAGTCCGAATCCTTGAAGCGCCACGTTAAATAACTCAATGAAGTTGCCGTAGTGAAATACCTGTGATTATTTAAATTTTCCTCGAGAGGACTGGTTAAATTAAAATCCTCAACGTGGATGGATCCTGTGTTTGTAAACCGATTTATCAAGCCTAATTTAAACTTGTAATTAATTAGAGGTGACCAGCCAAGTTTAATGAATTCAGGATAACTTTTTTTATTTGGAGTAGAAAAAAGAATATCATAATCCTGATGTTTCTTTAAGCATTTTTCAAGAAGTATTTTAAATAAACCTTTTCCACGTTGTGTTATATCTGTACACACATCAAGGGGCCGGATAGTTCTAATTATTTTTCCTTTATTATTTTGGAAATTATACCGCATATAAAATACAACCGCAACAATCCGATCCTTATCTAAAGCTACTATGGAAATTGAGCGTCCAAAAGGATTATGAAAATGTTTCCATAAAAGGGAATCACTTGTATAATCAGGATCCAGATTGTCATTAATAAGTTTAACAACTTCAGGTATATCTTTACTGTAATCCAAATCTCTGTATGTGATCATAAGACTCGTGTAATATAAAAAGTTAATCCTGCCTGAGAAAAGCTTAAAAGGGTAGATGATTTAGACCATTCGCAACCCTGATAATAATTTTGAAATTTTTCTCCGTAAAGGCAACACTTTGCTATGGTACCCACTAAGAATAAACCTGAATTTCCAAAGGGGTGTGGTATCATCCACAATAAGTCTGGAAATTCGGAGTGGATTATCCAGATTAATGTTTATTTTATGATCAAAGAGAAACGCCATTCTTATTCCCGCTTTTTTGATTACCGCTTCACTTTTAGTGGAAAAATTCCCATTTGGATATGCGAAAATATCATATAGAAAATTTTCTTTTTTCAATATTTCCATGGATGTTGTCATTTCTTGTTTTAATTCGATAGGGGTACACCTGTCAAATAAGGGATGCGTATGAGAATGATTTGCTATATCTATCCCTTCAGCCTGCATTTCGTAAAGATGATCGTAAGTTAATTGGGGATATTTTAATTCCTGAATTGAAGAATTTAATTTTAACTGGTCAATAAAATTTATTCTTTTTTTATTTGGCCATTTCTTCACCTCCCAAATCATTGCATTAGAATTTCCATTTGTATTATTATAATAGGTTATTTCATCCCACCAAAAAGGCTCTTGCGTTCCTATTAAACCAGATATTACAAATATAACGGCTGGTATTTTATATCTTTTTAAAATTGGGAAAGCATTATTATATATAGTAAGATCACCATCATCAAAGGTGATTAGTAAAGGAGGCTTTTGTGTATTGGTGTTTTTATCTTTAAATTTTAAAATTTCATTAATAGATATTAAAGTATAATTGGCCTGTAAATAAACTAAGTGTTTTTCAAAATTGACAGGATTATCAATTTTATGATATACCAATACTTTTAACACAGTTAAAA
Source organism: Antarcticibacterium arcticum (assembly GCF_007993795.1). GTDB lineage: Bacteria > Bacteroidota > Bacteroidia > Flavobacteriales > Flavobacteriaceae > Gillisia > Gillisia arctica. Next base: position 413,698 of record NZ_CP042476.1, on the reverse strand, counting down.
TTTTATTTAATTTTAATTAATTAAGAAGAAAATTTGCCGTGAATATAGGATGCATATTCTAAAGGTAAAAATTTATAAATGCCGTATATAAATTGTATTTTGACACTATCCAAAATTGAATCGCTTGGAATTTTATTATAATATTCCTTAGCCCTGTCAGGATCAGGGATATGAAAATTTAACCACATCATTTTATAATAATAAATTCTTTTTAATTCAGGATCTTTATCAATCTCTCCAAAATGATCTTTTAAAAAAGAATTATATGCTATAGCTATACTTTTGTAGCTTCTTGATAAACGGCTGGATCCACTTTTATAAATATTTATCAGACACCTGTCAGTATATGTAAAATCGAATTGCTGTGAAATCCTGAAAAAAAACTCTGTATCTTCTGCAGCGGGAAGATTTTCATTAAAATTACCACATTTATCAAAAACTTGTTTTTTTATGGTTATTCCTGCCCCTGTACCTATTCTGATATGCTTTAAGAAGATTTGATAAGAGGAAACCCCGGAAGGTCGCCAAGATTGAGGTTGATGGTCGTCACCCGTGATTATATTTCTACCAGTCCACATGAAACCCACCCTGGGAGGAGTATCCCGGAGAACATCAAGGGAAGTTTTTAAAAAATCTCTTTCCAACGTATCATCACTATCTAAAAAGCATATATAATTACTTGTGGATTTATCTATACCATAATTTCGGGCTGCGGCAGCACCGGAATTTTTGGCCAATTTATAACTTTTTATCCTCGGGTCTTTAAAAGAAGTAATTACCTCCCAGGTATCATCTGTGGAACAGTCATCAATTATCAATAGTTCAAAGTTCTTAAATGTTTGATCAAGAACACTGTCAACGGATTTTTTTACAATATTACCCCGGTTATATACAGGCATTATAACAGTCATTTTAGAATCCTTCACTTCCATGCCTAACACTTATTTAGCTCTTTTACACATTCAAACACTATTCCACTAATATTTTTTTAATATAACCCATACTTCCTTTATCAGAAATAATCTTTCCGGGACTTCCCATTACCACAGAATTAGCAGGCACATCAAAATTTACAAACGTAAGAGGGGCAATTAAGACATCATCTCCCACTTGAATATTTCCCACTACAATTGAGTTTGGACCAATTAAAACCCGGTTTCCAATCACAGGGCTACCTATTCTTTTGCCACGGCTTTCACGTCCTATAGTAACACCCTGACTAATATTACAATTATTACCAATCCGGGCATTTTGATTAATAATTATGGCTTTAAAATGTCCCATATATAATCCTTCCCCTATTGAACAGGCATGAGGTATTTCTACGCTATGATTTCTTGTTAAATAGAATAGCCATACCCTATAAAAAATCCCAGGAATAGTTTTATTGCTATGATCCTGGCATTTCCTATATAGAAACATAAATCTTGCTCCAGGATGGGTGAAAATAGCTTTAAAATAATCCCTGTTTCGCGAGGAGGAGCTATAGCGGTTAAGATCTGCCCGAATGGGTTTGGAGAACATACTGGTTAAGAATTAAAAAATAGATTTGGATGGTAATATACTATTATTTTTAATTAGGTTTAAATAGGTAGCTTCGTATTCTTCCACTATCAAATTTATATCAAACTTTTTCCGTGCAAGCTCCTTTCCCGTTTTTGCTTTGTCAACCATTTTGTCTCTATTCTCCAAAGCCCAATTTATTTTTTGTAGCAAATCTAAAGAATTCCCCTTTTTGAAAATCACGGCACTTTCCTGAGTGACGCACTCCAGATTTTCCGGAATATCTGAGGCTATAATAGGAAGACCCGCCATCATGGCTTCAATAAGGGAACCTGGTAATCCTTCAAACCAACTAGGGAAAACGAAAAAATCGGCGAGGTTTAATAATTGGGGTATATCTGCTCTATTACCCAGAAGGAGGACTTTTTCATCCAAGCCATTTGCCGAAATATATTCCCTAAGTGTAGTCTCGTAAGGGCCTTCTCCAGCAATTAGAAGTTTGATATTATTTGTAGAATTTGTTAATTCCTTAAACGCAATTAATAGATCCATCTGGCCCTTGCGCTCCAGCAGCCTGCCAACATTAAGCAGAATGGTCTCCTTCGACAGACTTAATTCAGATCGAAGATTATACAATTGAGAGGTTTCAATATCTTCATATATGCTTAAATCTCTTCCCCTGTGGATTACCTTTATTTTATCAAGTGAAACTTTAAGAGCTGAAGCATTGCTTACTTTTATCGCCTCTGAATTTGAAATAAAAAGGTCAACATTTGATGCGCTAAACCGGTCATATTGCTGAAAAGCAAAAAGTTTGACTTTATTAAACCAGGATAATTTTTTATATCTCTCCTGAAGATAGGAATTATTGACAAAACTGTTAATTAGTATTACCGGGTACCGTTTTTTTAATTTTCTCGCTATGATATCAGAATTAAATAGGGTAGAATGTATGATATCTGGATTAATTTTTTTTACCAGAGGTAATAGTGCTTCAACAGCTTTCGTAAAATGGTATTCTCTTTCGATATTTAAGGAATAAACTTCAATCTCATGTTCCCTTAATTTTTTTTCGAGTAAATTTCCATCGTATACATAAACAAATACGGGCTTTAAATTTTTAATTTTAGAAGCGATTGTAACCAGGCTTTTTTCTGCGCCCCCGGTTTGAAGTGAATCAATAAGATAGAGTACTGTGTACATAAATTAAATATCCAAACTATTAATGATTGGGGTTATTTCAATTAATTCTGGCTGGATTTATTATCCTATAAATAAGGTCTACCATATATTTATTATAATCCTGCCTGATATTGAGATAGGAAGGATCATAAAAAAAACTATATTCCTTTGAGTGAAGGTGTTCTTGCAGATTATTTATGTTTACCAAAGGAATACCAGTATAATCCTTGAAAATATCGTAATTAAAATCATCAATAGGAATATCTACCTGAAAACAAATTTTTCTTTGAAGATAAAGTTCTATAAGAATTGATGAATTGACGGAATAGTAAAAATCAAAATCACTATATAATTCCTTTGGTTTCCCTTTTCCTCTAAATATTTTAAGTTTAGAAAAATTCGATGGACTCAAGCTTTTATTAAGCTCCTCCCGGGGGTGGGGCTTATAAAATACTTCAACATTCATATGTTCGAAGAAAAGAATGAAATTATTTAAAAAATCATTATATCCCTCATAAACAGAATCGCTTATTTTATAAAGCTGTTGTCCCAGAAATATAACTTTTTTATTTCTAAATAGAAGATTGACATTTTTATTGTCAATTGGATTTATAATACTTCCAAAATATGGATTACCTATAAAGATTTTTTCTCTTCTTACCCCTTGAGAGATATATAAATCTTTAAAATCTTCCCCGTATAAAATAATTTTAGTAGCTACTTCCTTTTCCCACCATAATACTTCATAAGAGGTTAAGTTGTAAATGCCATGCTGTATAGTAATTACCTCCTTTTGGCATTCTTTTAAACAAAATCCCATAAAAGAAATTAACAGATCAGGATGACCACAAATGACAGATTGAATGTTTCTTGTTTTAATCACATTTATAGTAATGCGGGCGGCCGCATTAAATAGAATTTTATGAATAAATTGAACATTTAATAAAAAAGAAATTATAAGTAGAAACTCTACGATAAACAGCGGCTTTACTTGAGATTCTTTCAAATCAAATTTGAAATCCTCCTTAAGTCTAATATCCGAAAAATCTATATAACTTTTATTGAGATAATTTAATATTATCTTTTTATTAGTGGGATATTTATCGGCAGAAACTGTGAGATATAAATAAATGAGTTTTAATGCCCTTTTAAAATATGATTTGCGTCTTATCCTCAAATGCTTTTTGCTTCTTAAGGCAGAATAAAGCAAATTATTAATATCACTGTGGGAGAATTTAATCAAAATTTTTTATAGTTATTTAATACCATTTAGTGTGACTCTACTTCCTTTTGGCATATCCCTTAAAAACTTTTTACCTAATATTTTCTGTAAAAACTTTGGATGTAAACCAAAACCGGGCCTAATACTCCTTACGTTTTTTTCGGTTATTAAGTCTCCTGCTTTAATATCTTCTACTACATATAATGATCTGCTAAAATCTTTCCCTTTCTTCTGCTTCTCGGTAAGAGAATATTCTACTTTTCCAATTGCTTTCTCTGCTTGCCGTACTGCTTTAACCATTTCAGTAAATTCATGCTCATCCATAGAAAAAGAAGCGTCCGGGCCACCTAATGATTTATCCAGAATAAAATGTTTTTCAATAATTTTAGCCCCCATTGCAGTAGCAACAATTGGAACAGTGCTTCCAATTGTATGATCTGACAATCCTGAAATAACACCATAGCGTTCCGCTAAGTCTTTCACCATGAGCATATTGGCTTCCTCAATAGGAGCGGGATATGATGAGGTGCATTTTAATAATGCAATATTCTGATTTCCCATTCTATGACAGGCATCCAGAGCTAAATCTATATCTTCCATTTCGGCAATACCGGTAGAAATGATAACAGGCTTTCCTTTGGAAGCTACATATTCAATTAAAGGAATATCTGTAATTTCAAAGGAGGCAATTTTATACGCAGGAGCATTTAAATCTTCCAGAAAATCCACCGAGGTTTTGTCAAAGGGAGAGGAAAAACATACCAAACCTTCTGCTTCTGCTAATTCAAATATTTCCTTGTGCCATTCCCAGGGGGTGTAAGCTTCCTTGTATAGTTCATATAAATTCTTCCCTTCCCAAATCGTACCTTTAATTAAGAAATCCTCTTTTCGCGAATCTATAGTTATTGTATCTGCAGTATAGGTTTGAAGTTTAATACAATCTGCGCCGGCCCTTTTGGCTGCCTTGACAGTTTCCAAAGCTATTTCAAGGCTTCCGTTGTGGTTGGCTGATAATTCTGCAATTATAAATACAGATGAATCATTTCCAATTTCTTTATTTTCAATTTTCATTTAATATCTTTTTCAAATTTTAAATCGTTCCCCTTTTCTGAGATCATTTTAAATCCTAAATTTTCAAAAATTTTTATGGACGCTCTATTGTCTTTAAATACATATCCATAAACCAGCTTAATAGAGGGCTTTTCCATTTTTAATTTTTCCATTCCTCCCTCTAGAATTTTAGTACCTAAACCCTTTCCAGTAAAATCAGGGTCAATAAGATAGTTGATTTTTGCTTTATTATTTTCTAAATCAAACCGGATGGATCCAATGCATTGCTCATTTAACCTCAAAATATAATAAGCGCAATTGGAGGAGTTTATTTTCTCATTGAACCATTCCTTATGATTATCCCACAAAATTGGATCATTTTTGAAGGAATATTTTCTTACCATCATATCATTTGCCCATTCAAATGTTCTCTCCACATCGGAGGAGGTCGCCAGATGTAATTTTAAACCTTTAAATGAATTAATTTTAGAATGAATCTTAACACTTTTAAATTGATTCTGAAAATAACAATGCTCTTTTAACTCTGCCTCAAATTGAAATCCGCATTTCTCTATTGCAATGTATAGATGGGGACGAATATCAAAGGCATAAGTAAATATTTTATGGAGTTCCAATTCCATGAATGCAACTTTTTCAATCAAATACAGAAACTTTTCCCAATGAAAATCAAAATGAATTTTTTCTAATTCTGTATTCATTATAAATGAAATTTCAGCATTTTTATCAATCCAGTTAATATGCACCAACCCTCCATATCCAATGCATTTTTCTCCTTCCAGATAGGAAAATAATATTTGGCCCGGTTTTTCTTTTTCAAATAACTCTGAAACCACCGATTCAAAATAAATATCCTGTTTATTTGGTGTAAGAACTTCATTTTGCCGCAGATGATACATTTGCTCATTACGCCATTTCATTATTTCATAACGATCCTCTAATCGAATTGGAACGATAGAATAATCGCCTTTAGAAAATTTTTGTGAATTTAATATTTTATATTTCATCAAACTTTTTCTTTTAACAGAGAGATTATCCTCTTAAATTCAAATTTTTCCAGAATAGGTTCAGCTCTTACCCATTCTTCCTGCAAATTTTTATAATTGGTTTTTTGATGATTTTGTTGGTTCACCTCAAATAACCATGGGTAATTTTTAATACAATAATCAATAAGTCCCAAACCGGGTTTCATGTTTAAATATTCACCGATTGAAATAAGACAAGAAACTACAATAAAATCGGTGGGATAATCAATAGTTAATCTTATTTTATTATAATCAATATTTGGATATGGTATATATTCACGTATATTGAAATTTCCGGAACTTCTCATATGAAGAGTTACGTGTTCCTTCTCTTCTATGGTTAAACTATCCGGATCAATATTAATAAATGAATTTACATCAATGATCTCAAAATTCATCCCAATTGGCAAACCTTTGGTTATTGTATATTGGGCACCAGAAGAAAGATGATAATCAATTGCATTATCCAAAACCTTAATATCCAAAATGGGATTATCACCCGTAAGCCTTATTATTGTGTCAAAATCGTTATTCCTTGCTATTAAATTAAATCTACTGAAGACATCATCTTCCGAACCTCTAAAAATATGAACCTCATACTGTCGAGCAAATTTCATCAATTCATCATTCTCGGTTTCTGTTGATGTGGCTACAAAAATAGATTTATAGTAAATTGAATTTTTTAAAGCATTTGTAATCCAACCTAATAATGGTAAAGTCCCCCCAGGGGAAGTGGCATTAGAATTTTTCCCGGCAATCTTGTAGATTTCATCCGAGCCTGTATTATAAAGCCAACTTTATTATTTAGAAGTCCATCCTCCATCAATAATCATATTTTGTCCAGTCATAAAATTTGAAGCATCCGAAGCAAGGTAAATAAAAGCCCCTGCCAGATCTTCAGGTTTCCCAATTCTATCCAATAAGGTATTCTTTTTTAAAGCATTAATGAAGCCTTCAGCTTTCTGTACATTCACCGAAGGAAATGGTCCTGGGGTTACCGAATTCACCTGAACATCATATTTCCCTAAATAAGAGGCGTAATACTTGGTTAATTGTATAACTCCTGCTTTAGCTGCCCCGTAATGAGGGGGATTTAAATAGGAAGGATATTCTTCATAAATTTCAAAATTTGGAGCTACTAAACCATACATTGAGGAAACATTAATAATTTTCCCTTTTGTTGCTTGTTTGAAATAAGGGATTATTGATCTAATACACTTAAATAAACTAGTCAATGTTCCATCAATCCCAAAATTCCATTCCTCATCATTCATGTGTTCAGGAGACTGACCTTTGCTATAAAAGGCGTTGTTAATTAACACATCTATTTTACTTTCCTTCTCGAAAATTTTCTGAAAAGCTGATTCAATACTTTTAGCATCAGAAACATCACAGAACTGGAAATTCAGGTTTTCATCTAACTTGTTTTTCTTTAAAAAAGCTGCTTCATATTTTTTCCTATCCCGGCCTAAAACAAATACCTTGGCATTATGTAATAATAAACTTGTAACAATAGCCTTTCCTAAATACCCATAACCACCGGTAATTATAACGACTTTATCCTTTAAATCAAAAGTAAAAACCATCTTCAATTTTTTGGCCAATTAACTGGCATTAATATATTCTCAGGAAAATATGGAGAATCATTTAAGGGTTCAATTTTTAAAGAGGAATTTATGTTCTTCTCTAATTGTTTTACATTTTCTACACCAATAATTACCTTATCAATAAAATCTTGTCGTAAAACAAATTCTAGTAAGGCGGTTTGTAAATTATTTCCATATGTAGATTGAAGAAAATTAATATGAGATTTGAATTTATTGAAGTATGCAACTAAGTTTTCAGGATTCATAAAAAACAAACCTTGTAAAAATGTAGATCGTGTATGTACTTCACATCCTTCAGCTTTTAATTCTATCAAAAGATCTTTAAATCTTGTATCGAAATAATTGAACGGAACCTGAACAACATTTGGAATAAATCCGGAATTTTTTAGTTTTTCAAATTCCTTAGGATTATTAAATGAAAATCCAATCTTTTTAATTCTTCCTTCCTTTTTTAAAAGCTGCAACTCCTCCCAATCTCTTCCCTCAAGTAAGGCAGGTCTATGGGCCATATATCCATACAAATAATCTACTTTTAAGTTATAAAGGGATTTCTCCAGCTGGAAACTAATAGATCCATTAGTTTGAGTAGGCATAAATTTGGAAATAATATCAAATCTTCCTTTGTGTAAATTTCCTAAAATCTGTTCAGCAGTTCCATATGAAGAAGCTGTATCTATGACATTTATGGATTTTGAAGAAGCTATGTCCAGAATCTTTTCCACCTCTTTGGGAGATGTCTTTCCGTGCGTATTTGAAATTCCATAAGAGATACCGAATTGAACACTGCCAAGCCCAATCTTATGTCTAAAATCATTCATAGTAAGATTTTATCTTATCTAAAACAAAGTTCTGTTCTTTAACCCTTAATGTTGGATACATAGGTAAACTGATACAGTTTTGATAATAAATTTCAGCAAAGGGCATATCACCTTCTTTCCATCCAAATTCTCTATAATAGGGCATTAGATGACAAGGAATGTAATGTATTTGTGCATAAATATTATTCTCACGTAAATAATTATAAAGTCCTAAACGGTCTTTTACCTCAATAACATATAAATGATAGGCATGTCCTTCTACTATTCCAGATTGACTTTTAATAAAGTTTTTTCCTTCAAATGCTTGATAATAATGTTTCGCAATTTCCCTCCTTCTTTCCAAACCTTCTTCGGCTCTCTTTAGTTGACTTAAACCTAAAGCAGCCTGAAAATCTGTTAACCGGTAATTAAAACCAAGATCCTGCATTTCCATATACCACCCCGGATAATTATCCTCCCCACCTGCAAATGATATGGAGTTTTTATAAAGGTTTTCACTTTTTACGATCCCATGAGTTCGCAGTTGAAGTAGTTTTTTGTAAAGATCTTCATCATTGGTAGTTATCATACCTCCTTCCCCACTGGCGATATGTTTTACGGGATGAAAGGAAAAGATTGCAAGCTCTGCAAATATTCCATTGCCGCATAATTGTTGTTGCCCCCGGGAATCTTTAAAATAACCTCCCGGGGCATGACAGGCATCTTCAATAATCCATAAATCATATTGATCTGCAAGTTTTTTGAATGCTTCGAGATCAACTGCTCTACCGGCAAAATCTACCGGTATTATTCCTTTATATGTTCCTTGGGGAGAGGCTTCCAGTAAAGTTCTTACCTTATTTATGTCCAATAAATAAGTCTCAGGATCAATGTCAGCAAAAACCACCTCACCCCCACAATACCGAACACAATTCGCTGATGCTGCAAAAGTTATTGGTGTTGTAATTACTTTATCACCTTGTTTTACACCTAATGCAAGCGCACATAAATGTAATGCTGCTGTTCCATTGGCAACTGCAACTGCATATTTGCTACCAACATATTTTGCGAAAGCATCTTCAAATTCAGAAATTTTGGGACCTTGGGTTAGATAATCAGATTTCAAGGTACTTACAACTGCTTCGATATCTTCTTCAGTAATATTTTGACGACCGTATGGAATTGAATTACTCATAAACTATACTTCAAAAGTAGGATCAACGTGTTCCTTTATTAATTTTCTTAGATCATCAATACTCTCCCAATCCTCATTCTCACCTGAGTTGTATTGAAATCCGGGTTTTACCTTTTTAGCCTTAAAATGTTCAATATATTCTTCTTTTTTCCATTTATGTGTAGCAGGTAAAATGGTATAATATTTACCTAAATCATAGGTATTATATGAGTCAGATGAAGTTATCATTTCTTCGTGAATTTTTTCACCCGGACGGATGCCCACCACCGGTTTTTCACACTCCGGGCCTATGGCCTCGGCAACATCTGTGATTTTATAAGATGGTATTTTTGGAACAAAGATTTCTCCACCCCAGGCGTGTTCTAAGGCATGCATGACCATATCTACACCTCCCTGTAAGGAAATATTAAATCTTGTCATGGTAGGATCGGTAATTGGAAGTACACCTTCTTTTTTCTTCTTAAGAAAAAATGGAATAACGGACCCATTGGAGCCCATAACGTTTCCATAGCGCACCACCGAAAATTTAATTGGATTCCACCCAGTAATATTATTAGCAGCGACAAATAATTTATCTGAAGCCAATTTAGTAGCTCCATAAAGGTTAATAGGTGCTGCAGCCTTGTCTGTGGATAAAGCAACCACTCTGCTTACTTCGGTTTCAAGACAGGCATTAATAATATTTTCAGCACCCATGATATTAGTTTTTACACATTCCATTGGATTATATTCGGCAATTGGAACATGTTTCATAGCAGCGGCGTGAATAACGTAGTCAATTCCTTTTAAAGCCCTTTTAACTCTCGCCTCATCTCTAACGTCACCAATAAAAAATCGCAACTGAGGATATTGGTCCTGAGGATATTCCTGCGCCATTTCAAACTGCTTTTGCTCATCCCTTGAAAATATCACAAGTTTTTTTAATTCTGTTCCAGTTTCTAACAAATGTTGTGTTAAGGCTTTTCCTAGCGAACCTGTACCTCCTGTAATGAGAATAGATTTATTATTTAAATTCATTTTAATTTGATAAAATATTTATAAAATTTGGTTATGACAAAATCCTTAAAAAACTAGTCTTTAGAAATACCTATTTTCTGTTTTTTAAATACAATGTCAATTATATCATTATAACTTTTAATTTTTAAAATATAACTAATTCCAATATAGAGAATAATTCCACCTCCTGCTCCCGTTATTATCCTTAACCAATCGGGTTCCTCTTCAAGGTTTAGATTAATTAAATATACAAGAATCCCAGGTAGTAAAGACAATAAAATTATTGGCAATATATCAATAACCTGTTGAAAGGATGAATATCCAATAACTTTATCTGTATGATGGGCATAGATAAAAAAAGTAACGACAGATAAAAAAACCTGCGCATAGAGTAATCCAATAATTCCAAATTGAATTCCAATTAGGATTCCAATAACTAACAAAATTTTATTAAAGACCGTTAATTTTAAATGCGTATCACTTTTCCCTTTCACTAATAAAACATTAGCATTATATCCTTGAATAGGATATAAAATCCCTGATATACATAATATTTGAAAATATGGCACAGCCGGCAACCATTTCTCAGTGAATAAGAACCTAAAAACCGGTTCAGCCATAATTATCAAAAAAATCATTAAGGGTGCCACGACATAAACAGACATTTTCATTAATTGTTTATACACTCTTTTTAATCTTTCATTATCATGTTGAATCTCAGCAAATAAGGGAAATGTTACCTTGTTCAATGCCAAGGTGATATTATTTACGGGGAGATTTTTCATGGTATCAGCTCTGGTATAAAACCCCACCTGTCCGGCTGAAAAATATTTTCCAATTATAATAACGTAGAGATTATTAAAGATATTTTCCAAAAGGGAGGATAATGTTATTTTATAACCGAATTTTAAATGTTCTTTGAATTTTAAAAAATTGAAAATTAATCCCGGAGCCCATTTAGAATAAATCCATAATTGAATACTCCTTACTAATGCGGTAATTAACTGATTCCAAACAATACTCCAAACTCCATATCCCGAGTAGGCTAAGCCAATACCTACAATACCTCCTATAATTACTGATGGTATGGAAATTATAGTTTGAATCTTAAAATTCATTTCCTTTGTTAATTTTGCTTCCTGCACCGCCGAAAAGGCAAACAAAATAAAACTTAGACAATACCATCTAATTATAGGAGTTAAAATGGGATATCCATAAAAACCAGAAACATACGGTGCAGCAAAATAAATTAATATATAGATAAGTATACTTGCTGCAAGATTATAATAAAACACAGTGGAATAATCATCTTCCTCCAAATCCTTACTCCGGATCAACGAATGAGTTAATCCACCTTTTAATAGTGACGTTCCTACTGAAACAAATATTGCTATCATTCCAATATATCCAAACTCTTCTGGCAAAAGCAACCTTGCCAATATAGTGGATACAAAGAATAGTACAATCTGTTGACCAAATTGTTGCGCAAATGTCCAAAAAATGCCTGCTGTGGCCTGATTTCTTAATGACATTTTGAATATTTAAAGGAGTATGAATGGGTCAATTAGATACTTTACTTCTTTTGAATTACCTACGCACATTTAATTAATAATATCATACTTATAATAACTTCTAAACCAAATTATGAAGTGTTCCACACCCTTTTTCACGGAAGTTGTGGGAATATAATTATAGTCTTTTTTCAGCAAATTAACATCTGCCCAAGTTCTGGAAACATCACCTGGTTGCATAGGCAACATTACTTTCCTCGCTTCAAGACCTGTTTGATTTTCAATTTCTGCTATAAATTCCATCAATTTTACAGGTTTACTGTTTCCTATATTATAAAGGGCAGATTTATCTGGAATTTCACTAACGTTTTTATGAATTATTTTAAAGACTCCTTCGACAATATCATCTATATAAGTAAAGTCTCTTTCAAGGTTTCCATTATTAAAAACCTTTATAGGTTTTTTATTTAAAATAGCATCTGTGAACAGAAACATAGCCATATCTGGTCTTCCCCACGGACCATATACGGTGAAGAATCTTATACCCGTAGTTTTGAATCCATACAAATGACTATAAGTATAAGCCATTAATTCATTGCTTTTTTTTGTAGCAGCGTATAAACTTATTGGATTATCTACATTGTCCTCGGTACTAAAAGGCACTTTTTCGTTTTCACCATAAACACTTGAACTACTCGCATATACCAAATGTTTTATCTGGTTATTTCTGCAGCATTCTAATATATTTAAAAACCCAACCACATTACTATCTATATATGCCTCAGGATTTTCCAAACTATAGCGTACTCCGGCTTGTGCTGCTAGGTTTATAACTTTATCAAACTGGTGCTTTTTAAAAAGGTGGGGAAGATTTTCCCGATCTTCTAAATTTAATCGTATAAATTGAAAATTTGAAAACGTATCACTGGAACAAATTTGATTAAAGCTTTCAGCCTCAATCTTATGAACACCTAATTCTTCGAGCCTATCAAACTTTAACCCCGGATCATAATAATCATTAATATTATCTAATCCCACGACTTCATAACCTTCCTTTACTAATCTTTTAGATAAATGAAATCCAATAAATCCCGCGGCTCCAGTGACTAAAACTTTCATATTAACTTCCAATTGCATAAAATTCAAACCCTATTCCTACCTTTGTTTTACTTTCCAGAATTCTTCTTCCGTCAAAAAGAAAGGCCGGTTTGAGCATTCCTTTATAAACTGTCTCCCAATCCAATTTTTTAAATTCATCCCATTCCGTAAGCACGGCAACGGCATGTGCATCTTTGGAAGCATCCAAAGCAGAAGAAACAATAGTTACCCGTTCTTTGATCTCCTCCAAACTATGTGTACCTAAATATTCAAGATCTGCATATATCTGCTCTTTTCTCACTTTAGGATCATAAACAACAATATCTGCCTGTTCATTCAGAAGGTAATCTGTAACATAAATTGCGGCGGATTCCCTAGTGTCATTGGTATCTTTTTTAAAGGCCCATCCAAGGATGGCAATCCTCTTACCCGCTACGGTATTATATAGCGTCTTAACTATTTTCCCTGCAAATCTTCTTTTTTGATGATTGTTCATTATTATCACCTGCTCCCAGTAATCGGCCACCTCATTTAAACCAAATGATTTTGAAATATAAACCAGGTTCAAAATATCCTTTTGAAAACATGAACCCCCAAAACCTACAGAGGACTGTAAGAATTTTGGACCAATTCTGGAATCCTTCCCCACTGCCCGGGCAACTTCATCTACATCAGCTCCTGTTACTTCACATAATTGAGACATGGCATTAATACTGGAAACCCGTTGGGCTAAAAATGCGTTTGCTGTCAATTTAGACAATTCAGATGACCACACGTTCGTTGTTAGGATGTTTTTCTGTGGTATCCAGGTAGCATAAACATCTACAAGGGCCTGCACTGCTTCTTTTCCTTTCTCAGAAGCTATATCGCCACCTATAAGTACCCTGTCCGGGTTTAAAAGATCCTGAACTGCGGTACCTTCGGCTAAAAATTCAGGATTCGAAAGTATCTGGTAGTTCACACCGTTACCTGTATTATCCAGAATATTTTTTAAAGCCTCAGCCGTTCTAACGGGAAGCGTCGATTTTTCTACTACTATTTTATCATTTTTTGAAACCCTTGCGATCTGGCGTGCACACAATTCAATAAATTTTAAATCGGCCGCCATCCCTTTCCCTATTCCATAGGTTTTGGTGGGGGTATTTACCGAAATAAAGATCATATCGGCCTGGTCAATTGCCTCGTCAACATTTGTAGAAAAGAAAAGGTTTCTTCCTCTTGCTTCACCAACAATTTCCGAAAGTCCGGGTTCATAGATGGGAATGTTATTCACATCATCATCATTCCAGGCAGCTATTCTTTTTTCATTGATGTCTACTACGGTAACTTTTATCTCAGGACATTTCTGAGCGATTACTGCCATTGTAGGGCCTCCTACGTAACCGGCGCCAATGCAGCATATATTCTTGATTTTCATTTTTTGTTATTTCGTTAGTTCGTCAAATCGTTCGTCAGTTCTTAAACGTGTTAGCTCCTTAGTGCCGCACTACAATTCAGGAAAAGAGGATTCTGAAATAATGAGTCTTGATTCTTGAATCAACGAATCACGGACTAACCAATCCCGATTCCCCGACTTAAAGTTTTTTATCGCATTTTTCCCCAAGAACGCCTTTAACATCATATACCACCGTACTTCCGTTCTTAAATTTATCCAGATCTAATTGTAAAAATTCGTGATGCGAAACTGATAATACAACAGCATCAAAAGTTTCAGACGGCGCGGATCTCGTCGTAATTAAGCCATATTCGTGTTTTACTTCTGCCGGGTTGGCTAATGGGTCAAAAATTGTAACATTGGTGCCGTACTCTTTCAAATTCTTTATAACATCAACAACCTTGGTATTCCGTACATCAGGACAATTTTCTTTAAAAGTTATGCCCAGCACAAGGATATTTGCCCCCTTTACTTTTTGATCATTTTGCAGCATTAGCTTAACAACTTCAGAAGCTACATATTGCCCCATAGAATCATTCATTCTTCTTCCTGCAAGAATAATTTCTGGATGATAACCCAATTCCTGGGCTTTTTGTGCTAAATAATAGGGATCTACTCCAATACAATGTCCCCCAACGAGGCCCGGCTTAAATGGCAAAAAGTTCCATTTTGTACCCGCTGCTTCAAGCACGTCCTGAGTATCAATATCCATCATATTGAATATTTTTGCCAATTCATTTACAAAAGCAATATTGATATCCCTTTGCGAATTTTCAATCACTTTCGCGGCCTCTGCAACTTTAATGGTAGGTGCCAGGTGTGTACCGGCAGTGATGACCTGAGAATAAAGATCATCTACCTTCTTTCCAATCTCCGGAGTAGAACCAGCAGTAACCTTCAATATCTTCTCCACCGTATGCTCTTTATCACCCGGATTTATTCTTTCAGGAGAATAGCCTGCAAAAAAATCTTCGTTGAATTTGAGTCCGCTCACTTTTTCAAGTACGGGCACACATTCATCCTCAGTAACCCCCGGGTACACAGTGGATTCATAAATCACGATATCTCCTTTTTTGAGGACTTTCCCAACACTTTCACTGCTCTTATATAATGGAGTTAGGTCAGGACGATTATTCTTATCTACAGGCGTTGGGACGGTAATGATATAGTAATTACAGTCTTTAATATCATCCAGACTGGTAGAACAATAAAGTCCGTTGTCATTAGAAGGCTTTTCAACTAAAGAAGATCTTAAAAGATCATCTTCAACCTCGAGGGTGCTGTCATGACCATTTTTAAGTTCATCAACTCTACTCTGATTAATGTCAAATCCAATTACGGGGTATTTGGTTGCAAAAAGTCTTGCCAGGGGCAGCCCAACGTAGCCTAAGCCTATTACTGCTATCCTCGGAGAGGGGGACTCGGAGCCTTGGGGACTTTGGGACTGGGGGTTTTCCTTAGAAAAGTTATTATTCTTGTTCATGATATTCTTACCTGTTTCTTAATAATATTATTTTTACAAAGTCCATTTATCATGGTTTGTAATCATTGTTACCGTCATTCCTAAAATGGAATCGTATTTTTTAATTAACGGCGAATGTTGCTCTTCATTTATATATTGGCAAGCCAAGGCATAATCCAGCCAAACCTGCGTTTCTGCAGCTTCCCCTTCTACATCGGATAATTTAGAAACAAAAGATTTTGGGTATCTGCGTTTCCTCCAGGCTTCCGCTAAATTACCCGAAACCGACCGAGAAGAACGACGAATTTGATTGGTCAAAGAATAGACCTCCTCCTTAGGAAATGTTTTCGAGATTATAAATACTTCCATCCCAGCTTCAAAAGAAGCCTGATACACCCTTAAATCTTTATGAGTCCGTATTTTTTCCAATTTCTATATTTTTAACCCCAAGTCTCCCTTTCTCCTCTTCACCAAGTTTCCTTTTCACCAGGTCTCCCTGTTTCCCTACTCCAAGTTTTCCCTGTCACTTTAGATTCTTCCAATACCAATCAACCGCTTCTTTCAAGCCCTTTTTTATTTCGAACTCAGGTTCATATCCCAGCAATGTCTGGGCTTTCTCTATGGAGGCTAATGAATGTGGAATATCACCGGCGCGGTTTGGTCCGTGCTTGATATCAACCTCTGCGATTTCGGGATCATATTTAGATAAATACTCCTTTAAAAGCGTCGTAAGTTCCAACAAATTTGTTCGATCGCCAACGGCAGTATTATATACCTGGTTAACCGCTTCCTTATTTTCAGAAGTGATCGCCAGAAGATTCATCTGGATCACATTATCTATATAAGTAAAATCACGGGAATAAGTGCCGTCACCATTTATAACCGGAGATTCGTGACGCATTAACTGAATTACAAATTTTGGAATTACCGCGGCATACGCACCATTAGGATCCTGTTTCCTACCAAAAACATTAAAATATCTAAGGCCTATAGTATCAAGATCATATGCGCTTTTAAAAATATCAGCATATAATTCGTTCACATATTTGGTAATTGCATATGGAGATAGCGGTTTCCCAATCACATCTTCCACTTTTGGAAGATTCTCTGAATCCCCATAAGTAGAGGAACTTGCCGCATACACAAAGCGTTTTACCTTGGCGTCTCTGGCGGCAACCAGCATATTTAAAAATCCTGAAACATTAACCTCATTGGTTGTAATGGGATCTTTTAATGAACGTGGAACAGAGCCTAAAGCAGCCTGGTGTAAAATATAATTAACACCTTTTGAGGCTTTAGCGCAGGTTTCCAGGTTACGGATATCTCCTTCAATTAAGGTAAAGTTGGGATTATTTATTACAGCAAATAGATTTTCTCTTTTGCCGGTCGAAAAATTGTCCAGGCAAATTACGTTTGCGCCAAGCTCTAATAGTTTCTCGCAAAGATTGGATCCAATAAACCCGGCACCCCCGGTAACTAATATTTTTGAAGAACTCAATTGATTAAATTGTTCTTTGTGCATCAATTATAAAATTTTATAAATCAGCGGCAAAGATACTATTTCTAAATTTAGACGCATGCTTTGATATCTTAAAGAAAATGTAAAATTGGCCAGAATGAGTAGTTACAAGTCAATTTCACTTATTGTTATTTTTTTCAAATAGTCACCATATTCATTATTTTTATACTCTAGGGCTATTTGCTGTATTTCCTCTTTAGTAATATACCCCTTTCTCCATGCAATTTCCTCCAAACAAGCTATTTTAAGGCCTTGCCTTTTCTCTATTGTCTGAATAAAATTGGAGGCTTCCAACATCGAATCATGAGTACCTGTATCTAGCCATGCATAGCCCCTCCCTAGTAACTCAACATTTAATAATCCCCGGTCTAAATAGGATTTATTTACAGTGGTGATCTCCAACTCACCCCGCTGACTCGGCTTTATTTTTTTAGCTATTTGTACAACTGAATTTGGATAAAAATACAATCCTGTGACCGCGAAATTACTTTTTGGTGAGGCAGGTTTTTCTTGAATACTCAATACTTTTCCGTCTTTATTGAAATCTACAACCCCATACCTTCCGGGGTCCTGGACATAATAACCAAATACAGTAGCTTTATTTTGCTCCTTTATATTTTTAACTACTCTTTTTAATAATTCGCCAAACCCCTGTCCGAAGAAAATATTATCACCCAATATAAGACAAACATCCTCATCTCCTAAAAACTCTTCTCCTAAAATGAATGCTTGTGCCAAGCCATCTGGAGAGGGTTGAGCTTTATAGGAAAATTCCATACCTAATCTTCTTCCATCACCTAATAATTTTTCAAAATTTGGCAAATCCTCAGGAGTGGAAATGATCAAAATTTCTCTAATTCCAGCGAGCATAAGTACAGATAGTGGATAGTAAATCATAGGTTTATCATAAATAGCAAGAAGTTGCTTTGATATTCCTTTCGTAATTGGATAAAGTCGGGTGCCGGTGCCACCGGCCAGAATAATTCCTTTCATATTTTTTTATCGATATACTTGATCTAGCATTAAATGTTTATATAATAACTCTTCCAATCTTTACATTTTATTTACAATTCCGGAAATAATTTCAATATCCGACTTACTGAGATCTTTATAAACAGGTAAACATAGAATTCTTTTTGAAATATCTTCTGATATTTTCATTTCAGCAGAACCTACGTAATTCAAGGTGTTCAATGAAGGATAAAAATATCTTCTGGGGAATATATCTTCCCGGTTTAGTGCCTTCTGAGTATTTAATAATTGTTTTTCACTTTCAAATATTACCGGGTAATAACTGTAGTTCCATTCAGTGTCGTCCCGGATCACGATCCTGCTTAGATTTTTAAAATTTAAATATTGATCATAAAGTTCAGCAATTTCTTTCCGGCTTTGAATTAAATCTTTAACATATGGCAGAACAGCCAGTCCCATAGCAGCCTGTAGTTCACTCATTTTGGCATTTATTCCCAAACCGTGAAATTCAAGCGGGCCATTATGTCCGAAATTATGACTGTAAAATAGTTTGTTATGCAGTCCCTTATCTTTACAAAACATCGCACCTCCTTCCCCTGTGTGAAAAAGCTTGGTTGCGTGAAAACTACAGGTACTTATATCTCCAAACTCGAACAATGATCTGCCTTTATATTTAACTCCAAAACAATGGGCTGCATCATAGATAACTTTTAAATGGTGCTTGTTTGCAATCTTCTCAATTTCTTCTACATTGCAAGGGTTCCCAAACACATGCGTCGCAAGGATGGCGGTAGTTTTCGAGGTTATAGCTGCTTCAATTTTTGTTTCATCAATAGTAAGGAATTCCGGATTTATATCTACAAACACGGGCGTACAATTTTCCCAAACTATCGTAGAAGTGGTAGCTACATAACTAAATGGAGTTGTTATTACTTCCCCCTGCCCACCTAAAACTTTTAGTGCTATCTGAAGGGGCAGGGTGCCATTTGTGGTAAGAACCATATTAGGGCTATTCAGATATTCTTTTATCTTTCTTTGTAGGTCAAATAACAATTTTCCTCCGTTTGCAACCTGGTTGCTCGCCCATATTTCCCTGAGGAAGAATTGGTAGTCATCAATTGGGGGAAGAAAAGTCCTGGTTACCGGTATCATTTTTTTAATATTAAATCTCTAAATTCTGAAAGGCTGCTAAATTTAAGAAAATATGCGACCGGTAGATAAATTGAAATCCCAATTATTCCTCCTGCAAGAATTCTAATGAAATTAATTTGATTATGAAGACCTAAGTGGTCTGCTATAAATATCCCAAATCCCGCAAATGCGGCTAAAAAAATAATTGGGAAAACGTCTTTTAACTGCGCCCAGCCTGTATAGCCAATAAATCTTTTTGTATAATGGGCATTTATAAAGAATCCAATCAAAGAAATTAAAACCTGCCCATACAATAATGCCAGGATACCAAATGGTATGGCAATTAAAATAGTAAGAATGATTATAATTTTTTTGATCACTTCAAGCTTAAGAAAAAGATCGCTTCTTCCCTTTACGTTCAAAATAGTGAGATTATAAGAATGAAGAGGATATAGAATTCCCGTTACACAAAGAATCTGGAAATAAGGAACCGCAGGAAGCCATTTGGCCGTAAAAAGAAAAACAAAAACGGGTTCCGCCAAGACGGCAAGGAAGATCAACACGGGAGCGATAACAAACATTACCATTAACATTAGTTTTTTATAAACTCTCCTTAATCTTATATCATCATCCTGAATTGATACAAACAATGGGAATGTTACTTTATTAAGCGCATTGGTAATATTAACAATAGGCAATTGTTTCATTGTTTCGGCGCGGGTATAAAAACCCACCTGCCCGGCAGAGAAATATTTACCTATTACAATTAAAAAAATATTGTTGAAAATCCTGTTCAACAGATCTGATAAGGTCAACTTATAACCAAAATCAAAATGTTTCCTGAACTTTTTCATATTAAAACTGAAGCTGGGAAGCCAATTTGAATGAAACCATAATAGGACCGTACTAACAATTGATGTTATTAGGCCGCTCCAAACAAGGCTCCAAACACCATAACCTGTGTATGCCATCCAAACCCCTGCAACCCCTCCTATTAAAGAAGCGGGTATTGCTATAATTGCCTGTGTTTTAAAATCCATCACTTTTGTAAGGCGGGCCATTTGGACTACCGAAAAAGAAGTGATTATAATAGATAAACTGTACACCCGGGTAATGGATGTTAGTAAAGGTTGCTCATAAAAATTGGCTATTAATGGAGCTATCAGGAATATTACTGCATAGATGAGCAAACTGGCAATGAGGTGAAAAAAAAATACCGTAGAATAATCTTCCTCATCACAGTCCGGGTCGCGTATCAGGGATTTGGTAAGGCCCCCATCTAACAGCACATTACCCACTGCCACTACAACCACTATCATCCCAATAAGACCAAATTCTGCCGGAAGTAGAATTCTTGCCAGTACCAGGGACACAAAAAATCCAATAAGTTGATTCCCGAATTGTTGCGTAAAGGTCCAAACCAGGCTTAATGCTGCTTTCTTTTTTAAAGACATTTAAAGATCTATATCTTTGGATTTGTAAAACCAACTAAATATTCACGAATGTATTAATTTTAAGCTTGGTTTTTTAATTTTTGAGAAACAAAGCTTCTTAAACTCAAAGCAAATTGGGCAATCAGATTATTGTTATAGGATCCTAACTTGGCTCATTTCAATTTTTCTTTGCTACCGTGATTAAACTAATATTACTATTTTTATCGGGCCAGGCAAAAATCCCCTGGCAATTAATTCCAGGAGTTACTACATGAATAAACAACAGTTGTTAGAAAACTACGCGGAGCTTAATAATTCATTTAAAGAAAAAATAACATTTCATCTGGGAGCAGAGGCCGGTTTTTTTTCAGAATTTAATAATATGGTGTTGGCGATGCTTTATTGCCTGAGTAAGGAGATAAAATTCACTTTGTATTCTAAAAAGGCAAATTTTGCCTTAGAGAAAGGTTGGAACGATTTCTTTGAACCCTTTTGCGAGGAAACTGATTTTTTTTTACACAGCAGATACAACAGGAGAGCGTATCAAATAAAAAATCAAAGAAAGTTACCTCCAAAAGTTTTAAAGTTACTAACCGGTAATGAATATCTCACCCAGGATATTTGGGATTCCTTTCGAAGTGAAGAATTTTCCAGGAAAAAATTTAATATTCCTCAACTAGGTTTGAATAATTCCTCCCTTTTGGAGGCTACCCAAAAAATCATTCACATGATTTGGAATTATAATGCCAATAGCCAAAAAATTATTGAGAATCATGTAAATATGTTGAATTTACTCGGGAATTACATAAGTGTACATATACGGGCAGGGGATAAAACATTGGAAGCAAATACATTTGATTTTCACCACTATATGAAAAAGGCTCAGAAGGTTGGGCATACCAAAAAAGCTTTTATTTTAACCGACAATTATACTGTTTTTGAGGATCTCAAAAGGTACTATTCAAATTGGGAATTCTTTACCCTATGCAGTTCTTCAGAAAGAGGGTATGTTCATTCTGAATTCAGGAAAAGGGACAAAAATGAAAAATATCTGCAGCATCTTAAACTGTTTGCCAGCCTGGATGTTTGTGCAGCTTCAGAAAAATTCATTGGAACTTATAGTTCCAATCCCGGTATGTTCATGGGAATGAGAATTGGTGAAGATAAATGTGCCTGTATAGATTATGACGCCTGGAAATTATGGTAATTATTTAAGATACTGCCCCTCATAATACTCCTGATACTTTCCGGAGGTTACATTCTTTAACCACTCTCCGTTTTTTAAATACCAGTCAATTGTTTTATTCAGGCCTTCTTCAAAGTATACTGAAGGCTCCCAACCTAATTCTTCTTTGATCTTTGAGGCATCTATAGCATATCTTTTATCATGGCCCGGGCGGTCTTTGATAAAAGTGAACAAACGGGTCGAACTTCCCTCCTTCCGTCCAAGTTTATGGTCCATAATTTGACAAAGAAGTTTTACCAGGTCAATATTTTGCCATTCATTAAAACCTCCAATATTATAGGTTTCTTTAACTTTCCCATTATGGAAAGCTAAATTAATTGCCTGCGCATGGTCAATTACATACAACCAGTCACGCGTATATTTTCCATCTCCGTAAATAGGTAAAGGTTTTTGTTCAATAATATTATTAATAAACAACGGAATAAGTTTTTCGGGAAATTGGTTAGGACCGTAATTATTGGAGCAGTTTGAAATAATATATGGTAATCCATAAGTTTCTCCATATGCCCGCACAAAATGATCTGATCCTGCTTTAGAAGCGGCATAAGGCGAATTGGGATCATATGGGCTGGATTCAGAAAATAATCCTGATTCTCCCAGTGTACCATACACTTCATCTGTGCTTATATGATAAAATAGCTTTTCATTAAAATCATTTTTCCATATACCAATCGAGGCATTCAACAGATTTACTGTTCCAATAATATTGGTTTGCACAAATGCCAATGGGTCTTTAATAGATCTGTCTACATGAGATTCGGCTGCCAGATGGATCACGCTGTCAAATTTATACTTTTTGAAGAGGTCATTTATTTCTGAAGCATTATTGATATCGGCCTTTAAAAAAGTATAATTAGTGGCTGTTTCTACATCTTTAAGATTTTCCAGATTCCCCGCATATGTAAGGGCATCCAGATTATAAATATGGTACCCGGGGTATTGGTTAACAAATAAGCGTACCACATGAGAGCCAATAAAACCCGCACCACCGGTGATCAATACCTTTTTGTTCATTTTCTAATTGTCATTTTCGGAATAAAGATAGAAGTCTTATCTAAAATAACAATTAAGCTTATAAATTAATATGTTGTTTTAATCCTAAAATCTTTTTTAAAATTTAAAAAATTGTAGGCTTGTTAAGCCTATTTTGACGGTAATAGTATATTTGTGAAAACACAACTAACTCCTAACATCTTTTTAAATTAAAATTTTAAAATGAAAAATATAAAATTATGGTTTACAGATTTTTATGAGGGATTTGATCTGGCAGATAATCCACTTTCAAGGATTCTCGAAAAAAACTATTCCATAATTTTAACTAAGGAGGAACCTGATTATCTTATTTATTCCTGTTATGGAAATGAATTTCTAAACTATAACTGTATCAGGATTTATTACACGGGAGAGAATTTAACCCCCGATTTTAATCTCTGCGATTACGCGATTGGCTTTGACCGCCTTACTTTTAGAGATAGATACTTGCGATATCCCAACTATGCTTTCTTTGAGGATCAATTTGAACAATTGATCAAACCCCCGAATTTTGACAAGAAAATTCTTTCAGAAAAAAAATATTTCTGCAATTTTATTTATTCTAATCCGCATGCCCACCCTGCCCGGGACCATTTTTTTCATAAACTAAATTCATATAAAGAAGTTACTTCTCCCGGTACTCATTTGAAAAACAGCAACTTATTTGTGGGAGAACGCTTTGCGGCCGACTGGATGTTCAGTAAACTGGAATTTCAGTCCCAATGCAAATTTACTATCGCATTTGAAAACACTTCCTCGCCGGGATACACCACCGAGAAAATTTTACATGCCTTTATTTCCAATACCATTCCTATTTATTGGGGAGATCCTGAAGTAACTAAAGATTTTAATCCTAAGGCGTTTATCAATTGTCATGATTTTGAAAATTTTGAAGCTGTTATCGAGAGGATCAAGGAAATAGATGGGAGTGATGAATTATATCTATCCATTTTAAATGAACCCCCGTTTGTCAATAATCAAATTCCTAAAAATCTCGAAAGAAATAAACTGACCTCCTTCTTGCAGCATATGTTTGATCAGGAAATAGAAGTTGCGGGCCGAAGAAATCATTACGGAACTTCATTGAAATATGAAAAAGACCTGAAATCAATGGTTGCTCTTAGTCAACAATATAAGGAACGTAATAAGCTAAAGAGATTTCTGGATAAACTCGGTTGCCTTTAAAAATCTTTTATTTTGATGTTATACCTCTATTTCATTTAGACCTATGAACTTCCTCAAATCTTACTGGTTCTATATTCTCGCTGCAGCTATCACAATCTTCGGAATAATTACCGGATGGTATTTCTTTCTTCTTATTGCAATTCCCTTTGGTTTATTTGGACGGGGGAATAAAGACAAATAGGCGTTAAACTTATACTAAACGCAGCCTTATTATTGGAAATCCATTCCAATGGGAGTACCTTGATTTAATAATCAAATCTTACTGTTGTGCAGGGGAAGAAACAAGATCGCTTCGCTTCTGGAAACAAGAATCTGGATTAAACCAAAACTTTAAATAGCAATGGGATTGGCGGATACCAAATAAACTTACCTTTTTATCAAACAACTATAATCAAACAAGAAAAATGAAAGATTACGGAACATTATCACAGGCAATTAATAAGCTGAAACTTGAAGAAGGTTACGAATATGATTTCAATTTACTCGATGAATACATTGAAATTAAAGCTGTAAACGAAACTTATCATATCAATGATTTTAATGTTGATAAAGTCCTCCGCTTTGAGGGGATGAGCAACCCCGATGACAACGCTATCCTTTATGCTATTACCACCGAAAATGGCAAAAAAGGAGTGCTCGTAGATGGTTACGGAATCTCCAGCGGACAGGTCTCAAAACCCATGCTAGATAAACTTAATTTAAAAGCGAAACGTCCCATTGACTAAGGTTAAACTTGTATTAAACCTTCCACCAGAATTGGGAGTTACAAGCTTGTATCGTATTTTTGTATTGAAATAAATTTTTTAATAAATAAAAACTATGAGTTACTTAGGATTAGACGAAAAGAAAACTACTAAAACTGTTCAGGAATTGAACACGCTTTTAGCCGATTACCATATATACTACCAAAAACTTAGGAATTTTCACTGGAATGTGATAGGAAAAAATTTCTTTGACCTTCATGAAAAATTCGAAGAGCTGTATGACGATGCAAAACTTAAGGTTGATGAAATTGCTGAGCGTATTCTTACGTTGCGTTTTCAACCCACGAGTAATCTGAGCGATTATTTGAAAGCTTCCAATTTAAAGGAATCCTCATCTGATCTTAGCGATACGAAAATGATTCAGACTCTTTTAGATGATCACGGTATTCTTCTTAAGCAAATGAGAAAAGTTGTAGAGGTTGCCGACAAAGGGGGTGATGAAGGAACTATTGATCTTATTGGGGCATATATTAGAGAATTGGAAAAAACAAGCTGGATGCTTGATTCCTGGAAAATGAAAACCAGCGAAAACCACAAGCCAGCTTAAGAAACCTTACTAAAGCATTATTTATTTGGAAGAATTTGATTTAAATGAATCATTAAATGGCCTTTGGGAAAAATTGGCAACCTGGATGGATTCTATTATCCTGGCCCTGCCAAATTTTCTCCTGGCCATTTTGGTTTTAATACTGTTTGTGGTTGCTGCAAACTATGCTTCTAAACTCCTGAACAAAATCCTGAGGTATAAAGTAAAACAGGATTCCATCAGGGAAATTACGGTACAAGTTGCCAGATTGATCATTATTTTAATCGGCTTTTTTATTGCTTTAGGCATACTTGAATTAAACACCATTTTAACCTCCATATTAGCCGGTGCAGGAGTGGTAGGTTTAGCCATTGGCCTGGCACTGCAAGGCACCCTTAATAATACATTCTCGGGTATAATTTTAAGTTTTATTCCTGAACTTCAATTGGATGATTGGATTGAAACCGGTGAATATGCCGGTGCCGTTACCCAAATTAGTCTTCGGAGTGTAGTTATTAAAGAGGCTGATAATAATTATGTGGTAATACCTAATTCAAAAATAGTTCAGGAACCTTTTAAAAACTTCAGCAGAACAGCCCGGTCCCGGGTGATGCTTGACTGTGGGGTCGCCTATGATTCAGATCTTGAATTGGTACAAAATTTAACTATTGAAACCATGAAATCTCTTTTTGCCCAGCAAGGAAATGAAGAGGTAGAATTCATGTATCAGGAATTTGCAGATAGCTCTATAAATTTCGTAGTAAGGTTCTGGACTCCCGTATCTAACAGAAAGGATATCCTGGTAGCGAAAAACAAGGCTATAATTGCCCTTAAGAAAGCATTTGACGAGAATAATATAAATATTCCTTTCCCTATAAGAACCATTGATTTCACCAATAAATTATCTATCCATAAACCGGGGGATGGTGAAAAGTAAACAGGGATTGGTGATTAGGGAATGGTGATTAAGAATTGGTTGATTCGTTTGGTCGTTGATGGTAAGGATGGGAAGACAGGTTGAGACCCCTCAACCTAAAAAGACTTGAAACCTTTCCCAGTTTCAAACTCCCCTATTACTCCTTCTAAATAGAAAAAAAAATTCCCCTCTTTTTTTAAAGAGGGGAATTTTAAAATATATTACTGTATTTGTAAAATTCTCAAGAGGACAACCAGCATCCTGTTTGTTACTATTTAACTCATTTTTCTTTTTAACTTTTTTACTTTAAAAACTAAAGCCGAAGCCAAATGCAAACCGCAGGCCTTCTTCACTTCCAAATAGGCTGAATTTACCGCTAATTGCTTCTGCACTGTTTACCCAGAAACCACCACCGTAGCTATCATGCCACACATTGCTGTCATATTCTGGTATCCATACCCTTCCTATATCATAACCTGCAAAGATCCCAATTTGAAATGGCAGGAAAGAGGTTTTAAACTGGCTAAAACTGTATCTTAGGTCACCTCCGGCGGCAAATGCGCTTTTCCCGGCGAATCTTTGCAATCTATACCCTCTTAATCCAGAATCCCCACCTAATGTTGCGGCCTGGTAAAACTCATAATCATTCCCCATATTTAGGTGTGCCTGTACCCTCGAGTTTAAAACAAGTCTTCTGTTTCTGGTAACGGCATTGTAAAATTCCCAGTATGGTTTGAAATATCCAAAGTTTCTCCCTGTCTCCTCAAGATTCATTTTTCCACCCAATAATAGTTCAAATTTCATCCCGCGGGTTGGATTCAGGTTATGATCATAACTTTCATATCTGTAAAGCCCTTCCAGGCCACCAAAAAACTTTCTCTCAAAAAATTCCGGATCTTCCTGGGCAAATTCTTCAGTAATAAATCTACCTTCAGTTTCATCAACTTTCACACCTTCAAAATGGGCTTTATACGAAAAGAAACTTCCAAATGGGGTTTTTCTAATGAAACCAAATTCGGTCCCAAATCTGCTTATTCTAGTACGGTTATAATCAAGATCCAATTCATCATCAAAATTTAATGTCTCATTACCATAACCAAAGAAATTATTTGCAAAATTAGGACTGGTAAAATAGGCCCCAACTACAAGGTTGAACCTTCCCATGATCTGTGCAAATTCCCCTGTGTAGGAGGCATCGTATCCCTGGGTGGCAAAATAATATCCAGCTCTTAGAGTATGACTGGAGGTAAATGGATTTCTTTTAAACCCATTATAAATGAAGGAAGTTTGTAAACCTATTTTAAAACCATCATCCGGATTGTAACCAAATCCCGGGGTGAGACTTCCGGCATTAAAAACCTTTTTATCCTTATCAAATGTATTTTGTTCATAATCATCACGCAGCCTTATTTTGGCATGTCCTTTTGATTCTACGGTATTGGGACGGGTTCTATGATCGTAGATCTTCACCCTTCGCCCACTGTTTGAAGCAACTTTGTAAACATCGTTATTATGTCCTCCAATTAACCTTACAAATACAAGGTCATTTTTCTCATCTCCTGTAACCTCAAAAATATCATCATCACCCAATCCATATACCCATATTTCACCGGTCTCTTTCTTATCAAAGATCTTTTCGCTTACCACCTCTGCCTTTTCCCCACCTTTTAAACGGGTAATACGCACCCGAGTTTTACCTTCCGGAAGGCGGGCAATTTCAATATGGTCATCCTTATCTGTGCCGGTAACTATCCCAAGGGTGGCCATATGGTCATAATAACGCTCTGTAATATCAACAATATTATTTCTCCGGCCCTTCAGGCTCTTTATTATATCTTCTGTAGCTTCTCCCCTGCTTTCCGGTGGAAGGTTTGTAAAAGCTTCTTCAATGATCGCATCTGTAAGATTTTCCTGAATGAATTTAGCTTCGGCCATCCAAGTTTCTCTTCCCACATTTTGTGTTAATTCACGGTCCAGACCAATTGCGGCAATATTGAACCACTTTACATCATTAATATCTTCCCCGTATACCCCAAATTGTTTTGAAAATCCTGCCAATGCCCGAAGTGTTCCAAAAAAGGCCCCGTCATAATTGGAAAAAACCTGATCACGATCTCTGGGAATAGGCTCAAAGGTGCGATTGTCTTCTTCATCTTCAATTTCGGCCCAACGCCATTGATCCTGGTGCCTGTCCCAGTCTCCTATTAACATATCAAAAATACGGGCCCGCACGTAAGAAGGCTCGTTCAGCTTATATTTCTCATCGCGCCTAAGCCTTTCAAACATTGCCCGTGTACTAACAATATCATGATTTGCATTGGCAAAGTTTCCACTCCCAAGCCAGTTTTCTTCAGGTCGTTCCTCTATCATATAAACATCGTCCCCATGCACTGCGTTATATTTACCCATGAGCTTTTGCTTTGGTAAATAATATATCTCAGGATTTGTGTAATACACATTCGCTGCTTTTGCCAAAGGAGGAATTGCAAGAAATGCAAAAGGATGTGAAGCAGTATAAAGATCATTCAAAAGATCCTCTGCAATAGTATTTTCAAATTGTTCTTCTACTGCCTTATCTTTAAATGCTACTGCCTGAATATATTGAACTGCACTTTTCCTTATCCTTCTTAAATTATACTCGCGGTCCAGACTGTCTTTTACCCTAAGGGAAACGGTTTGGTGCCCCCCACCTGCCTGGATAATTGAAAGTCCGCCATATAATGTGGAAAGGTCTGCAACCTTAAACTCTACTTCTTTTCCATATAATTCCCTGTAACGCTCGCCCCACAATGTCCTGAAAACATCACTTTTTTCAGTTTCTTCTTTCTCATATATTGAGGCAGTAAAAGTTTCGGGAAAATCATCTGCTAAATGAGAAACATCAAATTCCTCAGGTGCCGGATGTACTTCTTTTTGATATAATAATTTGGCGCGGTTATTTTCATTTCCGTAGAAACTGGCCCAGGAAGAGCCATCCTCAAATACATCATAAACTACAAATCCCTGCCCCGGGTATGCAAACAAACCGTCATTACTAAGGGATGCATAGGAAGCTTTGGAAGCCGAACCTGATACTATTTGCTTAATATTTCCATTTATTATATACTGAAGTGAATGCTCGTGGCCAGAAACAAAAATCAATCTTTCTGAATCCTTTCCTATGGTCTCCAATCTTTTAACAAGAGATTTATAACGTTCATTCTGCGCATCCTGAATTGAAACACCGCCGGTGGTTCTTATTAGGGAAACCAGGGAACCAAGAATGGGAACCGGTACTTTCTTTTGGGTTGGGTATAAATGCTGGTCAAAATTATACTGCCCTCCATGTGTTCCATTGGTATACAAAGGATGGTGTAAGGCAAATATGATGGTTTTATTCTGGCTCTTCTTAAGCTCGGTCTCTATTTCCAGGAATAAAGCTTCACGGGTCTTAATATCGGGGCATTCCTTATTTATTAACGGGTGTACATCCCAATCTGTTAAATACCATTGGGAATCCATTACAATAAGCTGAATGTCATCACTAATATCAATTATCTCAAGACCACAGCCGGTGTTGGGTGACCATACCAGTTTTTCTCCAAATTTTTCTTTTAAATAGTCTGCTTGTCGTTCCACCCCCGGGATTCCACGGTTATACCAATCATGATTACCAGGAATGAAAATTACATTTCCTTCATATTTTTCAATTGCGTCCAGTTGGGCATCTAGGCGATATTCGGCAAAATCTCTCTCGGGGGACCCTTCTTCCGGCATTCCCACAGGATAAATATTATCTCCAAGAAAAATGGTATAGTTGTCCTTAACTTTTACTGAATCCATATAATTCTTAAAGGCAATGAGCCCTTCGGAAGTTCCACCTGGTTCAGAGTAACCCCCGTCACCTACCAGATAAAATGATTTTTCAACTTTAAGATCTGTGGGATATCCAAAATTGTCTTCCGGTTCTCCATCCTTGAATTTTGGGGCGGTGGTTGCACAACCATAAAGCAATGCTGCCGCAAGGAACGTTAGAAATATGTTATTTTTTTTCATGCAATATTCAGGGGTGTTTTTTTTATGTAATTTGGCTCTTCAAATAACTTATCAAATGAGTGATATAATTACTAAGGCCGACAATTTTGTTCTTGATCTTTTCAAGGAAAAATTACCCAATTCATACATATATCATAACTATAACCATACTCAAAGGGTGGTTAAAAGTACTAAAGAATTAATTGAGAATTCCGAAATAAATGTTAAAGAAGAACAGGCCTTATTGCTTGCCGCGTGGCTTCACGACAGTGGTTACACCAAAAAGTTTGTTGGGCATGAGGAAGAAAGTGTAAAAATTGCAAATGAGTTTTTGAAGGAAAATAATGTTGATGAAGATATCATTAAAATGGTTGAGGAATGTATCCTGGCCACCAAATTTGATTCTACCCCCACCACAAAATTAGGAATGATTATAAAGGATGCAGATAGTTCTCATCTTGCAAAAGATTATTTTTTGGAAACCAGTGAATTTTTAAGACAGGAACTTCAATTGCTCAATATAAAAAACTATACAGCTGTTGAATGGCTTGATGAAAACATTCAAATGTTAACCGAAAAACATAGGTACCACACTACTTATGCAGTTAAGAACTGGAAGCCCAATAAGGACAAAAATCTTTCAGAATTGCTGGAAAGGAAAAATAAAACCAGACAAAAACTAAAGAAAGAGGAAACCAAAGCTGAATTAAAAGCCAGCGCTAAGAATAACAATCCTGAAAAAAGTATTCAGACCTTATTTCGGGTAACTCTCAGGAACCATATTAAATTAAGTGATATTGCCGATACCAAAGCAAATATCCTGTTATCTGTAAACGCTATAATTATTTCCCTGGCCCTTGCCAATTTAATTCCGCAGCTCAATGCAGCTACAAATAAGCATTTATTGATACCTACTATGATATTGATAGTTTTTAGTGTGGCATCCATAATCCTTTCCATCATGTCTACGCGACCTAACGTTACCTCCGGAGAATTTACAAAGGAGCAGGTAGAGAAAAGACAGGTTAACCTGTTATTCTTCGGAAATTTTCATAAAATGCCTTTTGAACAATTCAAATGGGGTATGAATGAATTGATCAAGGATAAAGATTATGTATATGAATCTATGATGCTGGATCTACACCTTCTGGGAATTGTACTACAACGAAAATATATGTTGCTGCGCCTTACCTATAATGTATTTATGATAGGGATTCTGGTATCGGTATTTAGTTATGTAGTAGCATTTTATTTAATTTAAATAATCTACCAACCCTTCATAGGTAATAGTTTTATCGGGTGCTTTTTCATCGGGGGTGTACAAAATGTCCACCCTCAATGCTTTAAGCCCAATCACTCCCTGCACATCCTCCAATTCCAGGATCTCCAGCTCTTCTCCCAGATATTTTTTGGTTTGTAGGTATTTTATATACCGTAAATATTCCCGCTCATCGGCACTTTGGGAATAAACAATTACGATCTTACCTTTCACGGTGATCCTCTCTTCGGTATTTTTAATAAATGCCTTATCTATTCTTTTTTTGATGATTTCATAGCGGGCATTATAGGTGCCGTCAACATCAAATTTTTTCTCATCCATACGATAACGGATAGATAAAGTACTGTTAAATACCAATATAAGGGATGCAGCGTCAAGTTTTACCGGAGTGGTTTTTTGCACCTGGTAGAACCTGTTTTCCATTTCGCACATGGTACTCAATTGCCATAGCCGCAGGTTATAGAGATATACCTTATTAAACGGGCGCTTGTACGTAAGGGAAGCCCCTATATAAATATTGTGGTCTACCCCATCTGTTTTATAACGCTCAAAATAATGCGGATAGATCCTTTGGGCCTCTACTTGTTTCCTGTCTATAAACCGGGCCATAGTACGATTGAGTTTTTGAACCGTCTCATCATAATTTTTCCTGAGATCGTACACCACCCCTGTTTCAGGATTTAATTTACCCTGATAATCCTCCACCAGTTTTTTAAGGTGTTTTGATTGTTTGGAAAGATGATCCATTAAAGGGTTTACTTCCCGTTGTAACAGGTTGATCACCTTTTGCTCACTGGAAGCATTAAGACTGTTCTCCAGTTCATCTTTAAATTCTTTAAGCCGAAAATTTACCTGATCATAAATAGGCAATTTTTCGGTCTCATAGGCGCTGTTTATTATTTCTTCCAGAAGGCCCATTTGATATAACAAATCTCCCTGTATGGCTTCATTTCTTGCTTCTGAAGAGCCCACAATATCAATTTGCCCATATAAAGGATATACATCTTTAAACGCTATATCCCTAAAGGAGGCCAGGCCGTCCTGATCCTGATCCCTAATAAATCTTTTTGCCTCGTTCTCAAAGATCCAGAGCACGCTTGGGTGTATGGAGGTGCATTCGCTTTGGATCACCGCCTTCACCCTGTTCTCAAATTCGTTTTTATTTCTTTCTACTGCAGTAACAATATAAGGCAGGATATCATCCAGCTTTATGGCGTTAATGCTGTTTAATTCATTTTTTCTGGTAGAACCCAACTCTAAAATTCCCAACAATTCGATTCCATTGGCAATGGGTGCCAGGATACAACTCTTTATCTGATGCTTTTTAAGGTTTTGTGAAAGATGATCTTCACCAGATTTTTTCACATAAGATTCAACATTTGAAATTGTATAATAGGTTTGCTCGTTTATAAGTTTGTGATAGGCTTCTTTATAAACTCCTTTTTTTCCTTCGGCTACTTCTTCTTTATCCAGAATAAAACTTTTCCCCTCACGGTTATTCATTCTTTCAAAGGTGTCTTCATTACTGTTGTAAACCGTAAAACCCACGCGAAGATCCGGGATCTTATAAATTGACCTGAATATATCCTGAAATTTAATTAATTCACTCTGATCTGCAGTTTCCTGATGAAGCAATGTGGTTTTTAGCTCAGAGATCGCATCATCTACCGTAACATCTGTAAGATTAATAATTGTAAACCCTTTAAATATCCAGCTTCGAGGGGGAAACATCTCTTTCCAGAGTGCGATATCCTCCATGTTCTGAATAAGGAGATCTACATCCTTTTCAGTAATTTTTTTAGCATTCTCACCGGGGTAAATGTCAATAAAATCGGCATTTAAGGCCAGGCGATAGTGTTTTAGGATCCCATCTTTATTGGGAATGTCATAATAAAGGGGACGGGAAAAATCTATTTTATATCCATAATGATGGTTCAGCACCAGTATACACCCGTACACATAATTCATGCTTTCATCCATATTGCGCATGGCAAGCTTATAATCTGGCCCTGCTTCATCCAGGATCTTCCGGAAGCGTTGGGATGCATTAAAAATTATGTTATGAAAAGGCAGGGATACTGCCTTAATTTCGTTATTTGAAAGTATGGCAGGAAAAAGATCATTAAGAAGAATCCTTATGGGATCCTGATATTTTTTAAGATCGGCAGGATCATCAATTCCTTCCTCCAGTTGGGGGAAGGAGGACACATATTGAAGCACCTCTTCTTTATATTTTTTAGCAATGCTGCTGTTCTCATTTTCAACCTGTTCGCTAAATTGCTGAATGATCTTATGAAAACTAATTTTAATATCTAGAGGAAAATCCTTTAACTGGTTCTTCATATCTCGAACAATCTTCTTTTTAAGTATTTAAATCTTAATGCAATTCTATTATAAGATGCTGAAATTTACAATTTTTTACAAACATCGGGACATATTCAAAAATGAGTTCTGTATTTTTGCCAAAATTAATTCAATTAGAAACCGCATGGTTTTTTATAATAACCTGCACGGTTAATAAATAGATCCCAAATAATAATATCCTCAATGAAATATCTATTCTTAATTGTTTTATCAATAAGTCTTACAAGTTGTCAGGAAGACACCAATGGTTATGCCATTTCGGGAAATGTGAAAAATCTTGAAAATGGAAAAATGATCTATGTTTCCAGTATAGACCAGAATAACCAGCCACAGATTATTGATTCTGTCCTGGTTGAAAATGAAAAATTTTCGCTGGATCTGGCAGAAGTAGAAGTTTCCGGTTTAAGTTTTTTAACCATAAAAGGAGTGAATGGAAATGTAATGTTCATTTCAGAAAATGAACCTATAAAATTTGAAATTTACAAAGATAGTCTTGACGCCTCAAAAGTTTCGGGTGGAAAGGAAAACCAGATCTTTTATGAATATTTGAACCATTTGAAAGGACTTAACCAGGAAATGATGCAGTTGCGTATGGAAATGCAACAAATGGCAACTACCTCCCGTGATCCTGAAAGCATGGCCCGCTTTCAGCAGAAGGAACTTGAACTAAGGGAACGGGATATGGTCTTTAAGAAAAAGATGATAAAAGAAAATCCTGCAGCCTATGTTTCAGTATTGGTTTTGACAGATATGCAAAGTATGGGTGCCTCCACCAGTGAACTGAAAGAGCATTACGAGATGCTTTCCGAAGAAATGAAGCAGTTACCCCTGGCTAAAAGTCTAAAATCCGGGCTTGACAAAAGAAGTGCGGTAGAAATAGGCAGTAAAGCACCCCGGTTCACAGGACCGGATCCTGCCGGCAATCAACTTGCTCTGGAAGACCTTATGGGCAAAGTAACGCTTATAGATTTTTGGGCAGCCTGGTGCAGACCATGTAGGATAGAAAACCCTAATATAGTAAGGATCTACAACAAGTATCATGACCATGGATTCAATATTATTGGAGTTTCTCTTGACAGGGGAGATCAACGTGACCGTTGGTTGCAGGCTATAGAGGAAGATAAACTTACCTGGCCACAAATCTCAAACCTTCAGTTTTGGGATGAGCCTATTGCACAGTTATATGGAGTAAGAGCTATTCCGGCAGCGTTTATTCTTGATGAAAATGGTGTAATTGTGGCTACCAACCTTAGGGGAGATGACCTGGAAAACAAAGTGAAAGAATTACTTGAGAAATAAATCAATATCTTTTAATAAATTAAGAACCCCGCGAAAGAGAGATCTTCCGCGGGATTCTTAATTTTAAGAGGCCTTTTTTAATTAAGATGAAATCCTATAGTGACCCGGGCTTTAACTTCCATTTCGCCTGGGGCAATAGTTTCCTGTTCCCCCATATCTGCACTCACTTTCATTTCCATACGATACATTGGAGGATAAGATCCTGTTTCAACCTCATTTATACTTATGGCCTTTCCAATACTTTGATTTAAAGGAGCTGCATATTCTTCAGCTTTCTTTTTGCTGTCCAATACAGCTCTTCTTCGCGCCTCTGTAGTATGCTTTTCAATTTGAGAAGACATGAATTGGATTCCGTCTATACGATTAAGACCGGCATTAAGAAGACCGGACATAATTTTTTCATAATTCTTAAGATCATCCAGTTTTATTGAAATTGCCTGATTGGCTACATAACTATAGGTTTTATTATTATAGTCATAATTCTTGTTCAGGTTCACATAATCTGTCTTAATATTCTTTTCAGGAATACCCTGGGATTTTAAATATTTGATCACCTGGTCTACACCGGCGTCATTTTTTCTTTTCACTTCCTGCGCATTATCGCCTTCGTGTTCGATTCTGGATTTAATAAGAACCTGGTCTGGTACTATTTTTACAATACCTTCACCAGTAACTACAACCATTGGCTGGATGGGGGAATTCTGCTGGGCCTGCATAGTTAAGGTCACAACAAACGCGACTAAAATAAATATTGATCTCATAATGGGTCTAGGTTTAGATTCTTCCTGAAGACACCAATAAGAATACCATTTTTAAATCTTTCCAAGCTTTTGAAGAATAAATAACACCACTATGGGAATGGCCAGTAAAATTACCATTAGTAAATGTTGCTGAAAAACCCAGGGTGCCAGTGCGATTGTGATAATATAACCACCCACTGCTCCTCCAAAATGGGCATCGTGACCTATATTACCTACGCGGTTTTTCATACCATAAATAGTGTAAAGCAAATAACCTATTCCAAAAACATAGGCGGGAATAGGAATTATAAAAAATAATCCCAACATCATATCCGGGCGTAAGAGAATGGCCGAATATAAGATCCCCATTACCGCTC
Source organism: Antarcticibacterium arcticum (assembly GCF_007993795.1). Taxonomy (GTDB): domain Bacteria; phylum Bacteroidota; class Bacteroidia; order Flavobacteriales; family Flavobacteriaceae; genus Gillisia; species Gillisia arctica. The sequence goes on along the minus strand of NZ_CP042476.1, from coordinate 376,800 downwards.
CACTGGCGCCAACGGCGCTATAAGAGTTCTCATCCTTATGGAAGAAATAACTCAATAAATTTCCTATTATTAAACTTGCCAGGTAAACGATAATAAATCCAATAGCACCTAGATCATATAAGACTACGTTGGCAAAGAAATAAAGCGTAAGCATGTTAACGAATAAATGAGAGGTATCTACATGAAGAAAACCTGAGCTAAATATTTGGTATTTTGCCCCTCTTTTTATATCTCCAACATTGAATTTATATTTTTCAAAAAAAACGGGATCTTTAAATCCCATATAAGATATTATAACATTTGCTGCAATTATTATAATTGTAACCAAATTCAAATCTCCCATCTACACAAAAATTTAGTGCCAAATATACCATATATTTGCCTAAATTTTTTCCCCATGCAGCGTTTAGTTTTCTGGTTGATATATCCCTTTTTACTGCTAATTTCCTATCTGCCTTTTCGCCTTTTCTATCTTTTTTCTGACTTTATTTTCTTTGTAGTTTATCACCTGATTGGGTATAGAAAAAAAACAGTACTGGAAAATTTAAAGCTTGCTTTTCCTGAAAGGTCTCAATCAGATTTGCTCAGGGTACGCAAAATTTTTTACAGTCATATGTGCGATATGTTTCTGGAAATGGTAAAAAGCATAACAATTACAGATGAGGAGATCAAAAAGCGATTTGAATTCACCAACAAGGAAGAGATCCTGCGCATTAGGAAAATGGATAAAAGCATCATTTTAATGTGCGGGCATTATGCCAGTTATGAGTGGATGAATGCCCTGCAATTATTTGGGATAGATTACAGGGGATTCGGGATTTATAAAAAGGTGAAAAATCCATATTTTGATAAAATGGCCAGGGATATACGGGGAAGGTATGACGGGGTATTAATTCCAACCGTGGAAGCAACAAAAACTATTGCCCGTAATGAACAACAGGGAATTCGGGGCGTTTACGGAATGGTGGCCGACCAGTCTCCAAAATTAAACCGTTCAAAGTACTGGATGGATTTTATGAATGTGAAAGTTCCGGTTTTTACGGGGTCTGAAAAACTTGCCAAAGACCACGATATGGCCGTAGTATATTTGCACGTTGATAAAGTGAAACGAGGTTATTACCGTGCGTCCTTTATAACAATAACCGACAATCCTAAAGTAGAGAAAGATTTTATGATCACCCGAACATTTTTTGAATTGCTTGAAAAACAAATAAGGAATGCCCCCGAATATTATTTATGGACCCATAAACGGTGGAAACACCGTTATGAGTCCGTAAATACTGAAAAGATCATAATAGATTAACCTACGATCTCTTTAATTTCTGCAATCATATTTTGGGCTAGATCATCAGCCTCCTGCTGCGATTTGGCTTCAGTATAGATCCTTATAATAGGCTCTGTATTGGATTTTCTAAGATGTACCCAATTTTCCTCAAAATCGATCTTTACTCCATCAATAGTAGAAATTTCTTCCGCGGAATGATTTTTTTGAACCTGTTCGAGGATTCCATCTACATCAAGCCCAGGTGTAAGCTCGATCTTATTTTTACTCATGAAATAAATCGGATATTCTTTGCGCAAAGCTGAAACTTCAATATTTTTCTCAGCCAGATGAGTAAGGAACAAGGCGACTCCCACCAGACTGTCACGCCCATAATGAGATTCAGGATAGATTATACCTCCATTACCTTCACCACCTATAATAGCGTTCGTATCCTTCATTAGTTGCACTACATTGACCTCACCTACGGCGCTTGCCTTATATTGTTGGCCATGTTGTCTTGTAAGGTCTCTTAATGCACGGGATGAGGACAGGTTGCTTACAGTTGCCCCCGGGGTTTTTCCCAGGACATAATCTGCACAAGCAACAAGGGTATATTCTTCCCCAAACATTTCCCCATTCTCATCTATTATAGCCAGACGGTCAACATCAGGGTCTACAACAATTCCCAGATTTGCCTTTTCTGTAACCACCAATTTCATAATATCCCCTAAATGTTCTTTTAAGGGCTCCGGATTATGGGGAAAGTGCCCGTTAGGTTCGCAATATAACTCCACGGTTTCCACTCCCAGCTTATTCAATAATGCAGGTATTGCTATTCCTCCCGTTGAATTTACGGCATCCACAACTACCTTGAACTTAGCTGCCTTCACTTTTTCGGCATCAACAAGGGGAAGTTTTAAAACTTCCTCAATATGACGATCCATATAATCTTCTATAACAGTGATCGTTCCCAGGGCATCTACCTCAGCAAATTCAAAAGATTCACTTTCCGCATATTTGAGGATCTTTTCACCATCAGCACCATTCAAAAATTCTCCTTTTTCATTAAGCAGTTTCAGGGCATTCCATTGTTTGGGATTATGGCTGGCGGTTAAAATGATCCCTCCATTGGCTTTTTCAAGCGTTACTGCCACCTCAACTGTAGGAGTAGTAGATAAACCTACATCGGTTACATTAATTCCCATTCCCAAAAGGGTGTTCATTACCAGGTTTTGAACCATAGCTCCCGAAATACGCGCATCTCTTCCTATAACAACATTCAGCTCTTTCCCGGGATATTCATTTTTTAACCAGGTGCCGTATGCCGCTGCAAACTTCACCGTATCTAAAGGAGTTAAATTGTCGCCGGGTTTTCCTCCAATTGTACCCCGAATGCCGGAAATTGATTTTATTAAACTCATATTTTTTTATAAAATTAATATTTATATTAATCGAAGGCTCTATTTTGTAATCTAAAATCCTGATTAAAAGCGCAAATATACGTCCTCTCCTATTGTCCCCAAAGTTTGAACAAATTAAAACTGTTTCAATCGTTTAATTAGTAACTTGTATAAATGAATTTCTTAGCACATATTTACCTTTCCGGTGATGATCCTCAAATTAAGATTGGGAATTTCATTGCAGATTCTGTGAAAGGAAAACAGTTTATACATTACCCCAAAGGCATACAAAAAGGCATCATCTTGCATAGGGCAATTGATACTTTTACTGATACACATCCAACGGTAAGGAAAGGGGTACGCAGGCTTTTTCCCATATACAGCCATTACAGCACCGTGATTATTGATATTCTATACGATCATTTTTTGGCCGCCAACTGGAAAGTATACTCTTTAATTCCATTGGAAGAGTATGTGGCCGATTTTTACGACCTGTTAAAACAAAATATTGAGGTACTGCCTCTTCCTATAAGGGGATTTTTACCAATTATGATAAGAGATAACTGGCTTCTCAAATATGCCACAGTTCCGGGAATTGGTGAGATCCTCTCCCAAATGAATCACCGTACAGGTAACAAATCTCAAATGAACCTGGCTGTTAGAGAACTGGAACTATACTATACTGAGTTTGAACAAGAATTTAAATCCTTCTTTAAGGATATGGAACAATTTGCTACAGAAAAGATCCCTAAACTTTGATTTACATAATTATCGCGCCACAACTTATTGAAGTATAAAGCCTTGCACAAAAAAATAAACATTAGATGTTAAAATTTTAAGACGTTTAAAATTGGATTGCGGTCCTGTAGAAAGTGAGGAATTATTCCGCAATAAACTGTGAACTGCGAACCTCATAGCACAAAAAAAACCGGATACTTGATCCGGTTTTTTTGTTTAATATAGGTTACAAATTATCTTGCATAATACCAGTAGGTTCCTATAAGTACTACTTGCTTCCATCCATACGTACGGGAATAATAGTACCATAAGTCGTTATGTCTTAGAACGGTAACGCCGTAAATAACATAAGTTTCTCCATTAATATAGGTTGGTTCAGTAGTCCCACCCGGATACATACTATTTATCCCCTGCTTATCACCGCTGGATAAGGCAGTTCTTTGTACAGAATAGGTACTCCCATTAGTCTTCGTAATGGTAGGCTGCCCGTTACTTGAAAAAGAATATGGACCATACATCATGATAGAGCCAAAATCAAGACTGCTGGTAAATTCTTTACCGTCTGCCCCATTTTCTGCATAGGTTTTAAAGTTATGCTCCCTACCACTTTGAATATTGTCATAATGAATTTGTATGTGGTTGCTTCTGTCTACTCTGCTCTGCTCGTGCCACAATCCTATTGCATGACCTATCTCGTGAATGGTATTTCCTGTAGAACAAGAGGTTGATAGGGTGATATTCTGTTTTCCACCAATCATTCCCACATAGGAAGAACATCCTGACCCACTTGTAAAATATACATAATTGGATTGTGAAGATCTTTGAACGAATTTCAAAGAGGTATTAGCTTCCCAGTGCTTGATGGCATCTGTTACCCTTTCTTTCCCGGAAAGGTTACTGTCTATAGAGTAATATACGGTATTATTTGGCCATCTTCCTGAAGTTCTTCCCACACTTTTTTGGGAAACTTTTTCGCCAGGTTCATAAACCAGCTTTTGTTCCTTATTAGAGAGCATATCGGGGGTAAACATTATATCTCCTTCAAATATATATTCTCCGTCTATTTCTTCTACCGCAATCTTTTGGCCTGCGAAATAAACTTCTGAAACTTTTCCAATTTCATTAGGGTAAGCTGCTTCAACATTTGCCAGAACATCAATGGTTCCGGTAGTTTGCTCTTCTGGGGTTAGGGGGTCTGTACTTGAATCCTCACTACAGGATAGAAAAGCTAAAGCCGGTAGTAAATACAATAAATTTAATCTTCTCATAAGTTGGGGTTTACGATGATTTTTAGAACAGGATAAGTTTTTCTCTGTTCAGGTTAAAATTCAGTTAAACTGTTTAGCTGGTTTCAAAGTTCATTCCAAAAAAAATTAACACTTGGGGTTTTAATTTTTTTAAAAAATTTCCCTTCTAAAAAATTTCAATATTGATTATTCTCTATCAAAATTGCAATTTCAAAAAAAGAAAAAAATAATATGAGCCTTAAAAACAGAATATTACATTATAATTATAAATCGATTGGGGGGAAGAAGTGATTTATAATTATTTTATTAAGCGATGGCTAACATACAAACTAATTTTAAAATTTTGTATTTTTTTTAACTAAAATCGATGAAATACAAAAAAACTGCCCGGATTTCTCCAGGCAGCCTTTCTATTAACACATTTTAATTATTAAGAAATAATTAATCAGTGATTAATAAAACTAACTCAGCAAGTTGGTCATCCCCCCGGTTGACCAACCGCTTAAGTTATTTTTAATGCATTACGGTGTACCAACCGGGGTTTGACAAATAATTGCTTTAACCCGTAAATAATATGGGTATGTATAATCAAAATCATCAAATACCAGGTTAATAACTGGTTGGTTATCATCTACAACTACCACGGTAACGTCTGCGTTGCAAAGGGACTCCCAACAAGTTGTACTCATAGTTCCATCAATTCCCGGACGCACTTCTACTTCATAGGCGATAACTCTATCAGTATTAAATGATCCATCAATTGATACCAAAACATCTCCATTACTTATGGATGTGTTTACTTTACCAAACACCTCATTTTGAATATTTTCTAGAGTAAATTCATCTGCGCTGGTTACCGGCACAAAATCACCCGGATTGGAATAATCAAAATATACAAAGTAGCAATTTTCACCAGTACTGGTTTGAGGAATTGAACAAACCGGGTCTAAATTGGCACAAGGATCTGTTTCATCAACACAGCCGTTTGGCAATGTACCGGCTACAGCAGGACAGACATCCACCCCATTTAATACGCCATCTCCATCACAATCAAATGTTGCCCAATTAGGATTAGCGGGACTGTTATCACATTTATTAAGAATACCATCCTCATCACAATCGGCATTGGGATCTGCTAAATCACAAACAGGTGGAGTGGTTACTGGACAACCTTCATTATCAACATCAACACCAGAGGCTGTACCGGGACACTTATCAATAGAATCTGGTACTCCATCTCCATCACTGTCTACCGGTGGTTCACCATCATCATCATCGCAACCAAATCTTAAATGGTGATAATCTGTATCATCTTCATCCCCAAAATTATCGGTGATCATACGTTTGGTAATAGTACCGCTAAGCACTGTTTGCTCCACATCTCCATACACATCTGCCCAATCCAGTAATGTAACTTCATAATATAAGTATGGAGTATCCATATTACTGTGGTCCGGAACGGCAAAACATAAAGGAGTTGCAAAATAATCCCCATTGTTATGTTGTCCTACAGTATTTTCCTCATTGGAATACAATAATACTCCGGCAGAAGTTGTGCCTGACCAAATGCTTATGCTATAACGAGCAGGGAAATGTCTTCCATCCTCATTACAGTAATTTGCGAAGAAGCAATAAGTAAGTGCAATATTGGTATCCAGTTCAAAGAACAGATATCCATATTCATTAACATCCCTGTCATCAAAGCAAAGCACAGGAACATCAACATATTTCTTCACACCTGCTCTAAGATCTATAGATATTGGCAACGCTTGTGCAACAAATTCCTCAAATATGCTACCCACTCTCGGCGCTATCCAAATAATATCTCCTCCGGCATTATAAACCGATAAATGATCCAGGGAATACATCCCGGGATCCAATTCAAGGGCGGGATCATCTTTGGTATAAATTTGACCTGAAACCAGGTCAATTCTATATGGATTACCTGAGGTTCCCACCACTTCATTATCACCCTGCTTAAGAACTATTCTTACATAGGCGGGTACATCATCTGAACAAGCAGGAAGATCTGCATCCGCTTGTCTTGAAGCATCCCTGTTTGCCACGATGTCATTGACGATCGCACCAATTGATAAGGTAGCTTTTTCTGATTCCACTATTCCAGATTGTTCATCTTTGGAACAGGAGGTAAAGAGCATTGCGATAATGGCCGCAAAGCCTAAATACCTTTTAAAGTTTTTCATAATAAATAATTTTAGTTAATAGAAAATATTTTGAATGGTTAATTCTATTCATTAAGAACAGGCTGACCCTCTTCTTAATTTTGATGATTCAATTTCTTTTGTTAGCACTACCGGAAGTAAAAAGAAATCTATATTTCCTTTCGATCCGGGAAGCTTTCAATTATTATAACCAGTGTGTGTGTTTAATTTTTGATTTGAAAATCCCTGTTGGGCCCTGGTGAAGCGATCACCCCCAAAAAAATATTATTAGTAATTCAGGAATTTAAAAGAAAAACTGCCCGGGAAATTTCCCGGACAGTTTTAAAGTTCTATTGACATACCTCGGCGTGAACTACTAACCAGAAGTCCCCATCAGTACTGGTAAAGTTGTAAACTTTGCCAGAAGCAGGATTGTCATCGGTATTACCATATTGACCCGGTGCATTTGTAGTAGGCGCAGCAGTATCACTAAAGTAAATATGAGATACGTTTATGTCTACGCCGGCCATTAAATTAATAACTACCGCTACATTATCTCCGGTTCTTGTAACAGAAACGGTTCCTACTTTCTCTCCTTTGTTCAGGTCATTCTGGCCTGCTCCGGCATAAAAGTCGGCAGTGAAAGGTAAATCTCCGGCCATAATATGCTCTGCCCAACCCCAACGGGCGTTGTTAATATCCAGATCCCAGAAACTGGTATCACCAACCATAAAGGCAGTTTCACAATCATCTCCTCCTCCATCATCATAGTCACAGGCATCACCTATTCCATTACCGTTAGAGTCTAATTGGTTCTCATTGTCAACGAGTGGACAATTGTCGCAAGCATCTCCATGGGAATCACCATCGCTGTTAGTTTGATCTGTATTAGGTACAGTTGGACAGTTGTCAACATCATCTGGCACATCATCATCATCCTGATCATCATCCGGAGGTGTTGTTCCATTACATCCGAACTGTAAATGCTCATAGTTAACTCTGGAATCTCCATCAAAATTGTCAAGAATATCTTGTTTAGTCAATGTTCCTGAAATAATGGTATTAGGAGCTACACTTCCATAATTACCAGGCCAGTCAAGCAATCTTACTTCATAATATAAATATGGAGTATTTAATGCTGCATTGTCTGGTAAGGCAAAACATAACGGAGTTGTATAGTAGTCTCCGTTGTCATATTGACCAGAGAAAACAACTTCATTAGTATATAATGGCACACCTGCAGAAGAGGTTCCAGACCAGATGCTTACACTGTAATTTGCAGTATAATGACGTCCTGGCTGATTGGGTGGACAGTAGTTCACAAAGAAGCAGAATTCCAGTGCAACATTGGTATCCAATTCAAAGAATAAGTATCCATACTCATTTACATCTCTGTCATCAAAACAAAGCACTGGTACTTCAACATATTTTTTAACACCAGCTCTTAGATCGATATCCAATGGTAGAGGATTATCAACAAATTCTCCTAGCTGACTTCCAGCTTTAGGTGCAACCCATATTAATACACCAGCTTCATTATAAACTGCTAAATGATCAAGAACATAATCCCCTGGGGTTAGTTCCAACATTGGATCATCTTTGGTATATAATTGCCCGGCAACCAGGTCAATTCTGTAAGGATTTTCTGTGGTTCCAACCACAGCTTGTCCATCCTTCATAAGAACAATTCTTACAAAGAAAGGAGCATCATCAGTACATTCAGGAAGGTCTGCAATTGATTGTTTTGATTGGGCGCGGTTGGCAACCAGGTCATTCACAATGGCTCCAAATGACAAAGTGGCCTTCTCAGTATTAAGATCGGGACCACCAACTTCTTCTTTACTACAGGAAGTAAAGATCATAGTAAACATTGCCAGGCAGGCAATGGTAAGTTTAAAGTTTTTCATAATTAAATAGTTTTTAATTAATAAATAAATTAAGAATGGTTAATAAATTATATGTAAATACCCCAAGGGTGATCTACCAAAATTTTAAAGTGGGGATGTTGAGTTTAAGACAAGTTGCGAAGTGGGGGTCCTTATCTTTCTTACAAGTAAATTTAGAATCAAAGTATCCAAAATCATATAGGGGAAATCCCCTATAATTTTGGTTAAGGTCTTGTTAAGCTACCTTAAGGTCAATCAAATTGTGGTTAATAGCGTAAATAATGCTTTCCAAAATAGTTTCTGAATTGGTTCTTTTAATAATATTGGCCCTGTGTTTTTCTATGGTTTTTGGAGAAATAAACAGTGCATCAGATATTTCCTTGGTTTTATAACCTTTACATAATAATTGGATTATCTCTTTCTCACGGTTAGTAAAACTAAATTGGGTGAGCTTGCTGTTTTCCTGGAAACAATTTTCTACAGATGTTGATTTACTTCCAATATTTTCGGTGACAAGATCTACTTCATCTGTAAAATGGATCATCATTATATACTGTCCCGGGATCATCTTATCCAGTTTGGAAAAACTAATCTTGGCATTGCGCATTTTGTCATTTTTCAATTTTAGGGATGTCCGGGTTACTGCCTTCATATGTTTTCCTCTGGCAAAATTTCTAAGACTTTCCTTCACCTTGGTCTTATTCTCACAATTCACAAAATCTGTGAGTTTAATATTGTCGGTCTTATCTATCTTAAATACCTGTTTAAAAGCATCATTCATACTAATTATTGAATCGTGTTGCAAAAGTACCACAGGGTTAGTTAGCAGATTGAAAAGGCCCAGGAATGAATCTTTCCAGTAATTAGTAATAGAAAAACCGGAATATACGCGTTGTATGATTTTCCCGCTTAATGCTTGTGGGGAAATTGAGCTATAATATACCTTGTCCAGGAGTGACTTGTAATTTTTATCAATTTCTCCCCGTAAAGATTCCGGTGCGTACATGATTAACCAACATTTGTTTAAAAAATGAGTTGATTTAAAACTCGCAAGATTTTTAAGATTCTGATTGTTGGGAGAAGTGTGATCTATAAGAATAAGATCGGGCAAAAGATTTAATGCCGTATTATACCCTGAGTGCATGGAGTTTACCACATTGATCTCAAAATGTAAACTCAAATTTTCCTTTAGATTTGTTATAAATTCAGCATTGCTGCTTATTAACAGTAATAGTTTTTTTTCAGAATTCATCCCCTAAAATGTTTTAAAAAAATTAATATTCCCTTCGCGATTTATTAGAGACCGGGACAGAACCTCGCCTAAATCTTTTCAAAAAATGCAATTAATAATTAATGTATTAAACAGGGGTAATTTTTATATCCTTGCCGGATAAAATTCATGTGGGGATCAATCGTGGGGGGAAATTAAATATGAGATTCTCTAAAAAGCAAAGAAGCAGTTTTGAGAACCCCGGGGGAATATTATACTTAAAGATATAATAAAATCTAAGGGATTTCACCCATAAGAAATATTTTAGGGTTAAATTATAAAATCCTATTAAAATTTTCTTAAAACCCTTCTTAAAGACCTAAACTATTTCTGTGTTTTTTATTAATTAACAGCTCGCCATTGCAAGCTTTCTTTTTAGTTAGCAACAGTTTAAGTACCTTTGCCCCCTTGATTAAAAATATGGCTATAGCGGAAGAAAACATTGAGGTTTTAGGGGCCAGGGTACATAATTTAAAAAATATTGATGTTTCTATACCCCGGGAGAAATTAGTAGTGATAACAGGTCTTTCCGGTTCGGGAAAATCCTCTCTCGCCTTTGATACAATTTATGCTGAAGGACAACGGCGATATATAGAAACTTTTTCATCTTATGCCCGTCAATTTCTTGGCGGCCTTGAGCGACCCGATGTTGATAAAATTGACGGATTGTCACCTGTAATTGCAATTGAGCAGAAAACTACCAGTAAAAATCCCCGTAGTACCGTTGGTACCATAACAGAGATCTATGATTTCCTGCGGCTTTTATTTGCCCGTACTGCAGATGCTTACAGTTATAACACCGGCGAAAAAATGGTAAGTTATAATGATGAGCAAATAAGGGACCTGATAATTGAAGATTTTAAGGGGAAGCGTATAAGCATTCTCGCTCCTGTGGTAAGATCCCGAAAAGGGCATTACAGAGAGCTGTTTGAGCAAATAACCAAACAGGGGTTTTTAAAGGTTAGAGTAGATGGGGAAGTTCGTGATCTGGTGAAAGGAATGAAACTGGATCGCTATAAGGTGCACGAAATTGAGATTGTGGTAGACCGCCTGCAAATTGATGAAAATGCCGAAGCTCAAAAAAGACTTTCAGAAAGCATCAAAACCGCAATGTACCATGGAGAAGATGTTCTTATGGTTTTGGAACAGGAAGAGGGCACAGTACGATATTTCAGCAGAAATTTAATGTGTCCCACTTCAGGGATCTCGTATCCGAACCCTGAACCTAATAATTTTTCTTTTAATTCCCCCAAAGGCGCTTGTGATACCTGTAACGGGATTGGAACCTTACATAAGGTTAATATTGATAAATTAATTCCCAATAAAACAAGATCCATTAAGAACGGTGCCCTTGCACCGCATGGGCCCCAAAAAAAGAACTGGGTTTTCTCCCAGCTTGAGTTAATAGCGGAACGCTTTGAATTTAAATTAAGTGATCCTGTAGAAACCATTCCCGCCCACGCCTTGGAAATGATCCTTTACGGTGGCAAGGAAAAATTCTCAAAACAATCTAAAGCCCTTGGAATTACCCGCGAATATAAGATCGATTTTGAAGGTGTGGCTACATTTATTGAAACTACTTTTAATAATAATGATTCCACTTCCCTGCGTCGCTGGGCAAAGGAATATATGGATAAGATCCAATGTCCTGAGTGTGAGGGAACCCGTTTAAAAAAAGAATCGCTTTATTTTAAGGTAAATGGAAAAAATATTGCAGAGCTGGCAGGGAAAGATATTACAGATCTTGCTGTGTGGTTCCGGGATCTCCCCGATTTTTTGAATGAAAAACAACTCCTCATTGCTTCTGAAGTAATAAAAGAGATAAGATCCCGCCTGCAATTCCTTGTAGATGTAGGGCTCACCTATCTTTCCCTAAACCGGGGTTCCAAGACCCTTTCGGGTGGGGAAGCCCAGCGAATAAGATTGGCAACCCAAATTGGCTCGCAACTGGTAGGAGTTTTATATATCCTGGACGAGCCAAGTATTGGACTGCACCAGCGAGATAATGACAAGCTAATTAACTCCCTGGTGGCTCTCAGGGATCTTGGAAATTCTATTATTGTGGTTGAACATGATAAGGATATGATAGAGCGGGCAGATCATGTAATAGACATTGGCCCCGAGGCAGGCCGTCATGGAGGAGAGATCATTAGTGAGGGTACTCCAGAGGAGATAAGGAAACACAATACCATTACTGCCAATTATTTAAACGGCACGATGAAAATTGAGGTGCCCGAAAAAAGAAGAAAAGGAAATGGCAAAACCATTACCCTTAAGGGTGCCACTGGGAACAACCTAAAAAATGTTAGTGTTAAATTTCCATTAGGCCAAATGATCGCGGTAACGGGAGTTTCAGGCAGTGGGAAATCTACGCTTATAAATGAAACCCTGTATCCAATAATGAATGCCCATTATTTTAACGGGGTAAAGGTTCCTATGCCCTATTCAAAAATTACCGGCCTGGAGCATATTGATAAAGTCATAGACATAAACCAATCTCCCATAGGCAGGACCCCTCGCTCCAATCCGGCAACGTATACGGGCGTTTTTTCTGAAATAAGAACCCTTTTTGCCAAAACCCCTGAATCACTGATAAGAGGCTACAAACCCGGAAGATTTAGTTTTAATGTTAAGGGAGGAAGATGTGAAACCTGTAAAGGGGGAGGATTGAGGGTTATTGAAATGAACTTTTTGCCAGATGTTTACGTAGAATGCGAAACCTGCCAGGGTAAAAGATTTAATCGCGAAACCCTTGAAATCAGGTATAAAGGAAAATCTATTTCAGATGTGTTGGAAATGACCATAAACGAAGCAACCCTCTTTTTTGAATTGATCCCCAAGATCTACAGGAAATTAAAAACCATTAAAGATGTAGGCCTTGGTTATATAACACTTGGACAACAGAGTACTACCCTCTCCGGCGGGGAGGCACAAAGGATTAAACTCGCTACAGAACTTTCCAAAAGAGATACCGGCAATACATTTTATATTCTGGATGAACCAACAACGGGATTACATTTTGAGGATATTCGGGTTTTAATGGATGTTTTGAATACCCTTGCCAATAAAGGTAATACCGTGCTCATTATTGAGCATAATATGGATGTGATTAAAATGGCCGATCATATAATTGATATTGGTTATGAAGGTGGAAAAAATGGCGGTGAAGTAATAGTAACCGGTACACCAGAGGAGGTGGCTAAACATAAAAAAAGTTATACCGCAGCTTACCTGAAGAAAGAATTAAATTAAATCGAAAAATATACATGAGAGCAAAACAAGGAAATAAAGCCTGGAATGAAATTAAAACGAATGATTCCTGGGCTATTTTTAAAATAATGGGTGAGTTTGTAAAAGGATATGAAAAATTAAGCCAGATTGGCCCTTGTGTTTCCATATTTGGATCTGCAAGGACAAAACCCGATCACAAATATTATAAACTTACAGAAAAGATCGCTCAAAAAATTGTAGATCACGGCTATGGGGTTATTACCGGGGGTGGTCCCGGAATCATGGAAGCAGGAAATAAAGGGGCGCATTTAGGTGGAGGAACCTCGGTAGGATTAAACATAGACCTACCTTTTGAGCAACATGACAACCCTTATATTGACCGGGATAAAAGCCTGGATTTTGATTATTTCTTTGTAAGAAAAGTAATGTTTGTAAAATACTCTCAGGGATTTGTGGTAATGCCGGGTGGTTTTGGAACTCTGGATGAACTTTTTGAGGCCATCACCTTGATCCAGACCAACAAAATTGATAAATTCCCTATTATATTGGTGGGAAGGGATTTTTGGGAAGGGCTTATAGGCTGGGTTCGAACCACACTTCTGGATTCTTTTCAAAATATAAGTGACGGTGATATTGACCTTCTTCATGTAGTAGATACCGAAGATGAAGTAATTGATATTCTGGATAAATTCTATGGAGAATATAATCTTAGCCCTAACTTTTAAATTTGCCTCACAGCAATTAAAATATATAGTTTTCCTTAATTATCTTTAGACTGAAATTCCCGTTATTTACCCAAATAATTTCATCCATTGAAGATAAAATTTTTCCTGGTAGTACTACTTTGGGGTTTGGGTATAACCTTTGGTTTTAGCCAAACCAGCATTAACATAACTGCTGTATTGAATGATTCTACAAGAACATTCAACATACAGCAGGAAATTATTTATGAAAATACAAGTGCCGGTGCTTTACCTGAACTTTATTTCAATGACTGGGCAAATAGTTTTAAAGATAAATCTACCCCACTTGCCAAAAGGTTTGCTGAAGATTATTTAAGAAGGTTTCACTTCGCAAAAGATGAAGAACGCGGTTTCACCAAAATTTACAGCATTACCAATCAAAATGTTCAAAATTTTACATGGGAACGTCCCGAAGGTTTTCCGGATATCATAAAAGTGGAACTCACACAACCGCTGCTGCCCGGCGAGAAGATTTCAGTAAATTTCCTTTACCAGGTAAAAATCCCTTCTGAAAAATTTACCCGGTATGGTGTTGATGATCAGGGGAATTATAAATTAAAATACTGGTACATCACACCAGCAGTTTTTGATGGGGAGTGGAAGATCTACAGTGATAAAAATCTTGGAAATCAATTCACAGTACCGGCAAATTATTCTATTAAACTCACCACTCCACCTTCCTTGTATGTGGCATCCGTCCTTAATACCGATAGGTTTTTTACAGATAATGGTTTTAAAACAACTTATCTTTCAGGAGAAAATCACGTTAATCCCCACCTTTATCTTACAAAAACATATCGTTTGGAAGCGCTGGATGTAAATTCCAAAATAGTCCTTACCAGTGTAGAAGATGACGGTCTCATATTTGGAATGAAGGGGATGATCCTGAACCGGATCCTGAAATTCCTGGAAACCAGGCTGGGTGCTTATCCTCAGGAAACTATTATGGTAACTCGGGAAGACTATCTTAATAACCCGGTATATGGCCTTAATCAATTACCCCAATTTATAAGGCCATTTCCTGATGGTTTCCAGTATGACATAAAACAATTAAAAACAATTACTGAAAATTACCTTAGAAATACCTTGTTTTTAAATCCGCGGGAGGAAAAATGGGTGTATGATGCTATCCATATTTCCCTGATGATGGATTATGTAGATACCTATTACCCAGATATGAAATTAATGGGAAGCCTAAGCAGTGTAATAGGAATTAGGTGGTTTCATGCAGCTAGCCTTGAATTTAATGACCAATATCCCCTGCTCTACCTCAATATGGCAAGGTTAAATATAGATCAACCTCTAACTACTTCACAAGATTCCCTTGTAAAATTCAATGTGAATATCGCCAATGCTTACAAGGCTGGTACGGGTCTAAAATACTTAGAGACATTCCTGAATGATGAAACTGTAAAAAATTCCATTAAAGAGTTTTATAAAGATAACCTCCTTCAATCCACAGAAGCAGCCGATTTTAGGGAGATCCTCGAAAGAAATACCCAAAAGGATATTTCCTGGTTCTTTGATGATTATGTATCCAGTAGTGATAAAATAGACTTTAAAATAAAGCACGTAAAAAAGGTTGGAGACTCTCTTCAGGTTACAATTAAAAATAAAAAAGATAATAATATGCCTGTACCTCTTTACGGGCTTAAAGACGGGGATATAATCTACAAAACCTGGGTCGAGAATACGAGGGAAGATCAAACCATCACTATTCCTCGGCATGGGATAGAAAGACTTGCATTAAATCATGAGGCAATTATACCAGAGATAAACCGGAGAGATAATTATCGCGGGGTAACAACCTTATTAAATAAACCTGTGCAATTCCGTCTTTTACAGGATCTAGAAGATCCCAGATATTATCAGGTATTTTTTATGCCGGAGGTAAGTTATAACCTTTATGATGGTATTGCTGTGGGACCTAAAGTGTATAATAAACCTTTTCTAAACCGGAATTTTGACTTTCGAATATCCCCAAAATTCGGTTTTAACAGTCAAACTATAGTAGGCTCGGGGTCAATAAGCAACTCCCATTATTATGACGAGGATAATTTATTCGCTATACGTTATGGAATAAGCGGAGTAAGGTTCTCATACGGTTATGACCTGTTTTATGAGAAGTTCACCCCCCATTTAGGCTTCTTTTTCAGAAATTCCTACTTACGTGATAACGAACGCCAAAGCCTTATCCTCCGGAACATAAACGTTAAACGGGATTTTGATCTTTTGAATCCGGTAGATCAACCCAATTATAATGTGTTTAACTTAAGCTATAATTACAGCGATACCAATCTGGTAGATTATGTTGCCGGAGGGATAGATTATGAATTGGCAAAGAACTTCAGCAAAGTTGCGGTAGAACTGGAGTACAGAAAACTCTTTAGAAATAACCGGCAGATCAATCTTAGATTATTTGCGGGAACATTTATTTATAATGATGAAAGGGACAATGACTATTTCAGTTTTGCATTGGATAGACCAACAGATTATCTCTTTGATTATAATTACTACGGGAGAAGCCAGGGAAGTGGTCTTTTCAGCCAACAAATAATAATGGCCGAAGGGGGATTCAAATCTCAACTGGAACCAGCATTTGCAAACCAATGGCTTACAACTATAAATGCCAGCACCAATCTTTGGAAATGGATCTTTGCTTATGGTGATGTGGGATTGGTAAAAAATCAATTCGCCCCTGCTCATTTTGTATATGATTCCGGACTAAGGGTTAGCCTTGTGCAGGATTATTTTGAAATATTTTTCCCGGTCTATTCCAACCTTGGATGGGAAATTGCGCAGGATAATTATGACCAGAAGATAAGATTTATAGTTACCCTGGATATTAATACACTTATAAGATTATTTACACGGGAATGGTATTAAGTAAGATTTAACACCACAATCATTTGGCGGAAAAAATTCCAAAAATAACCAATCTGCATTATTTTATTCGCAGTAAATTCCCCTCATTTCCTTTTAAATTATTGATTTCATAATTAAATCAAGATTTATAAAAAATAACTAATTTTTTGAGCTCAATTATTGAATTGTATTTAACATAAGAATTAATTACATTTGTTACCATTCAAAAATCATTTCATGCATAGCGAAACAAAATCCAAAGAATCCATTTCCTTCGAAGATTTCAAGAACAGGGTGATAGAAGATTATAAACTGGCTGTAACCAGCCGGGAATGCAGTTTGTTAGGAAGACGGGAAGTGCTTACGGGAAAAGCAAAATTCGGGATCTTTGGTGATGGAAAGGAAATTCCTCAATTGGCAATGGCCAAGGTTTTCCAAAATGGGGATTTCCGGTCCGGGTATTACCGTGACCAAACATTTATGATGGCGATTGGGGCTCTTAATATAGAACAATTCTTTGCGGGATTATATGCAAACACTTCTATCAAAGAAGAACCAATGTCCGCTGGGAGGCAAATGGGAGGCCATTTTTCTACGCATACTTTAAATGAGGATGGCAGTTGGAAAAACCTGATGCAACAAAAGAATTCCAGTGCAGATATTTCTCCAACGGCGGGACAGATGCCGAGATTATTGGGGCTTGCACAAGCTTCCAAGATCTATAGAAACGTAAAAGGTATTGATGCGGCAAATTTTTCAGAGAATGGAAATGAAATTGCGTGGGGTACCATAGGTAACGCAAGTACGAGTGAAGGTCATTTCTGGGAAACCATAAATGCTGCCGGTGTATTACAGGTACCCATGGTAATGAGCGTTTGGGATGATGATTATGGAATCTCTGTGCATGCAAGACATCAAACAACTAAAGAAAATATTTCCGAGATCCTGAAAGGATTTCAAAGAGATGATGAAAATAAAGGATACGAGATCATAGTTGTAAATGGTTGGGATTATGTTGCTTTGGTTGAAGCATATGAAAAAGCTTCCAAAATTGCCCGTAAATCTCATTCCCCGGTCTTAATTCACGTACGGGAATTAACCCAGCCCCAGGGCCACTCCACTTCAGGTTCTCATGAACGTTACAAGAATAACGAGAGATTACAATGGGAGCGGGAGTATGATTGCAATGTGAAATTCAGGGAATGGGTATTGGAGAATGATTTTGCAACTGTAGAAGAATTGGATGAAATCGATCAGGAGATCAAAAAGCAGGTACGTGAAGGTAAAAGAGCTGCCTGGGATGCCTATGCAAATCCAATGAAAGCCAAACAGAAAGAACTTTTGCCTTTACTGGAAAAAGTTGCTTCTGACTCTTCAAACAAGGAGACCATTGTTTCCTTTATCAAAGAAATTTCAGCAATTAAAGAGCCGCTTAAAAAGGATCTTCTGGTAGCCGCCCGCAAGAGCCTGCGGTATTTAATTGGAACCCAAAGCGATGCCAAAACCCAATTAATAACCTGGATAGAAGAATACACAAAAACTTCTCAGCCGGATTACAGCAGTAATCTCTATAGTGTTTCTGAAAATAATGCTTTGAGCATAGAAGGTGTTGAACCAACATATTCTGATGATTCACAGGAGGTAGATGCCCGAATTATTTTAAGGGACAATTTTGATAAAATATTTGAAACCCGCCCCGAAACACTCATATTCGGTGAAGACAGCGGGGAAATAGGAGATGTGAACCAGGGTCTGGAAGGACTTCAGGAAAAATACGGAGAACTAAGAGTGGCCGATGTTGGAATAAGGGAAGCTACAATCCTTGGCCAGGGTATTGGTATGGCCATGCGCGGTTTACGCCCTATTGCAGAGATACAGTATCTTGATTACGTATTATATGCCTTACAGATCATGAGCGATGACCTCGCTACATTACAATACAGAACCAAAGGAAAACAAAAAGCCCCTGTAATTATCAGGACCCGGGGCCACAGGCTGGAAGGGATCTGGCACAGTGGGTCACCCATGGGTGCACTCGTGCATTTATTAAGAGGGATCCATATTCTGGTTCCAAGAAATATGACCAAGGCAGCAGGATTCTATAATACACTTTTACAGGCAGATGAACCTGCCCTTGTTGTAGAATGCCTTAACGGATACCGCTTAAAGGAAAAACTTCCAACCAATATGGGAGAATTCAGAACTCCAATTGGAGTGGTGGAAACTTTAAGGGAAGGAAATGATATTACCCTTGTCTCTTATGGTTCTACTTTAAGATTGGTTGAAGAAGCGGCAGAGGAACTTGAAATGGCAGGAATTAGTGCCGAAATTATAGATGTACAATCCCTGCTTCCATTTGACCTTAATAAGGATATAGTTAAAAGTGTGGCCAAAACCAACAGACTATTGGTTATAGATGAAGATGTGCCCGGTGGAGCTTCTGCATATATTCTTCAGCAAATTGTTGAAGAACAGAATGCTTATGTGCATCTGGACAGCAAGCCCCAAACCCTTGCAGCTAAAGATCACAGGCCCGCTTATGGAACAGATGGGGATTACTTCTCCAAACCTTCAGCCGAAGATATTTATGAAAAAGTATACGAAATCATGCGGGAAGCAAATCCTTCAAAATATAAAGATTTGAGATAATTTCACATCATTCGGAATATAATAAAGCCACAAAAATACCGGATACCGGCAATTTTGTGGCTTTATTTTTAAATTTCAATTCCAGGTGATTACATCCACCTTTTATTACCTGATTCTACTTTATAAAGTATATAATTCAAATAAGTAGTTACTGTTTTTTTCACCGCTCTGAAGGAGATGTCACCTCCTGCGGTGTGAAACTCAACATTAACAAGGTTTCGTTTCCTATACCAGACGGGCTGTTTCACGGTAAGGCCCTGCATTTTAAAAATTTCAACGCTTTCTTCTCTTTTATTCCATACCCCCTGTCTTTTGAGAAGAAACTCATCACTAAATTCAAGTTCCAAAGACCGGTATTTCAAAATTTGATAGGTTATTCCCAGCAGGAGGTATCCCAATGCCAAAACCAACCATATACTAAAATCGATATATTCTTTCCAGTAAAATAAAAGGTAACTTACAAGTAAAGGCAGGAGCACAATTATAATCCTTCTTAAAAGCATAATCCTATGCGGGCGAAAAATTTTCATGAAAGATCTTTCAAGGTCTCCGGATAGAAATTTTTGGACCTTGATAACCTCGCCAGCACCAAGTCCCGGAATTTTAATTTTTTTCTTCTGAAGCGAATTTTCGCTGCTCGCCAGGGCAATTCGTGCTTCGTATAAATTCAACCATTTCTTTACGGGATTTGTTACGATTTCTATCAACTGAACCCGGCGGGGCTGGAGGCTAACTTTTGTATTGGTTTTCAATCCCATTTCCAGCTCCATATTATCCCGGGTTTGTGTGAGTTTTAATCCGAAATACTTTATAAAGACTTCCAGCATCGTTATGGCAATGCTCACAAATAATAACAAAATTAAAAGAACCGAAAAGATCCCAACAGAATCTAAAACATTGGGAACCGTCTCATAATATTCTCCCAGTTCCTCCTTATAATCTTTAAAGAAAGTATTTAGCTCATTGTATAGGGTCATGAAAAAAGCCAGTACCAATCCTAGTCCCCTGGCATAATTTGAACTTACTCCTATTTTTAAAAGGGCTAAAACATCGAGTTTATAAGTCCAGGTTTCATCAGCAGTTACCTCCTCTTCCCCTTCTAAAGGTCCTTCTATGTTTTCATTCTTAACCCGGGTAAGGATAGCGGCAAGAGCATCTGCATCCTGTTTAGAGATTGCACTTATTTTAACCTCCTCATTATTGCTCCCTGCAGTATCTATTATTACACTGTACACGTTAATAATACGCTCCAACAGCGATCTTTTAAAGTAAACCTGCTGAATTCTATCAAATGAAATGGCAATATTTTCAGTAGAAATTACCCCCTTCTGGAGCACAAATTCTTCATTTTTATAATCAACATGAAAAAGAAAATTCCGGTAATATAAAACGCTGTAAATTATAAGCAGGATAGCAGTAACAGCCAATCCTAAAAGGATATAGAATAACACTGGGCCCGAGGGTGTCTTTAAAACAAGGTAAACCCCCAACACCCAAAAAGACCTTAAAAATTTAAATAGGGTAGTAAGAAAAATTAATGCAATTCCTGCTACAGATTGCCTTTGAGGAGTAGAAAAAGCTTCAGTCTTCATTGGGAGTAAGTCTGCTTGCCAGAGCCTCTTTTAAGCTGGCGGCAAGGTCTGGATTAAGGCCGGGAATACTTATGTCACTCCCACTCCCACCCGCTGTAAATATTCGTAATGAAGAAATATTAAGGATCTTATCCAGGGCATCCCGGGAAACAGCAACGTGCTGAATACGGTTTAAAGGAACAATGGTAATGGAATTAATAATATATCCACGGCGGTACAGTATATCGCGTTCTCTTAATGCATACCCGTATTTTTTCTGCATCATTAGGTTATTCCAGAATTTGAAGCCAAAAAGGATAACGATTCCTGCCAATGCCACAGGTAAGTAAGATGTTCCTATTTCATAATAATATAAGCCAATCCACCCGGAAAGAATGAACAGGAAAAATATCCCGGTTTGAAAATTTGATTTAAGGAGATAATTTCCGGATATAGACTGGAATTCCACTTCCTCAAACCGGGGAAGCGATTCCAGATCAATTACATCATTTTTAAAGGAATCCATTACGGAAGCCATTTTTTCTCAAAATTCGGCTTGCGTTTTTCAAGGAAAGCATCCCTTCCTTCTTTGGCCTCATCTGTCATATAGGCAAGGCGGGTAGCTTCGCCGGCAAAAACCTGTTGGCCTACCATTCCATCATCTGTAAGGTTCATTGCAAACTTTAGCATCTTAATTGAAGTTGGCGATTTTGCCAGGATTTCCTGAGCCCATTCATAAGCGGTGTCTTCCAACTCTTCATGTGGGATCACAGCATTTACCATTCCCATATCAAAAGCTTCCTGTGCACTATAATTGCGGCCTAAAAAGAAGATCTCCCGGGCCTTTTTTTGCCCCACCATTTTAGCGAGGTAAGCGCTCCCGTAACCCCCATCAAAACTTGTAACATCGGCATCGGTTTGTTTAAAGATCGCGTGTTCTTTACTGGCAAGACTAAGATCGCACACAACATGTAAACTGTGCCCCCGCCTACTGCCCAACCGGGAATTACGGCAATTACCGCTTTAGGCATAAAACGTATCAATCGTTGTACTTCCAGAATATTCAGCCTGTGCTGGCCATCGTCTCCCACATAACCCTGGTGCCCGCGGGCTTTTTGATCTCCCCCACTGCAAAAGGAATATACGCCGTCTTTGGAGGAGGGTCCTTCCGCAGAAAGCAGCACCACCCCAATAGAAGTGTCTTCCTGCGCATCATAAAAAGCATTATAGAGTTCACTGGTTGTTTTGGGCCTGAAAGCATTGCGCACATCGGGCCGGTTAAATGCTATTCTTGCAACTCCGTTGGATTTTTTATAGGTGATATCTTCGTATTCTTTTGCTGTTGTCCAATTGATATTACTCATATGCCTTGTTTTTCGTAAAAATAGAACTTTTATAAGAGATACTTCCACTTTTTAAAAGGTTAGGAACATTTCTTTTATACAGATTCTCTAATATCATTAATTTGCATAATTCTTGATATATTTGAAGAAATTGATATTCATGAGGAAAATAGGATTACTTTTTTTATTAGGTTGCTTCTCCTATTTTGGTTTTGCTCAGGAAATCCCTGTGTTACAGGAGGTCCCCGAGGGCTTGCTAACCAAGCGAATTGAAATAAGGCCTTCCCTGAGCAATCTGGCTTCTGAAATACCGAACACAGGAAGATTTAAAATAAGAAGTGTAAATTTTGATACCCAAAATGTTCCGCGAGAAATAAATATCGCCGCTGTAATGGAAAGGGAAGAACAATTGAAAGCCCGGCGAATTGAACTTGCCCCACCGGTAAATGTTCCCCGACCCAATACAACCTCTGTATCAGATAATGAAACATTCAGTATAGCTCCGCGATTCTACAATCAATCCTTTAGTCCGGAAGCTTATGGAAGGGGCACACGCAATTCTGTTTACAGAAATGCAGCCGATGGTACCGGGGCCAGTTATCTACAAACTTATTCCCCCTTTTTAAGAGGATACGGAAACGGATACTATCGCGGTTATTACTATTGATCTTTTTTTAAATAGATCCCGTCTTCTTTAATTTCAATAAGACGCTGCTTAAATAAAGTTCCCACGGCTTTTTTAAAGCTCTTTTTGCTCATTTGAAGTGTTTTTTGAACCTCATCTGGCGAAGATTTATCTGTAAGGGGTAAAAACCCATCCTTTAAACCAAGTTCGTTTAAAATATCCTGGGCGTTGGGTTCAATACTTCTATATCCCGGCCGCTGTAGGGTAATATCTATTTTCCCGTCTGGCCTTGTTTTCTTTACCCAGCCTTTAAGTTTATCTCCAGGTTGCAAATCCTGAAAAATATCATCTTTAAATATCAACCCCTGATGAATTTCATTGACTATCACATTCATCCCAAGATCTGTAGGATTGGCGACTATAAGGTCAACTTCCTCAAATGGCTCTACGGTCAATTCACGGTTATCAAGAAAGGCATTTGTTTTACTGGAAGCCACCAGCCTTCCGCTTTCCTCATCAAGGTAACAAAACACAAGGTACCAGCTGTCTTTTCGCATTTTTGAAGCCATTTCCCGGTAAGGAACAAAAAGATGTTTTTCTAGGCCCCAATCCAGAAATGCACCAATATCAGATAACTCCACGCATTTTAAATATGCAAATTCGTCCAATTTCACATAAGGGGTCAGGGTGGTGGCCACCGGTCGTTCCTGATGGTCAAGATATACAAAGACCCTGATCTCATCTCCTATATCAAATGAAGACGGTTTATATTTATTTGGCAGTAAAACCTCGTCCCCTGATTCGTTTTTCAAAAACAACCCAGGCTCAGTGTCCCTGTCAATTTTCATCAAATGGTATTCCCCAATGGTTAACATAACAGTAATTTTAAAAATGTAAAGATACTTTATATTTTATACTGCTCATTAAAAACTAAAAGGTCCGTTTTTCACCATTTGAAAAACGGACCTTTAAATAAGATAGCAGTTTTTAATTAAAAACGTTTTCCTTTTTAAAATGTTTGGTTAGCAAATAATACACAACCGCCCTATATTTATTTCTATTGGATTTACCATATTTTTCAATAACCGAATTAATGCCGGCATCCAGTTTATCATCGTCTTTCAAGCCGAGTTTTTTAATTAAAAAGTTTTTTCTCACCGTAGCCAATTCAGATTCTGAAGATCCTGAAACGGTTTCCGCATCATTATTAAAGATTCTTGGACCACAGGCTACAGTTACTTTTTTTAACAACTCAAGATCCAGCGAACCTCCAATTTTGTCTTTGAAATCTTGAGCGTATTTTTCTACTTTCTCATCGGTTTTACTCATAATTCAGGGTTTTTATTTGTTATTAATTATTATAAATATACAATAAAATTATAACGTTTTCCCATGCAATTTAAGACAAATTTAAGATTTCATAAAGCTAAAATATTCCAGCAGCACCTCATCATTGATCTTTCTGGGAGTAAAAACTTCAAGGATCCTTGGTTTTTCAGATGGAGTAAAAAAGCTTTCCAAATCTTGATTTATGTCTTCCGGGCTTTTTGCCGAAGCGTACTCAAATCCATACATTTCTGCCAGAGCCCTGGCGTTCATACTATGCACTGTCTCGAAAAAAGTATCGAAATTTTGTGTATTCTTATGGCCGGGGAGAATTCTGAAAATTCCTCCGCCTTCGTTATTCAAAATTATAATTCTGAAGTGCTTCGGAATATAATTATTCCAGAGTCCGTTACTGTCATAAAAGAAACTGAGATCACCACATATAAGCAAGGTTGGATCAACGTTAACTACAGCCGCTCCTACTGCGGTAGAAACGCTTCCATCTATCCCGCTGGTGCCGCGGTTGCAGAATAACTTTTGAGACAAGTCCCAATTAAACAATTGGGCGTACCGCACGGTGGCACTGTTACCCAATTGTATGTTCCAGTCCTTTGGCACCCGTCCTACTATATGCTGCATGGCCTTTAGATCTGAATACGGGATCTCTTTCATATAAATATCATGTTGTGCTTGTCTTTTTTCTTTTATCTCTTTCCAGTAAGCGGCATAATCACCTTTACCTGTTTCAACCAAACTAAAGAATTTTTCAAGAAAGGAATTGGCCCTGGATTCAAAATGTTTATTTAGGCAGAAAAATGTGTTATAAGCCTTTTTGGGGTCTACATGCCAGTGTTGTTTTGGCTGATAATTCCTTAAAAAAGATTTCACCTTTTTGGAAATGATCATTCCTCCAAAAGTAAGCAGTATATCAGGCTGCAATGCTTTAAATTGTTCCTGCGCGTCTTCACATCTTTCAATAGGCCCAATCAAGGTGTCAATTCTGGTGAAAAACCCGGGATGGTTTAGATTTGAAGTGGTTTCAGTAAGCACCAGAACAGATTCATCCATCGCCAAAGAATCCAGAAATTGCTGTTCAATTGTATTTGGTCCTGCCACGCCTACAATTACCATTTTGCGTTTCGCATTATTCCAAAGTTGGGCATAGGGCATAAGCTCCTGGTAGGAGTAAATACGGTCATGAACCTCAGGGAAGATTTGTAAGGGATTAACCTCTATTTCTTCAATGCTATCATACAAAGGCTCATAAAACGGCACATTGATGTGCACAGGTCCCTTATCTTCTATCGCTTTATTCAGTGCCAGATTAATCTCGCGTTCATTATGCTTTTGAGATTCAAATTGTTTTTGCTGAAGTTTTTTATCTGCTAATCTGCTTTCCAGCACAATTTCAGAATGCAGGTTTGCCGAATAAAGAATATGATTCTCAAAAACATTTTTCTGCCTGATGGTTTGCCCGTCCCCAATATCAATTCTTTCAATTGGACGGTCGGCAGAAATAACTACCAGCGGAATATCGCTGTAAAATGCTTCTGCCACGGCCGGATAATAATTTAATAAAGCCGAGCCTGAAGTACAAACTACCGCAACTGGTTCCTGAAGCTGCTGTGCAATTCCCAAAGCAAAAAATGCAGCACAGCGCTCATCAACAATGCTATATGGGATAATTTCAGGATGATGGGTAAAACCTATAGTTAAGGGAGCATTGCGGGAACCCGGCGAGATCACCACATGTTTTATATTCTTGGCCACACATAAGGCTACAATAGATTGGGCAACGGGAATTTTAGAATATTTCATACATCCACAAAATTACAATTTTTTCAAGTGAAAAAATTTTGAATCACCCCCAAAAAAAACTTTATGAAATAAACCCAGGTGAAAAATATTTGTGCGTTTTAACATTTATTTAGGATAATCAAAAACATTTTGTTAATTTCAATTTATCTAACCAATACAATTAACATAATATGGAAGTTACCTCTCCTGCAAATGCCGGGAATTATTACGCTACCCAGGATACAACACCTATGCGCACCAGTGAATGGTTCTGGACATTATTTTTAACCGCCATTCCTCTGGTAGGGATCATCCTTCTCTTAATTTGGGGATTTGGAAGCAGCAGCAACCTTAATAAATCCAATTGGGCTAAAGCAACTTTACTTTGGATATTGGTGATTACATCATTTTACGTAGTGCTTTTAATAATCTTCGGACTTTCGTTCTTAAGTATGGGCGGGAACGATTATTAATGATCTTAAAAGACCGGCTGAAGATTTTCAGGCCGGTTTTTTAATTCCCCGCTTTTTATAAAAGCACAGCTTTCATTGTCCTAGCCTTATTTTGTGTTTCTTCCCATTCTCTTTCGGGATCTGAATCTTTTGTAATTCCCCCACCTACAAACAAGCTCGCATGATTGTTCTCCAATTTCATGCACCTTAGGTTCACAAAAAGAAAAGTGTGAGTAAGCATACTGCTGTACGCCAAATTCTCAGTATTACGCCTGTTATTACTGCGAAGGATACTTTTCTTCATATTCAATTCTCCCAAAAATCCTGTGTAATATTCCCGGTCATAAATTTCATTTTTCAGGATAAACTGTCGGGCCTTATCTGTAGGATGTCCGCATATGGCGGGGGTTGGATGAATAGAATAAATTAAATCTTTTAGATTTTCGGTGGAGACGCGATGCTTCGCGTCTATATGGGAATGTTTAATAGATGGAGATAACTCCCCCGTAATATCTGTGCGAAGATGTAATAAATTTCCCGCCCTGGAGGTATAAGGCCCCTGTGTTTCAAGATTGATACAGGTTTTTTGTAGTTCTTGCAGGATAATATCGGTTACAATTTGCTGTTCTTCCTTTTCTTTCCCCCCCATTCCACTTCAATTTCTCCGCTGTAGTTCTTGGTTCCAGCCAAGGCCATGGTCTTAAATCGATTTCTTTCAACCTGTAATAAGGTTTCAGGAGTGGCACCCAGCCATAATCCAATTTCGGGGTGGTACCAGATGTATACAAAGGCATCGGGATATCTCTTCAATAAGCGCTTAAAAATTTCAATTGGATCCCGATCTTCCACCTGTAGGATTTCCTTTCGGGAAAGCACTACTTTTTCAAGTTCGCCGGCTTTTATAGCATCAATACCCAATTGCACCAAACCTTGATGAGCTTCATTTTCTTCGGCAATTTCAGTCGTAGTATCAGGCTTGAATTGCGCGCCTGAGGTATGCTCGTCCCCATTGAAAATCGAATAGATCTCCTCAGAATTATTCACAGGAATGAGAATTACTTCCCTGGTACTATCGAAGGGGGCAAATACAAATCCGCTTTCTGAAAAATCAGAAACCTTATTGATCGCCGCATCTTTTTGCAAAAGAGCCTTTAATTTTTTTTCACTTTGGCCCAGGTCCCGGTAGGCCGCAAATGGCAATTCCTTTATCCATTGCGAGTGGAGTAATTTAAAAAATTGGGAGGTGTGCTGCATTAATTCTTTTTTGGAAGTGCTATGGTGGTAAGTTTAACTACAGAGATCAAATTATCATCTACATCGGTGATTCTTATATTCCATAATTGCGTTGTGCGGCCTTTATGAATAAAAGTTGCCTTTGCGTACACATCTCCTTCAGAAATGCTTTTAATGTGATTGGCAGAGATCTCAATTCCTCTTATGTAATATTCAGCGGCATCAATGAAAATGTGTGAAGCCACGCTGCCTACACTTTCCGCCAGAGCAACACTGGCACCTCCATGAAGTACTCCATCAGGCTGGTGAACGGTTGCGGTAACAGGCATTTTAGCGGTGACAAAATCTTCACCTATATCAATAAATTCAATATTTAAAGTTTGCATCAGGGTATTTCGTGACATTTCATTGCATTTAGCAAGAATTTCTTGTTTCTCCATTCCACTTAAGATTGTTTACTTTGTAAAAATACAAAACCAAACAGGATGAATCCGGCAGAAAAACAGGTTTCTTATCAAATCACCTATACTTACAGTACACTTAATAGTTTCACTTCAAATACTAAAAATGTATGGGTTGTATTTCACGGCATTGGATATTTAAGCCGCTATTTCCTAAAATATTTTAAACAACTTAACCCTGAAGAAAATTACATTATAGCTCCCCAGGCTCCATCCAAATATTATTTAAATAATGAATACCGACACGTGGGGGCCTCCTGGTTAACCAAAGAAAATACAGAGGCCGAAACGGAAAATATTTTAACTTATTTAGATGCGGTTTATAAAACCGAAAATCTCCAAAATGCACCAAATCTTATACTTTTTGGATATTCCCAGGGAGTTTCTATTGCCTCCCGTTGGGTAGCGCGTAATAAAACCGGGTGCAACCAGCTCATCCTGCATTCTGGTGGATTACCGAAAGAATTACAACCGGAGGATTTTGAATTTCTTGATGATACCAGGGTGACTCTAATATACGGCGATGCCGATGAATATCTGAATAAAGAAAAATTGGAAAAAGAAACTCAACGGGCCAGGGAATTATTTGGGGACAAGCTGGAGATTATTTCTTTTGAAGGAGGGCACGAGGTAAATACAGATTTGATAGGGAAATTTAATTAAATTAGTTTTCCATCTGTATCTTATGAATGAAGAAAATTACCCCGCAAAAAATAAAATTTCTCTGCTAAAAAGTATTGGTCCGGGTTTTTTACTCGCGGGTGCTGCTGTGGGAGTTTCCCACCTGGTCCAGGCTACCCGGGCAGGCGCCGATTATGGTTTAATATTATTTTGGGTGCTGTTACTCGCCTGTATTTCAAAATATCCTTTTTTGGAATTTGGCCCCCGATTTACCGCCGGCACCGGAAAACACCTTATTTCGGGTTACAGGACCCTGGGTAAATTTCCCTACTGGACATACGTGATCTTAACCATAGGAAGTATGTTTATTATTCAGGCTGCTGTTACAATCGTTACCGCCGGACTCGCAGAAAGGCTTTTCAATTTTGGACTCAGCCCGTTCTTCTGGAGTGTGATCATTTTGATCTCTTGTATTGCTATACTTCTTATTGGAAAATATCCCGGCCTTGATAGAAGTATGAAGATCATAATTTCCTTTTTGACCCTGGCCACACTTGGGGCGGTATTAATGGCTATTGGAGCAGGTGCTGCTGAACAGGCAATTCATACAGAAGCACCTTCTTTATGGACAACAGCCAGTATTGGATTTATCATAGCATTTATGGGATGGATGCCCATTCCTCTTGATGCTGCTGTATGGCACTCCCTCTGGACCAAAGAAAGAGCTTTACAAACCAAACAAAAACTTTCTATTAAAGGTGCATTCACAGATTTTAATGTGGGATATCTTTCAGCAGCCTTTATTGGTCTCCTGTTCTTTTTCCTGGGGGTCCTGGTGATGTTTGGCAGCGGTACTTCCTTTTCTTCCAACAGTGTTGAATTCTCCTCACAACTCATCAATCTCTATGGCAAAACTCTGGGCGACTGGAGTAAGCCCTTAATAGCGGTAGCCGCTTTTATTACAATGTTTAGTACCGTATTAACGGTTACCGATGCTTATCCCAGGGTAATTTCCGAATTAAAAAATTATAAACGGGATAATGCGCAGGAGAAAGAACATAAATGGAAAATTTACAGGATTGCGATTTTTATTATTCCCGTGCTTTCACTTTCTATTCTTTTTTTCCTTTCCGGGTCTTTTACAATTTTGGTAGATTTCGCTGCAGGTCTTTCATTTCTTTCTGCTCCTTTCCTGGCGTGGTTTAATTACAAATTGGTTACAGGTAAACAAATGCCGGAAAAACACAGGCCGGGGAAAAATTACAGGCTGTTTAGTTTAATTTGTTTTGCCTTCCTGGTACTGTTTAATCTGGTGTATCTTTACTACAACTTCTTTTTATAAAACGTAATAATTGTTCCAATAAAAAAGCGCAACCATTTAAAAAATGATTGCGCTTAGTGGTAATTCTGTTTAAAGAGATCCTTCGCCTGCGGCTCAGGATAAACGATTCACAAGATTTTTGTATAAAAAAAACGCAACCATTAAATAATGGTTGCGCTTAGTTGTAATTCTGTTTTAAGAGATCCTTCGCCTGCGGCTCAGGATAAGCGATTCACAAGATTTTGCGGTGCAAAATCTGTTCTCTGCTTACTTTACTTCTTCAAAATCTACGTCTTCCACGTCGTCTCCTTGTTTGGAGTCTCCGCTTCCGCCTGGCTGCCCGTCAGCTCCCGGTGCACCTTGTGGTCCTCCCGGTTGCCCCTGGCCATCTGCCTGTGCCTTGTACATTTCTTCTGAAGCTACTTTCCAGGCCTCGTTGATCTTATCAAGTGCAGGCTGAATTGTTTCAACTTCTTTAGACTCATAAGCTTTCTTCAAATCTTCCAAAGCTTCTTCGATAGGCTTTTTCTTTTCATCTGAAAGTTTATCTCCAAATTCCTTCAACTGATTTTCAGTTTGAAAGATCATAGCATCAGCTTCATTTAGCTTTTCTACTTTCTCCTTGGTTTTCTTATCGCTTTCAGCATTAGCTTCAGCATCAGCTTTCATTTTCTTGATCTCTTCTTCTGTTAATCCTGAAGATGCTTCAATTCTAATGTCCTGAGTTTTATTGGTCGCTTTATCTGTAGCGCTTACTTTGATAATACCGTTGGCATCAATATCAAAGGTCACTTCAATTTGTGGTGTACCTCTTTGTGCAGGTGGAATTCCGTCAAGGTGGAATCTACCAATTGTCTTATTATCAGTAGCCATAGGGCGCTCTCCCTGTAACACGTGGATTTCTACAGAAGGCTGATTATCGGCCGCTGTTGAGAAAACCTGTGATTTCTTGGTTGGAATTGTAGTGTTTGACTCAATAAGCTTGGTCATTACCCCACCCATAGTTTCAATACCTAAAGAAAGTGGTGTAACATCAAGAAGCAATACATCTTTTACTTCCCCGGTTAATACCCCACCCTGGATAGATGCACCAATTGCAACAACCTCATCTGGGTTTACTCCTTTAGATGGTTTTTTACCGAAGAATTTCTCCACCTCTTCCTGGATCTTAGGAATACGGGTTGAACCTCCTACAAGGATCACCTCATCTATATCGCTTTTTGAAAGGCCTGCATCATCCAAAGCTTTCTTTACAGGCGCCATAGAACGTTTCACCAACTCATCGGCTAATTGTTCAAATTTCGCTCTTGTCAAAGTTTGCACAAGGTGTTTTGGTCCTGTTGCTGTAGCGGTTACATATGGTAAATTGATTTCAGTCTGGCTGGAAGATGATAATTCAATCTTCGCTTTCTCTGCAGCTTCTTTTAGACGTTGCAAAGCCATTGGATCTTTTCTAAGGTCGATATCTTCAGCTTTTTTGAAATCATCGGCTAACCAGTCGATAATAACTTCATCAAAGTCATCCCCACCTAAATGCGTATCTCCATTGGTAGATAACACTTCAAAAACCCCGTCACCCAATTCAAGGATAGAGATATCAAAAGTACCACCACCAAGGTCATAAACCGCGATCTTCTGGTCGGTTGATTTTTTATCAAGACCGTAAGCAAGGGCCGCAGCAGTTGGCTCGTTTATAATTCTTCTCACCTTAAGGCCAGCGATCTCACCGGCTTCTTTGGTAGCCTGACGTTGGGAATCGTTGAAATATGCAGGAACAGTAATTACAGCTTCTGTAACCTCATGTCCTAAATAATCTTCAGCAGTTTTCTTCATTTTCTGAAGGATCATAGCCGATAATTCCTGTGGCGTGTACATTCTTCCGTCAATATCCACACGGGCAGTATCGTTATCACCTTTCTGTACTTTATAAGGAACTCTTCCTGCCTCTTTTGAAGATTCAGAATATTTGTTTCCCATAAATCTTTTAATAGAAGATATGGTCTTGGTTGGGTTAGTTACCGCCTGACGTTTTGCAGGGTCTCCTACTTTGATCTCTCCACCTTCTACAAATGCAATTACAGAGGGAGTGGTTCTTTTTCCTTCGGCATTTGGGATTACCGTTGGTTCATTACCTTCCATTACTGCAACGCAAGAGTTGGTAGTTCCTAAGTCAATTCCAATTATTTTACTCATTTTATACGTGATTTTATATTATTGTTCAAGTTCAACATCCACTAATAGTCAATCTTTATGCCAGCAGATTTCTTATGACAGGATGGCAGAAAGGAGTTAAGTGTTATGAGTTTTGAGTTTTGAGTTTTGAGTTTTAGAAATGAAGTTGCCTAAATTAGATTAAACGGTTTAAGGTTAATTTTTTACTCTTTACCTTTTTTACTCTTTCACTTTCATGTTACTCTTTAACTCCATTTTTTTTACTTTTTTACTTTTTTACTCTTTTCCTTCTTAACTCTCTAACTCTTCTACTTTATTCATATTTTTGCGGCTCAATTAAAGGAAAATGCGCAAAATAGAATGTATTAGTGTTTTTGATATGCTAAAAATAGGCGTTGGACCTTCGAGTTCCCATACTTTGGGGCCATGGCGTGCCGCACAGCGCTGGATCGCAGAGCTTAGACAAAAGAATGTTTTTGATGAGGTTGAAAGAATAGCTGTAGATCTTTATGGATCGCTGTCCCTTACCGGAAAAGGACACGCTACAGATATCGCGGTGATGTTAGGCCTTTGCGGATTTGATCCAGTGAAAATGGATATTGACAGTATAGACCCCGAGATTAATAATATAAATGTTTTTATGCGCTTAAACCTGGATGGGGAAAGAACGGTTGTTTTTGATCCGGCTACAGATATTAGGTTTAACCGAAAATTTCTTGATTTCCATCCAAACGGTATGATCTTTCGGGCCACTTTAAAGGAAGGAAAAACCATATCCTCCTCTTTCTATTCTATTGGCGGTGGTTTTGTAGTAAAAGAGGAACGAAAAAATGCTAAGCGAAAAATGGAAAGTTTTGAGGGCTTTCCTTTCCCTATAGAAAAAGCGACTGAACTTTTACAATTTTGTAAAGAACAAAATAAGTCTATTTCTCAAATTGTTCTTGAAAATGAAAGGTCCCTTCGCAGCGATGAAGATATTGACCAGGGTTAAGAGATATCTGGAATGTGATGTTAGAGTCCATGTACATTGGCTGCCATACCGAGGGCACACTCCCTGGCGGACTTAACGTACATCGTAGATCCTTTGAAATCCATAAGCGCCTTATTGGGGATGCACAATATTTTTCTCCCGAAGAATGGCTGGAAACCATTAGGAAGACCGAAGTGAAATTCCGCCAGATCTTAAAATGGGTAAGCGTATTCGCCATAAGCGTAAACGAGGTTAACGCATCTCTTGGCCGCGTGGTTACTGCGCCCACCAACGGTAGTGCCGGTACGGTGCCCGCTGTTCTTATGTACTACCTTGTGATTGAGAATCACAACGCAACCTTCGAAGATATTAAAAGATTTATGCTGGTAGCCGGGGAAATTGGCAGCCTCTTCAAAAAAGGCGCAACTATTTCAGCAGCAATGGGTGGATGTCAGGCCGAAATTGGGGTTTCATCTTCTATGGCCGCCGGAGCCTTAACTGAAGCTATGGGCGGCACACCGGAACAGGTGCTAATGGCAAGCGAGATCGCCATGGAACATCACCTGGGCCTTACCTGTGATCCCATTGGCGGGCTCGTACAAATTCCCTGCATAGAAAGGAATGCAATGGGTGCCATTAAAGCTATAAACGCCGCTGAAATAGCGATGGAAAGTGATGCCACCAAGGCGAAAGTTCCACTGGACAAGGTTATTGAAACTATGTGGGATACGGCCAAAGACATGAATTCAAAATATAAGGAAACTTCTGAAGGAGGTTTGGCAGTGAGAGTGAATTTAAGTGACTGCTAGAAACCTGCAATTATATTAATGGAAAGAACCTCAACAGCCAAGATCAAAAACCTTATTGGGAATTTTGGATCTATGCTGGGATTTTATTTCCTCTTCTTTATTTCGCTGGGAATGCTGAAAATGATCTTTCCCCAATTTGAAATTGACCAATATCAGCAAAGTGACATTAACAGGCTGCTGGAAGAAGATCCCTGGAGACTTGTCCTCCTGGCGGTGGTTTTTGCTCCCATAATTGAAGAAGGAATGTTCCGCACCCTAATAAAACCATCCCAGAATGAACTGATATTTTTTTTGTGTTCGTGGCTGTTGGTTATAGGTATCGCTATAATTCCTGAAAATATAAACTGGCTTATAAAATTTGGCTTTCTTTTTCTGTCATTTATACTTTCATTTATTTTTTTAAAGGAATTTATTCCCGAAAATTGGCAGAGGAGATTGTGCACTTTTCTCAATAAACATTACAGGATCCTTTGGTTATTAACGGCAGTAATTTTTGGTATGGTGCATATCTACAATTACGTTGAAGGTTTTGATCTTAATTTTGTGCTGTTCCTTTTAATTGTGCCCCGTATTATTGCAGGGTATTTCTTCGGAAAGATAAAAATTGAGAATCATGGCCTTTTCTGGCCTATTGCTATGCACGCAATGAATAACGGAATTGTGTTTTTAATCCTGCTGCCGAAGATTCTTTTGAATTGAGCTACAAATTATAGATTCTTCCGAAGCAAATATTTCAGGCTGTTTATTCCTTACATCCTTCCTTAATGCGGGTGTCTATAATATGCACTATCTTCCATTCTTCTGCTTCCTTAACCATTGTAAAGGAATTGACTCCACAATGACTTAAATTCCCGTTTAAATAAAATGAAAACGGAGTAACAATGGTAGCCAGTGATCCATTCATTGTTACATCAAAAGAATGCAGTTTTTCCTCAAATTTGGTGGAGGCAGGAATAGAAACTATAGATTTGAGAAAATTCCCGTAGTCTACTGTTACTACCTTTGTCTCCCCCGCAGGATTTGTGGAAACAGACTGCATGATGACATTTGGATGAGCTAATTCACGAAGCGCCAGGGAATCCTGTTGATGGAATGCCTCAAAAAAATCTGTAACCACCTTTTTTACTTTGTCATCTTCTGGTTGGTTTTGTGCAAAGCCTGAAGTGCTAAGCAGGAGAAGGATGAATATTTGCAGATGTTTCATTATTTCAGGGTTTGAATGTAGCCTCCTAATTTACTACTTTTACTTCACTTAAAACCAAAACCGAATGTCAGTCGCAAAAAAACAATACAAACGTGTTACCACCAAATCTCTGGTAGAGATGAAGGCCAACGGAGAGAAAATAGCCATGTTAACCGCCTACGATTTTAGTATGGCACAAATAGTTGACGGGGCAGGAATTGATGTGATCCTTGTGGGTGACTCGGCCAGTAATGTTATGGCAGGACATGAGACTACGCTACCTATTACCCTGGATCAAATGATCTACCATGCTGCCAGCGTAATACGGGGGATTGAAAGATCTCTTGTGGTAGTTGATCTCCCCTTTGGAAGTTACCAGAGCGATCCTAAAGAAGCTTTGCGGTCTGCCATCAGGATAATGAAAGAGAGCGGTGGGCATGCAGTTAAACTGGAAGGCGGCAAGGAGATAAAAGATTCAGTAAAAAGAATACTGAATGCGGGAATTCCCGTTATGGGCCATTTAGGACTTACCCCCCAATCTATTTATAAATTTGGCACCTATACGGTGCGGGCAAAAGAAGAGCAGGAAGCCGAAAAATTAAAGAGCGATGCATTGCTGCTTGAAAAAATGGGATGTTTTGCACTGGTCCTTGAAAAAGTCCCGGCCAAACTGGCCAAAGAAGTGGCAGAAAGTCTTTCCATTCCAGTTATTGGAATTGGTGCCGGAAACGGGGTTGATGGGCAGGTACTGGTGATTCACGATATGCTGGGAATGAACCACGAGTTTAATCCGCGTTTCTTAAGAAGATATGCCGATCTTCACGCTGTGATGACAAAGGCCTTTGAAGATTACCGTGATGATGTGAAGAGCAGCAGTTTCCCTTCAGATGAGGAGCAGTATTGATTGTTATGAGTTAGGGGTTAGGAGTTAAAATACATGTTTTGGGAGACTGCGAAAAATTCCCTTGAAATTATAGAAATTTGAATTCAGATAAAATCATATCCACCTCCCGGAACCTGCAGGTCTTGTATGAGGATAATCACGTGATCATTGTGAATAAAAGGCCGGGGGATATTGTTCAGGGAGATAAGACCGGAGATGTTCCCTTGAGCGAGGTGGTGAAGGAATATATCAAAGAAAAATATAACAAACCCGGGAATGTCTACCTGGGAGTGGTGCATAGACTGGACCGTCCCACCAGCGGGATCGTTTTGTTTGCCAAAACCTCAAAAGCCCTACCCAGGCTTAATAAACTTTTCAAGGAGAAGGACGCAAATAAAACCTATTGGGCCATAGTTAAAAATGCGCCTCCAAAACAACAGGATTCCCTGGTACATTACCTGAAAAGAAACACCAAGCAAAATAAATCTGTTGCCCATACCAGGGAGGTGCCTGAAAGTAAAAGAGCTATCCTTCATTATATAATTTTGAAAAAACTGGACAACTATTACCTGCTGGAAATAGATCTTGAAACAGGAAGACATCACCAGATAAGGAGCCAGCTTTCAGCAATTGGCTGCCCAATTAAAGGCGACCTTAAATATGGTTTTGACCGCAGTAATAAGGACGCCAGCATACATTTACATGCCCGCAAACTCTCCTTTGTACATCCCGTGAGCAAAGAAGAAATAGAGGTTCTTGCACCACCACCCGTTGATCCTGTTTGGGATGCCTGTAAATAAGCCTTCATTAAATTATTTATTAAGTAAATTTTAGTACCCCTTCCCTGCGTATTCTTTTAAATTTGCAGGTAATGAAGCCTACTGGTCCCAATATATATACTGAAGGAAAAATATTTACTTCGCTTGTAAGCTTAGCCCTTCCCATAATTTTTGCAAATATTCTTCAAACCACTTACCAACTAATAGATACATTTTGGTTGGGTAGACTTGGAGCCGATGCAGTGGCAGCCGTAAGTTTAAGTTTCCCTGTTCTCTTCCTTGTTCTCTCAATAGGTTCAGGGTTAACCCTGGCCGGTACAGTGATGGTAGCACAATACAAAGGCGCAGATAACCAGAAAATGGTGAATTACAGCTCTTCCCAAAGTGTGTTTTTAATTTTGCTTATTTCTATTGTACTTGCAGTTATAAGTTATTTTTCTGCAGGGCCCTTAATGACCATTATTGGGGCCGGGCCAGAGATTTATGATGATTCTGTAGCATATTTTAAAGTTTCCTCCTTTGGATTCGTTTTCCTGTTTCTCTTCTTTATTTTTCAATCCCTTATGCGGGGCATTGGCAATGTAATGCTACCGGTGTATATAATCCTGTTCACTGTTTTTTTAAACCTGGTATTAGACCCGCTTTTTATTTACGGTTATGGTCCTATTCCAGGTTACGGGGTGGCGGGAGCGGCGGTGGCCAGCATCATCACACAGGGACTTTCCGCGGCAATTGGACTTTACATTTTGTTCCGGGGAAAAAATGGGATTAAAATAAAATTATCCTCCATGTACTTTGATATGATCAACCTGAAACGAACTTTCAATCTTGGGTTTCCCGCGAGTGTAGAACAGTCTACCAGGGCACTTGGTATGACAATGATGGTGATCCTTGTAACAAGTTTTGGAAGTGAAATTGTTGCAGCTTACGGGATTGGAGCGAGGATTCTAAGTTTTATAGTGATCCCCGCACTGGGACTGGGAATTGCCACTACCTCACTAATAGGACAAAACATTGGAGCAAGGAAAATTAAACGTGCAGAACAGGTTGCAAACCTTAGCAATAAGATTGCGTTCTTCGGCCTCACGGGATTGGGGATCATCCTCTTCATATTTGCTGAAACACTTACAGCATTTTTTATCCCCAACGATCCTGAAGTAATTAGGGATGGCGCCCTTTTCATTAAAATTATGGCACCAAGCTTCGGACTTTTAGGAGTACAACAGGTAATGAACGGAACATTTAATGGGGCAGGATTCACAAAAGCGTCCATGCTAATCTCTATTCTTAGCCTTTGGGTGGTAAGATTTCCCCTGGCGTATGTTCTATCCTATAATACCCCCCTTAGTTATGAAGGGATCTGGTGGGCATTTCCTATATCAAATCTCATCGCCGCAATAGTTGCCTTCATCTATTTTAAAATGGGGTACTGGAAGATGCGGGTGTTTAAATACCGGAATTGAAAAATGAAGGGGGATTACCTTGTTACCAGCCTTGCCTTTTCAGCAACTATTTCTGCCACGGGCCTGTTCTCGATATTGCTCTCCAGCCAGGAAATTATATCCAGGTAAAGAAAAGCTCTTTTCTCATAAGGATGATCTTCATACTGCTTTAATTTACTGTGCAATTTTTTAAACTCCTCTTTGATTTCCAGGGGTGAAACCTCTGGTAAATTCCGGAGAAATTTTATCATTTCCTTTTGTACTTCATGAAGATCATTCATTTTAATCAGGAATTTATATGTAGAGCGTATAAGACTATCCAAATGGTAATCTTTTCCCACCTCATAATGGGCCACGAGATTTAGGATCCTGGCAAAGCACATGAGATCTTCCCGCATTTCTAAAGATTTATCATTAATTATCTTTTTGAGGAAAGCAATGCATTTTAAATAATTCTCATCTCCAAAATACAGGGAAGCTATTTTGTAATAAAAGACCATTATGTGATGATGATCTATCCTGCCATCAAATTTTTTAATTTTTTTCTGGATCTTTTCTACCAATGGTTCTCCATTTGAAAAATCTCCTTTCATAAACCGAAGGTTCAGTTTATTAGAATAAACATAGAGGAAAGCCAGGGCCGCGATATTGTCATCATCCGGGATCTTGGGATCTTTTAATTTATTTTCAAAATTTTGCAGAGTAGTTTCAAAAAGACGGGTATGATTTAGGTAAAACAGAGCCTCCAGTAAGTAATGATTTCCCCGAAGATAGGACACCGGGTGCACAGATACCATGTGCGGGTATTCATCAAACAATGCGATCCACTTTGAGGAATACCTAAAACAGGACAGGAAATCCTGGATTAAAAAGCTATACCATAACGAGGCCTTGTACAGCCACAATTTCTCCCTGAAGCCCAGCTTTGAAAAATCATATTCC
Organism: Antarcticibacterium arcticum; assembly: GCF_007993795.1. Classification (GTDB taxonomy): domain Bacteria; phylum Bacteroidota; class Bacteroidia; order Flavobacteriales; family Flavobacteriaceae; genus Gillisia; species Gillisia arctica. Next base: position 337,415 of record NZ_CP042476.1, on the reverse strand, counting down.
GGGAGGCTATCCCTGAAATATTCCTTTATTGACCTTGCTTCCTCCTCTGTTCTGGCATACCCCATCTTAAGAAAAATGCTGTAAAGCTGCAGGGAAAGATTTGATAATTTCCCCGCGATCAGGTTAAGGTCGCTAAGTTCTTCGGTTTGCTTAATGAGACTCTCTGCCCGGTTGTGGATACTACGGGTAATGTATTGGGATTCTATGATCTTCTCCCATTCGAGGATCTCATAGGCAATATTCTTCTCCTCGTAATGTAAAGCGGTAGCTTTTACCTTGTCCAGTATTTTAAGGCTTTGCTTATACAATCCTTTCCTGTAAAGTATCGAGGCAAAATCAAGTTGTTCCCTAATGTTAATAGGTATGCTTTGATGTACGGGGTTGAGTTTAAGGCTAATGAGCAACTGTTTGTAAAGGTGGCCTTTTACATTGGATAACTGTTGCTTGCTTATGTTGGTCTTCTCCAGGATCAACTTCTCATTATAAACCTTTTGGGCAGAGATCACCTTGAATAAATTAAGGAATTTACTCTCTGCATTCACCCCTATCCTTCCCACATATAAAGAAAATTGTCTCTTTTCAGATGGGGTAAGGGATTTTATGAGGCTAAATAGGTTTTCAGTTAAATCATTGGTCATCGTAACAGAAGCAGGGTTAACTTATTGATTGTCAACGTTTTTAAAGTGTCATTCCATTAACCCATTATCGTAACCATCATATCTTATAGAGGTAGCATTGCAGGCCGGAATGTTACTTTAGTTAAAGATAAAGTAAATAAAACGTGATATGAGTAATGGAAAGATAGAAATTTTTGACACGACCTTACGGGATGGCGAGCAGGTTCCCGGCTGCAAATTAAACACCACTCAAAAACTAAAGATTGCTGATAAATTGGATTCCCTGGGAGTTGACGTTATAGAAGCCGGTTTTCCTGTTTCCAGTCCCGGCGATTTCAAATCCGTAAAAGAAATATCCAGACTGGTAAAGAATGCATCGGTTTGCGCACTCACCCGTGCGGTTAAAAAAGATATCGAAGTAGCTGCTGAAGCGCTCAAACATGCGAGAAGACCCAGAATACATACAGGCATTGGCACTTCAGATTCTCATATAAAATATAAGTTCAACTCGACCCGGGAGGAGATCATTGTTCGCGCCAGGGAGGCTGTTTCCTATGCGAAGAATTTCGTGGATGACGTGGAATTTTATGCTGAAGATGCCGGCAGGACAGATAATGAATACCTGGCCAGGGTTTGTACAGCAGCAGTGGAAGCCGGCGCGACCGTATTGAATATCCCCGACACCACCGGCTACTGCCTTCCCGAAGAATATGGAAAAAAGATCAAATATCTTAAGGACCATGTAAAGGATATTGAAAAGGTAACTATTTCCTGCCATTGCCATAATGACCTGGGACTGGCTACAGCCAATGCTATTGCGGGAATTATGAACGGCGCCAGGCAAATAGAATGTACCATTAATGGCATTGGTGAACGCGCGGGAAATACGGCACTGGAAGAAGTTGTCATGATCCTTAGGCAACATCCTACCCTGAACCTGCACACCAATATACAGCCAAAGCTTTTATATGCTTTAAGCAACCTGGTCTCCAGGGAAATGGGAATGTTCGTACAACCAAATAAAGCCATTGTAGGAGCCAACGCTTTTGCACACAGCTCGGGCATTCACCAGGACGGGGTCATCAAAAACAGGGAAACCTATGAGATCATTGACCCGGCCGATGTGGGGGTAACAGAATCTGCCATTGTTTTAACCGCCAGAAGCGGCAGGGCGGCCCTGGCCTACAAAGCCAAAAAAATGGGCTATGAGTTGACGAAACTTCAGCTGGACATAGTCTATGCAGAATTCCTTAGTTATGCCGATCACAGGAAAGAGGTAGCCGATACAGACCTTCATGAGATCATGTCCATTTCATTTAAGAACCGAGCTATAGCCTGATGAAAAAGACTTTATTTGATAAAATATGGGATTCGCACGTCGTGGAGTCTATTCCCAACGGCCCGGATGTTCTATATATAGATAAGCATTTGATCCACGAAGTAACCAGCCCTCAGGCCTTTAATGAACTTCGGGAGCGTGACATTCCGGTTTTCCGGCCGGAAAAGACAGTTGCGACGGCAGATCATAATACGCCTACCCTGAACCAGCATTTACCTATCAAAGACCTGCTTTCCAGAAAACAGCTTAAGGAACTCACACAAAACTGCGAAGAAAACAATATAAACCTTTACGGCCTTGGCCATCCATTTAATGGGATCGTTCACGTGATGGCCCCTGAGCTGGGGATCACACAGCCGGGGATGACAATCGTTTGCGGCGACAGCCACACTTCCACCCACGGTGCTTTCGGCACGATCGCCTTTGGAATTGGGACCAGCCAGGTAGCGCAGGTTTTCGCCAGCCAGTGTGTTCTGGTTGAAAAACCCAAAAAATTACGTGTGAACGTAAACGGAAAATTAAAGCCGGGAGTGCTTCCAAAAGATGTGATCCTTTATATCATTAGTCAACTGGGAACAAATTCGGGCACCGGATACTTTTGTGAATATGCAGGTAACGTATTTGAAGAAATGTCCATGGAGGGCAGGATGACCGTATGCAATATGAGCATTGAAATGGGAGCCCGCGGGGGGTTGATCGCGCCAGATGAGACTACTTTTGAATATATGAAAGGACGGGAATTTGCACCCCAAGGCGAACAATTTGAGATGCTGAAGGAGAAATGGAAAGCTCTTAAAACCGATGCTGAAGCTGAATTTGACAAAGAATTCTCTCTTGATGCGGAAGATATTGAACCAATGATCACCTATGGTACCAATCCCGGAATGGGAATAAAACTTACCGGTAATATTCCTTTCAATGGTGGTAAAAGTGCTGCAAAGGCACTGGAGTATATGGGCTTCATTCCCGGCGAGTCCTTACTTGAAAAGCAGGTGAATTGGATCTTTATTGGGTCCTGTACCAATTCGAGAATTGAGGATTTCAGGACAGCAGCAGCATATATAAAAGGAAAGCAGAAAGCGGCAAATGTGAATGCGCTCATCGTCCCCGGATCAAGAAAAGTAGCCGAGCAGATAAAGGCGGAAGGACTACAGCAAATATTTGAAGATGCCGGTTTTACCTTGCGGCAACCGGGATGCTCTGCCTGCCTGGCAATGAATGATGACAAGATCCCGGCAGGAGAATATTGTGTATCAACCAGCAACAGGAATTTTGAAGGCCGGCAGGGACAGGGAGCGAGGACGATCCTTGCAAGCCCTTTAACTGCTGCAGCCACAGCCATTGCTGGTAAAATAACCGATTTCACCAAAAACCTTAATTAAATGGAAAAATTCATAAAACTTCAGGATACCGCTGTGCCTCTGGAAATCGAGAATATCGATACAGACCAGATCATTCCTGCGCGTTTCCTCAAGGCCACAGATAAAGCCGGTTTTGGTGAGAATCTATTCCGGGACTGGAGGTTCGATAAAGAAGGTAACCTCAACCCCGGTTTCAGCCTGAATGATCCTAAGTTTAAAGGTTCGATCCTTGTCGCGGGAGATAATTTTGGGTGTGGTTCCAGCAGGGAACATGCCGCCTGGGCCTTGAAAGCCTACGGATTCAAAGTGGTCGTGTCCAGCTATTTTGCCGATATCTTTAAAGCCAATGCCCTTAATAACGGGATACTCCCCGTACAGGTTTCCCCCGGATTTCTTGGAAAACTGTTTAATCACATTTTGGAAGAAGCCTCTACAGAAATTCTAATCGACCTCGAGAATCAAAATATTAGCCTTACAGCTACGCAGGAAGCTGAAAGATTTGAAATAGACCCGTACAAGAAGATCTGTATGATCAATGGTCTTGACGATATTGATTTCCTGCTAAGCAAACTGGATGCAATAAAAGAATATGAACAAAAACAATTAGCCTTATGAAGTTGAAAATAGCAGTGTTACCGGGAGATGGAATAGGCCCTGAGATAACAAAACAAGCAGTAAAAGTTTTAAAAGCGGTTGCCGAAAGGTTTGACCACGATTTCCAATTTGAAGAAGCCGTAGTGGGAGCTGCAGCCATAGATGCCACGGGAGATCCCCTGCCGGCAGATACGCTGGAACTTTGCGCGGGAGCAGATGCCGTGCTCTTTGGTGCGATAGGACATCCAAAATATGATAATGACCCGGATGCCAAAGTAAGACCGGAGCAGGGATTACTGAACTTAAGAAAAGGCCTGGGACTTTTTGCCAATATAAGGCCCGTAAAAGCCTACCCCAAACTCATTGACCATTCACCCCTAAGGCCTGAACGTATCACCGGGGCAGACATGGTGATCTACAGGGAACTCACCGGCGGAATTTATTTTGGGAAAAAGAGCACCAGTGAAGACGGGAGAAGCGCTACAGATGTTTGTACTTACAGTGTAGATGAGATTGAAAGATTAAGCCACCTCGCCTTTAAAGCTGCCCAAAAAAGAAGGAAGAAAGTAACCCTGGTAGATAAGGCGAATGTACTTGAGACTTCCAGGTTATGGAGAAAAACAGTGGCCAATCTCTCGGCAGAGTATCCCGATGTAGCCCTTGATTTTCTTTTTGTGGACAATGCGGCAATGCAAATGATCCTGGATCCCACCCAGTTTGATGTGATCCTTACTGAAAATATGTTCGGGGATATCCTCTCAGACGAGGCAAGTGTGATTGGCGGGAGCATAGGTTTACTGGCATCGGCTTCGGTAGGTGAGAAAAGCGCCATGTTTGAACCCATTCACGGTTCTTATCCGCAGGCAACAGGAAAAGGTATTGCCAATCCTGTGGCTTCCATTCTTTCTGCAGCCATGCTTCTGGACCATTTTGGTTTGACCCGTGAAGCTGCGGTAGTAAGGGATGCTGTTGAAGAAAGTTTGCATCTGGATGTTTGCACTCAGGATCTTAATAAAAATAACTATTACTCCACTGAAAAAGTAGGCGATTTCCTTGAAGGTTATATTATTGAAGCCGGCAATATGAGGCTTAACAATGAAAACCTGAGTCTTGGCCAAATGACGATCATTTAGTTTGTTTTCAGTCTTTTTTCAACCTCTCTGAGTTCTTCGGGGAGGTTTTTTTGTTAGAACCGGGAGACAAGAAACAAGAAGCAAGATTGAAGAGACAAAAGCCAAGACAAAAAGGAATCTGGAGTCTGGAGTCTAGAGACTAGATTTTATTTGAGAAAGAATGTGCTCGAAGCTGGAGATTCCAAGTGGGGTTTGTGAGACAGCCAACACCCTAAGCCCCTTAGATCCTGAAGCAAGTTCAGGATGACGGTAAGAAGGTATATTGAACTCCCAAGAGGTTTAAAAAAAATTACAACTACCCATCTAAATATGTTTTTGTCCCGTTAGGGACCTCATATGGGTAGAATTGAAATAAAAATAATATCCCCCGTGCCCTTAGGTACGGCATATAAAGTCTCCGGTTTGTATTCTGTACCTACGGCACAGATAACCTTCTGGTTAATTATTTTCTACCTATAGATAGTCCCTACGGGACAATGGAAATGATTTCGAAATGCTAAACTCTACGTTAAGTTTTTTAATTAAAGCTGGTTCCAGGATGACGGTAAGGAGCTCGGTCTGGATTACAGATTCCTGTCGCGCAGCGCTTTTTTAACACGTCCAGACTATCCTCTTTCCTCTTTCCTCTCTCCACTTATTTCAAACCAAAAACTGAAAAAGATCCGGATTATCATTCAGGTACTGCCCATAGAAATTCTGGTCTTTCATGCGCTGTACAAGGGGTTCAAAGTCGGCAGGATCATTCAGTTCTATTCCTACTACTGCGGGTCCATTCTCACGATGGTGCTTCTTTGAATATTCAAAATGGGTAATATCGTCCCCAGGTCCAAGGACTGAAGCTACAAACTGTTTCAAAGCCCCTGCCCTTTGAGGAAAGCGTACAATGAAATAATGTTTAAGGCCGGAATATAACAAGGCTCGTTCCTTAATTTCAGCAGTACGGGTGATATCATTGTTCCCACCGCTAAGGATGCAAACCACGTTCTTTCCTTTGATCTCTTCAGCATAAAGATCAAGGGCAGAGAGCGCCATAGCCCCTGCCGGTTCTGCCACAATAGCATCATAATTATAAAGGTCCAGGATGGTCTGGCATATTTTCCCTTCTGGAATGGTTACCATTGCATCCAGGTTTTGCCTGCAAAGATCAAAATTGCGAAATCCCACTTTTTGTACCGCAGCACCATCTACAAACCGCTCTATTTCCTGTAACTCGGTAACCCTTCCTTCATTAAGGGAATATGTCATGGAAGCGGCTCCTTCCGGCTCCACACCTATGATACGGGTGTTTGGGGATAATTGCTTGAACATGGAAGACAAGCCTGCAAGCAGGCCACCCCCACCAAGAGGCGCAAAGACGAAATCTATTGGGGCATCGGCCTGTTCAAGGATCTCCAAACCCATGGTAGCCTGGCCTTCAATGACTTTTTCATCGTCAAAAGGATGAATAAACACTTTGGATTCTTCCCTCCCAATTTTTACCGCCTCTTTATAGGAATCATCAAAAGAATCTCCTTTAAGGACCACGGTGATCCAGTCCCCCCAAACATCCTGGTTTGTTCCACTTTTTGCCGCGGGGTGGTTTCCGGCATAAAAACAGTTCCTTTTACTCCAAAACTGCTACAGGCAAAAGCAAAACCCTGGGCGTGATTGCCGGCACTCGCGCATATTACCCCGTTCTCCAGCTGTGACTTTGAAAGGCTTGCGATCTTATTATAAGCTCCCCTAATCTTATATGAGCGCACCTGTTGCAGGTCTTCCCTTTTAAGCGAGACATTTGCACCATATTTCCTGCTGTAGGTAAGGGAGTGGCTTAAGGGCGTCAACACTGAAACCTTTAAGATTCGTCTTGCCGCTTCCCTTACTGCTTCCAGTTGCGGAGTATAGGTACAGGTTTCGGTTTCTGTAGTTTCCATCAGGCTGCAATTTTTTTCATAGCTGTCATAGCCTTACGAAGAGAAGCCCCCACAATTTCTACGGGGTGCTTGCGTATGGCCTCATTGACCCAAATTAGTTCCTGGTTATCGGTACCACCATTACTGCTGTGATAGGACCTGCCAATTACCTCCGGCTCAAGGCTGTTCACATAATCCTTGATCAACGGTTTACAGGAATGATCAAACAGGTAACAACCATACTCGGCAGTATCAGATATTATCCTGTTCATCTCGTATAATTTTTTCCTGGCAATGGTATTCGCTATAAGCGGTGCTTCGTGCAGGGATTCGTAGTAGGCAGATTCTTCTATGATCCCTGCCTCAACCATAGTTTCAAAGGCCAGTTCCACGCCAGACTTAACAAAAGCCACCAGCAGGAGCCCCTTGTCGAAGTATTCCTGTTCAGTTATTTTTTCTGAAGTAGCTTCGGTCTTCTCGAAAGCTGTATTCTCTGTAGCCGCACGCCATTCCAGCAATTCCTTGTCGTCATTTGCCCAGTCCTGCATCATTCGGGCACTAAATGCGCCTGAAATAATATCATCCATATGCTTCTGGAAAAGAGGCCGCAATATCTCCTTTAATTCTTCAGATATCCTGTTTGCCCTCACCTTGGCCGGATTGGAAAGCCTGTCCATCATATTGGTGATCCCGCCATGTTTCAATGCTTCGGTTATGGTTTCCCATCCATATTGTATAAGTTTTGCAGCATAGGAAGGTTCAACACCTTCAGCAACCATTTTATCAAAGCTCAGGATTGACCCTGTTTGTAAAACCCCGCAAAGGATGGTTTGCTCCCCCATAAGGTCCGATTTCACTTCGGCTACAAAGGAAGATTCCAGGACTCCCGCCCTGTGCCCGCCGGTTGCATAGGCATAAGCCTTTGCCCATTCCAGTCCAATTCCATTGGGATCATTCTCAGGATGCACCGCAATAAGGGTGGGAACTCCAAACCCACGTTTATATTCCTCCCGCACCTCAGTACCGGGACATTTTGGGGCCACCATAATAACTGTTATATCAGGGCGAATTTGCATCCCCTCCTCCACTATATTGAAACCATGGGAATAAGAGAGCACAGCATCTTTTTTAATGAAGGGCTGTATAGCTTTTATTACTGAAGTATGTTGCTTATCTGGTGTGAGATTGATCACCAGGTCGGCTTGAGGGATAAGTTCTTCATAGGTACCTACCGGAAAATTATTTTCGGTGGCATTTTTCCAGGATTGCCTTTTTTCTTTAATGGCCCCTTCCCTAAGTGCATAGGAAATGTCCAGACCGCTGTCCCTCATATTCAACCCCTGGTTAAGGCCCTGGGCCCCGCAGCCCACAATGACTATTTTTTTATCCTCTAAAGCTGCTGTTCCTTCACTGAATTCCTCACTTGCCATTAACCTGCAGGTTCCCAGCTGTGCCAGTTGTTCCCGTAATGTAAGGCTGTTAAAATAGTTACTCATGATAATGTATTTGAAGTATTAAATTTTTCCAATATTTCTGAAATAGGCATCTCCTTTTTTGATACCGCTATTGTGCCGGAGCGCACGAACTGCATAAGTCCGTAAGGTTTTAATTTATCATACAGGCCTTCGGTTTCCCTGCGCTTTCCTGTTTTTTCTATCACAAAGAAATCGGGCGTGACGGTTACGATCCTGGCATTGGTCTCCTTGATAAAATCCTGGATATTGAAGTCATCTACAAAATCTGAAGATCTTACCTTATAAAGGGCAGTCTCCTGATAAATTAGATCATCATCTGTATGATAAAAGGCTTTGATCACCTCTATTTGCTTTTCAATTTGCCCAACGATTTTGCGCACCTGTTCCTCTGTCACCTCCACAACGATGATGAACCTCATCACCTCATTCACCTCGCTCTTGGAGGCGGTGATGCTTTCAATGTTGATATGCCTTTTCAGGAAGATCGCTGCGATCCTGCTTAACAGGCCTATATTGTTCTCTGTATAAACAGAGACTGTAAAATTTTGCTTTTCCATTATTCAAGTCGTATTTCTGAAACCGATGCTCCCGTAGGTATCATTGGGAACACATTTTCTTCCTGCTCCACCTTTACCTCCAGGAAATAGGCCTCTTTAGATTCCATCATCTCCTTCACAGCTTCCTGTAGTTCGCTTCGCTTAGTCACTTTCCTGGCTTTGATATGATAACCTTCTGCAATGCTTACAAAATCGGGATTCACCATCTCTGTTGACGCATAGCGTTTCTCAAAGAACATTTGCTGCCATTGTCTTACCATTCCCAGGAAACTATTATTAAGGATCACGATCTTCACCGGGATCCCGGTTTGAAAGATGGTTCCCAGCTCCTGCACATTCATCTGGAAGCCACCGTCTCCAATGACTGCCACCACCTCCCTCGCCGGGCATCCCATTTTGGCACCTATCGCCGCCGGCAGGGCAAAGCCCATGGTTCCCAGTCCTCCTGAAGTGACATTACTCCTGGTGTTTTTGAATTTTGCATAACGGCAGGTAACCATTTGATGCTGGCCAACATCTGAAACGATAATGGCATTTCCTCCTGAGGTGGTATTGATCTCATCGATCACCTCTGCCATCTTTACCTCTCCTTTCAAGGCGGTGAGTTCATTTTTTATGATGCGGGTATACTCGATCTCATAGAGTTCCTTGAATTTTGTATGCCATCCTTCGTGATTATTCGGTTTTAAGAATTCCAGCAACAGTTTAAGGGTTTGGTTTACATTTCCCAGTACAGGAATATCGACAGTAACATTTTTATTGATCTCGGCAGGGTCAATTTCGAAATGGATCACCTTTGCCTGTTTTGCATAGGTATTTAAATTCCCGGTGACCCTGTCGTCAAAGCGCATTCCTATGGCTATCAATACATCACATTCATTAGTGAGCATATTTGGCGCATAATTTCCGTGCATTCCAACCATTCCTACATTTAAAGGATGATCGCTGTCCATTGCCGACAGTCCCAGGATGGTCCAGGCTGCAGGGATGCCCGCTCTTTCTACCACTTCCCGGAGTAAAGCCTCGGCCCCGCCAAGGATCACTCCTTGTCCAAAGACTATCATTGGTTTTTTTGCATTGTTTATCACCTCTGCCGCCCTTTCTACCTGTAAAAGATTGATCTCGGGCATTGGGGTATAACTTCTAATAGCCCTGCACTTTTTATAACTGAATTCAAGGGATGCAAACTGAGCATCCTTGGTGATATCGATCAACACCGGGCCGGGCCTGCCACTCCTGGCTATAAAAAAGGCCTTGGCAAGGACCTCGGGAATATCTTCAGCCCTGGTGATCTGGGTGTTCCATTTGGTCACCGGGGTAGAAATACCCACGATATCTATTTCCTGGAAAGCATCGCTTCCCAGCAAATGTGAGCCTACCTGCCCTGTAATGAAAACCACAGGGGTAGAATCCAGGTGGGCATCTGCAATACCCGTAATTAGATTGGTTGCTCCCGGTCCCGAAGTTGCTATAGCAACTCCAACTTTACCACTAACCCTTGCATATCCCTGGGCCGCATGGGCTGCTCCCTGTTCATGACGGGTGAGGATGTGACGCAGCTTATCCTGGTATTTAAACAACTCATCATATACCGGCATAATGGCTCCTCCCGGATAACCATATACGGTATCCACACCTTCTTCCAGCAAACACTTTATAACAGCCTCAGCCCCCGAAACCGTCATAGTTTCAGCCACAGTAACCTTTCCAAAATCTGCAGTTTTCACTTTCATAATCCTCTTTTTTTAAAATTCATCGGTCACACACCCCCTGGAGGCTGAAGAGACCGTTTTTGCATATTTATAAAGAACCCCCCTGTCATATTTGAGCCTGGGAGCCTTCCATTTCATTTTCCTATCAGCGATCTCGTCATCCTTAAGGGCGACCGAGATCGTATTATTTTCAGCATTGATGGTGATGATGTCCCCGTCTTCCAGAAAAGCCAGCATTCCCCCCTCCTGGGCTTCGGGTGAAATATGTCCCACAACAAAGCCGTGAGTTCCTCCTGAAAATCTGCCATCTGTAATAAGGGCTACATCCTTCCCCAGCTGTGCACCCATAATGGCTGCTGTGGGTTTCAGCATCTCCGGCATCCCCGGCCCTCCTTTAGGCCCTTCATATCTAATGACCACCACATCCCCTTTTTTCACTTTCCCAGCTGCAATGCCGTCATTGGTTTCATACTCACTATTAAATACCTTTGCACTCCCTGTGAAATGCAGGCCTTCTTTCCCTGTGATCTTGGCCACAGAGCCTCCCTCGGCCAGATTTCCATAGAGGATCCTTATGTGCCCCGATTTCTTGATTGGCTCCTCCAGGGTTTTTATTACCTCCTGACCTTCAGCCAGGTCCGGGACCTGCTCCAGGTTCTCAGCCAGAGTTTTTCCGGTAACCGTTAGGCAATCCCCGTGGAGCATTCCATTCTTCAGCATATATTTTAGAACAGCGGGAATCCCACCTATCTTGTGAACATCCTCCATCGCATATTTGCCGCTGGGTTTCAGGTCGGCCAGGAAAGGAGTTGCCTCACATATCTTTTCAAAATCTTTAAGGTCAAAGTCTACCCCGGCAGCCCTCGCAATGGCCAGGAAATGAAGTACTGCATTCGTGGAGCCTCCCAGCACTGTTAATAGCTTCACCGCATTCTCTATAGCCTCTTTGGTAACTATGTCCCGGGGTTTAATATCCCTCTCAATAAGCAGCCTCACGGCTTTTCCGGCCTCAATACTTTCAGCCTGCTTTTCCTCACCGGTTGCTGGGTTGGAGGAGTTGTAAGGCAGGGCCATTCCCAGTGCCTCGATAGCAGAAGCCATGGTGTTGGCAGTATACATACCCCCACAGGCCCCTGCACCGGGACATGCCTTTTCTATGGTGCTGTTGTAGTCCTCCTCACTAATTCCTCCGGAAACTTTTGCTCCCCAGGCCTCAAAGACCGAGACCACATCCAGTTTCTTTCCTTTATGACATCCCGAAGCTATGGTTCCTCCATATACCAGGATGGACGGCCTGTTGATGCGCAACATCGCCATAAGTGCACCCGGCATATTCTTATCGCAACCTACCACTGTTACCAGCCCGTCGTAGGACATGGCGTGGATCACCGTCTCAATGGAATCGGCAATAATATCTCTTGAGGGTAAGGAATACCTCATCCCGGGGGTTCCCATGGAGATCCCGTCACTTACCCCAATAGTATTGAAAATAAGACCTACGAGCTCATTGCTGTTGCAACCTTCCTTGACCAGCTTTGCAAGGTCATTGAGGTGCATATTACAGGGATTCCCCTCATACCCGGTACTGGCTATTCCGATAAAGGGCTTTTTAAAATCTTCCTTGGTAAGGCCAATCGCATGTAACATTGCCTGGGAGGCGGGTTGGGAATCACTTTGTGTTATTTGCTTACTATATTTGTTATACATTCCGGGGTATCTTCTCTTTAATTTTTTTCTAAATTAAGTTCCTGAGATTTGAACCACCTTCGGGAGACGAACCAATAATTATCTTCAAACCATAGAATAAAAACATAAATTACTGATTTGCAGCAATTTACACTTAATGATTTTACGATCGCTGAAAGAGAATCAGTTTATGTAGATGATTGGATTATTTGGAACTATGCGAAATCCGGTCATAAAAAAAGCCGTTACAAGAACGGCTTTTTGAAAATGTTTATATGGTTAGAAGTTACGTGCAAATTGTTTCTTCTTTTGGATCTCTTCCAGGGCAAGATTGTCCTTACTTCCGGTATGCGTATGTTCAATAGACACTCCGGGTTTATAACTTCCTGTTTGTACCTGCTCCCCTATTTCCTTATAAGCTTCACGAAAAGATTTACCCTGCATTACAAGATCATTAATGCTGTCTACGGTAAACAGGTATTTATATTTTTCATCTGTAAGATCAACCTCTTTTACTATAATTTGTGAGATTGAATGTGTAAAAACCTCCAGTATCTCTTTAATATTCTCTACCGCGTAGATGCTGTTTTCCTTAATAAGCTGAAAGTCCCGGTGATATCCACTGGGAAGATTATTGGTAATGAGGATCATTTCATTTGCAATTGCTTGCAGCTTGTTGCATTTTCCTCTTATAAGCTCAAATACATCGGGATTTTTCTTGTGCGGCATAATACTAGACCCTGTAGTGAGTTCATCCGGGAAGGTAATAAAATCAAAATTCTGACTCATATAAAGACAAATATCCATCGCGAATCGTGAAAGCGTATTGGATAGGGAAGCAATATTTGAAGTCACTGTTCTTTCGCTCTTACCACGACTCATCTGGGCAGCAACAACATTATATTTTAATGCAGAAAAGCCCAGTTCTTTTGTTGTAAATTCCCGGTCTATAGGAAAAGAAGAACCATAGCCAGCAGCAGAACCCAGCGGATTTTGATCAACGATCCTTAAACCGGCATTGAGCAGGTACAGGTCATCGATTAGCAATTCAGCATAAGCAGAAAACCATAAGCCGAATGATGAGGGCATGGCTACCTGCAAATGCGTATAACCCGGTAACACCTTTTCTTTATGCTCTTCGGCAAGCTTTAGTAATACATCAATTAAATTCTCTGTTTTACTGTAAATCTGTGAAAGGTTATCTTTAAAATAAAGCTGCATAGCCACAAGAACCTGGTCATTCCGGGATCTTGCAGTATGGATCTTTTTGCCGGTATCTCCCAGGCTTTTGGTAAGTTCCCATTCAATTTTGGAATGCACATCCTCAAATTCTTCTTCAATACTAAAAGTTCCCTGCTCAACTTGTGACTCCAGTTTCTGGAGTTCTTTTATAATCTCCTCCACTTCATTCTCATTCAGGATCCCAACCTTTCCAAGCATTTTTGCGTGCGCTTTGGAAGCGATTAAATCATATTTTGCCAGAAACATATCCAGCTCCCGGTCATTTCCAACCGTGAATTTTTCAATTTTCTTATCTATTGATAATCCTTTATCCCAGAGTTTCATATGAAGTTGATTAAAACCTCACAGATTTTGAAAACTGGGAGGTTGATTAATTTCTATTTTATTGTTTTTTCAAGCAGCTGAATATACTTTTCAATTCCCTCTTCTATTTCAGCGACAAAAATAAATTCATCAGCTGAATGAGACCTGGTGGAATCCCCCGGCCCCAGTTTTAAGGAGGGGCATCTAAGCATTGCCTGGTCTGAAAGCGTTGGGGAACCATAGGTTTTCATTCCAATGGAAATTCCAGCCTTTACCAAAGTATGTTCCATTGGAATGGAGGAGGAATTAAGCCTGAGTGACCGAGCTTTTATCTCGTCAACTGGAGCATTTTCCAAAAGAATCTGTTCAATTTCGGCATTGGTATATCTGTCATTTACCCGCACATCAATTACCAGGTCCACCTGTGCAGGAACCACATTATGCTGTGAACCTGCATTGATCTGGGTCACCGTAAGTTTTACTTCTCCCAGCGCTTCAGATACCCTTTCAAATTTGAAATTTTTAAACCAATTTAAAACCTTCGCGGTTTTATATATCGCATTATCATGATTTGGGTGAGCAGCGTGAGAGGGAGTTCCTTTCACCACAGCATCAAAAACCACCAAACCCTTCTCTGCCACGGCCATTTGCATTAACGTGGGTTCCCCAACAATTGCAACATCAATTTTTGGAAGTAAAGGCAGCAGGCAAGCTATCCCGTTTTTTCCATTGATCTCCTCCTCTGCTGTTCCGGCAAAAAGAATATTATATTTAAGATTTTTTGCACCATAGAAATATGTAAAAGTGGCCAGAAGAGATACCAGGCAACCTCCTGCATCATTACTACCCAGGCCAAATAATTTTCCGTTTTTCACTGTTGCTGCATAAGGATCACGGGTGTAACCGGAGTTTGGTTTTACCGTATCGTGATGGGAATTGAGCAATAATGTTGGTTTTGAAGGATCAAATTCATTATTGACTGCCCAAATATTATTTAAATGTTTTTTATACGGAATGGTATGAGCGCTCAACCATTTTTCCAGCAATAAGGCAGTGCCTTCCTCCTCTCCGGAAAAGGATTGTGTTTGGATTAGCTCCCTGAGAAGTGCAACCGCTCCCAATTTCAAATTTGGTACGTTCATTATTTTCCTATTTTGGTGCATTCTGAATCATTTTTCAACAGGGTAAAATCGCCCAAATATATGTTAGAAACTCCCTTATCAAGCGCATTAAAACAGTTATGAAGTTTAGGTAACATACCTTCCCCTATGATCTTTTTTTCTTTTAAACTTTCATAATCCTTCCTGTCCAGCACCGGGATAACGGAGCTGTCATCCTTTGCATCTGCCAAAACCCCTCTTTTTTCAAAACAGAAGTTTAATTGGGTGGTATAATGGCCGCTCATCGCAATAGCAATCTCTGATGCTACAGAATCTCCGTTGGTGTTCAATAATTCCCCCTCTTTTGTACAGGATATTGCCGAAAAAACAGGAGTGATCCCCTCATCCAATAATGAATTTATAAAACCAATATTAATTTCGGTTATATCTCCCACGAACCCATAATCTATCTCTTTAATTTCTCTTTTGATAGAAATTACACTCCGTCCATCGGCCCCGCATAAACCTATAGCATTGCAATGTAATCCCTGCAATTTAGCTACAATACGTTTGTTTATAAGTCCGCCATAGGTCATCACAATAACATCCAGGGAATTTTGATCTGTGATCCTTCGCCCATCTATTATTTTGGTTTCATATCCCAATCGCGAAGCAATTTCGGTGGCGAGATTTCCCCCACCATGCACAAGGATCTTAGGGCCCTCTAATGCTGCAAAATCTTTTAAAAAACTGCTGAGCTTTGCTTCATCTTCAATTAGCTTTCCTCCTATTTTTACAACCTTAAGCGTTTTCATTTGATATTTTGTTAATATTATTTTTCCTGCTGAACCCTAGGATTTTTTACCCAAATCCCGCGGAAATGTTCCCCACAGACTTCGCGGAATTTCGCAAAAACTTTACTATTTTCTTTTCACTATTAACTTATCACTTTTCCCTCAAGTAACTCCCCCTTCGGGGGCTGGGGGCTAACAGCCTTTGCAAAACCGCCTGAGCGGCAAAAGTCCTGTTATTTGCCTGGTGTATCACTACAGCATTTTCACTATCCAACACTTCGTCATTTATAACCACATTTCTCCTAACCGGAAGGCAATGCATGACTTTGGCATTGTTGGTTAATTCCAGTTTATCTCCGCTAAAAGTCCAGCTTTTATCTTCGGTAAGGATCTTCCCATAATCGTTAAAACTGCTCCAGTTTTTCACGTACACAAAATCGGCATCTTTGAGAGCTGTATCCTGATCGTGAACTACTGTGGTATTTTTCACAATTTGAGGATCAAGATCATAGCCTTCAGGATTGGTAATTATAAACTCCACATCAATGTTCTGCATGAATTCCACAAAAGAGTTGGGAACAGATTGTGGCAATGCCCTGGGGTGCGGAGCCCAGGTAAGCACAACTTTGGGCTTTTTAACCTGTTGTAGTTCCATGATAGTGATCGCATCTGTAAGGCCCTGCAACGGATGGCCCGTAGCACTCTCCAGGTTTATTACCGGTACACTTGCATATTTTCTGAAACTGTTCATCACAATTTCAGCCTGGTCCTTTTCGCGATCTTTTAATCCGGGAAAAGCACGCACAGCAATAATATCGCAATATTGGGAAAGCACGGCGGCTGCTTCCTTAATGTGTTCAGCTTTATCTGAATTCATAATTGCCCCATCCTCAAATTCCAGGGCCCAGCCATCTTTATCGGCATTCATTACCATAACATCCATACCCAGCAATTTTGCTGCTTTCTCTGTACTAAGTCTGGTTCTAAGGCTTGGGTTAAAAAACAACATTCCCAGGGTCTTCCCTTTTCCCAGATTTGCGGCGGTGTTATCTTTTTTGAGCTGAAGGGCTTCCGCGATCAATTCCTGCAGGTCATCTATATCTGATATACTGATGTAATTTTCCATGTTATGATTTTTCAATGTTGGTTGCGGTGGCCGGTGAGCTTTCCGAAAAATTTTTTAAAGCTTGCTTTAGGGCTTTAAAGAATGTGTCAAAATGTTCTTTTTGAATATTCAGCGGGGGTAAAATACGCAGCAGATTTTTATTGGATGCCGCCCCGGTGAAAATATGGTGGGTAAAAAGCATTTCTTTCCTAAGTGGGGCTACTTCAAAATCAAATTCCAATCCTATCATTAGACCCCTACCTTTAAGGCTTTTTACATGTGGGATTTCTGCGGCCGCAGACTTCACGTATGAATAAATACTTGCTGCATTCTCCATAAGCTGTTCTTTTTCTATTACATCCAGCACTGCGATTCCTGCGGCGCAGGCAAGGTGGTTCCCTCCAAAAGTGGTTCCAAGAAGCCCATGTTTGGCCTGTATGGCTTGGTCTATAAGAATACCTCCCATAGGAAATCCATTCCCCATTCCCTTTGCAATGGAAATTATATCAGGACGTATCCCATGTTTTTGAAAAGCAAAGAAATCCCCGGTCCTGCCATAACCCGATTGTACCTCATCTGCAATTAAAAGGGCGGCATGCTTTTTACATAGCTTTGACGCTTCTGTGTAAAAATTTGTAGTAGCTTCCTCAAGACCGCCTACTCCCTGGATCACCTCAAATATTACCGCGGCCACATCTTCTTTTTTCAATTCGTTTTCCAGGGAAGGCACATCGTCAAAAACAAGACGGGTAACTTTATGACCTGTATTGAAGGGGGCTTTTATAGATTGATTATCTGTAACCGCCACCACTCCGGAAGTACGGCCGTGAAAGGCTTTTTCAAAATATATAACCCTGCTTTTCCCCGTGTGGAAAGAAGCCAGTTTTAAAGCATTTTCGTTAGCCTCTGCCCCGGAATTACAAAGAAAAAGACTGTAATTTTCGCAACCCGAAACGCTTTCAAGCTTCCCGGCCAGTTCCTCCTGAAGGGGGTTTTGGATGGAATTGGAATAAAAACCAAGCTTTTCAACCTGACCCTTTAATGCTGAAACATAGGTAGGATGAGAATGGCCAATGGAGATCACGGCATGGCCGCCATAAAGATCAAGATATTTTGTTCCTGCTTTATCATAGACGAAGACACCCTCCCCTTTTACCGGAGCAATATTATATAATGGATAAACATCAAATAAGTTCATGCTGCTGTTTTTAAGTTTTAGCCCGAAGGCTACCTAATTAAAAATAATTTGCTTTCAGTTTTAAGCCTTCGGTTTCATTTAATCCAAACATGAGGTTCATATTTTGAACCGCCTGTCCCGATGCCCCTTTAAGCAAATTGTCAAGTATTGTGGTAATCAATAATTTATTACCGAATTTTTGAAGGCGTACCAAACATTTATTTGTATTTACTACCTGTTTTAAATGCAGATCCTTTTCAACTACAAAAGTGAATGCCGCTCCTTTATAATAATAATTATATAAAGCGCTCGCTTCTTCCAATGATCCTGAAAACACAGTATATGCAGTACAGTGTATTCCTCTTGAAAAATTTCCGCGGTTTGGAATGAAATTAAGAGCCGATGTAAAACTTTTCTGAAGCTGATTAACGCTCTGTGTTATTTCAGCTAAATGCTGATGTTCAAATGCTTTGTAAGCTGAAAAATTATTATCTCTCCAGCTAAAATGAGTGGTTTCTGAAAGTGAAGTTCCTGCACCTGTAGATCCCGTAACTGCGTTGATATGCACCTCATCTTCCAACAAACCTGCACCTGCAAGTGGAAGGATTGCCAGGCTTATAGCGGTGGCAAAACAGCCAGGATTGGCAATGAACCGTGCATTTTTGATCTCTTCCCTGTTCATTTCGGGCAGGCCGTATTTAAAGGAATTATCTTCAGCTTTAATCCGGAAATCTGTGCTAAGGTCAATGATCTTTGTGGTTTCAGAAAAGCTGTGTTCCTCAAGAAATTTAATTGAATTTCCATGGCCCAGGCATAAGAAAACCACATCTGCATCCTTATTAATTTTATCGCTAAATTCAAGGTTGGTTTCACCTAACAGGTCCTGATGAATATGGGCTACCGGTTTCCCTGCCTGCGATGTGCTGTAAATGAAATTAATGTTAACCCCGGGATGATTTAACAGGATCCTTATCAATTCTCCCGCTGTATATCCCGCTCCTCCAACTATTCCTGCCTGTATCATTGGTTATTTTTTACGTGTTGATATATTTTTCCCGAATTTGAGAGGATCTTTATAAAACCTTTTGCGTCTGTTGCAGTCCAGGCTTTATTTTCTTCACCATAGTTTCCAAAGCTGCTATTCATAAGGTCAAATTTGGAATCTGCCCCATCCAGAACAAAGCGGTAAGGATGTAGCGTTACAAACACATCACCGGTAACCTGTTCCTGGGAATTTTCCAGAAATGCCTCTATATTTCTCATCACAGGATCCAGGTACTGGCCCTCATGTAAATGAGTACCATACCAGTTGGCCAGATAATCCTTGTGTTGTAATTGCCATTTGCTAAGGGTGTGTTTTTCCAGGAGATGGTGGCCCTTGATAATGATCAAAGCTGCTGCAGCTTCAAATCCTACCCTGCCTTTTATTCCAATAATGGTATCCCCTACGTGAATATCTCTTCCAATTGCATATTTAGAGGCGATGTTTTCAAGGATCTCAATGTTTTTTTCCGGAAGGTTTTCCTTACCATTCACGGCAGTAAGTTCACCTTTAAGAAAAGTGAGCACTACTTGCTGCGGTTCTTTTTCAATAAGCTGCGAAGGATAGGCAGTTTCCGGTAAAGGTTGCGTGGAAGTTAGAGTTTCGGCCCCACCTACGCTGGTACCCCACAGGCCTTTGTTTACAGAATATTTGGCCTTCTCCCAGTTCATTTCTACTCCCTGGGCTTTAAGATATTCTATCTCTTCCTGCCTGGACAGTTGTTTATCTCTTATGGGGGTAATAATTTTGATCCCCGGTGCCAGCGTTTGGAAAATAAGATCAAATCGCACCTGGTCATTACCTGCACCTGTACTCCCGTGAGCAATATATTCCGCACCAATCTCCTTTGCATAATTAACTATCTCAATGGCCTGGATAATCCTTTCAGCACTTACCGAAAGCGGATAGGTATTATTCTTCAAAACAT
Source organism: Antarcticibacterium arcticum (assembly GCF_007993795.1). Lineage (GTDB taxonomy): Bacteria > Bacteroidota > Bacteroidia > Flavobacteriales > Flavobacteriaceae > Gillisia > Gillisia arctica. The sequence continues at coordinate 317,358 of NZ_CP042476.1, read as the reverse complement.
TTCCATAGATAAGATATTTTACCACTTTTTGATAAAAGGTGGCAACGGCATCTATATTTGTATAGGATGCTGCTCCTATTTTTTGGGCATTATTTCCTATTTTTTCAATTTCTTCAGCAGAAAAACCTCCTGTATTAACGCTTACCGCATGTACTTCAAAGTTTTCTTCCTTTGAAAGGTATTTGGCGCAGTAAGAGGTATCCAATCCGCCGCTGTATGCAATTACTACTTTTTTCATCTTCATTTATTTTTGGGTTTTAACTCCCGTTGTCGCTTTTTCCTTTTTAAAAAAAAGCGTTTGTTTAATACTTTTCAATCTGGTAAAAGCTTTATCGTTCAATCTCGATTTTTCCTTTGGTTTTACCTTTTTTGCAGGGTCATAAAGCATTCCTGTACAAAGGCACATTTTGCGCTCTGTTCTGGTAAGAATATCATAGTTCTTACAGGTCTGGCAACCTTTCCAGAAACTTTCATCTGTTGTTAATTCAGAAAAAGTTACCGGTTGATACCCCAGCTCATAATTGATCTTCATAACCGCGAGGCCGGTAGTGATCCCAAAGATCTTGGCATCGGGATATTTCTTTCGGGAATGGTCAAATACCGCTTTTTTGATATCCTTTGCCAGGCCACGGTTCCTGAAATCGGGATGTACTATCAATCCGGAATTGGCCACAAATTTTTCGTGCCCCCAAATCTCGATATAACAAAAACCGGCAAAGGTTTCCCCTTCAAGAGCAATGATCGCATTCCCGTTCTCCATTTTGGTGAGGATATACTCAGGGGTTCTGCGGGCAATACCGGTACCACGAACTTTTGCCGACTCCTCAATGGTGTCGCAAATTATTTGGGCGTATTTCGCATGTGTATTATTAGCAATGACAATTTTCATATGCCAGAGAGTTTAAGGTTAAAATATTTGAAATGCTTGTTGTTGAGAGAAGAACCGGACTCACCTAAGTTCCATAGAATATAGACGCACTTACGTGCGACGGAACTGCCTGCGCATGGGAGATATATCAGTAAGAATACTGAAATATAACTTATTAAATATGTTGGTAATGTGTTTCAAAATGGAAAAAAAGATCAAATAAATTAATAAAAAGACGCGGGAAAACGGATATCCTTACCGGCGGATGAAAATCCGGCGATTATTAAATGGCCTTATTATTTGAGGTGTTGAAATCACGGGGTAAAAGTATATAAAAAAAATAACCAACAATGGGTTTTTTGAAAAAAATCCGGTTTTGCTGAAAGTCTTAAAAATTAAAATAACAGGAAAAACCCCGTTATATAAGCCATTAAAGCCGGAAACGGGGGAGAAATTTTTTCAGAAAAATAATTAGAAAACCCTTTATTTTTTCCTTTTAATGGAATAAAGGTCCTTCCGGCGGTCTTTTAAATTACGAACACTTCCAAAATTATGAAGTTCTTTTAACAGGTCAAGGTCTACATCTACCAGCAAGGTGCTTTCGGTATTTGGCGTAGCTTCAGCTTTTATTCCGTTCACGGGAAAAGCAAAATCTGAAGGTGTAAACACCGCACTTTGAGCGTACTGTATATCCATATTGTTCACCTTGGGTAAATTTCCAACAGAACCTGCAATGGCAACATAACATTCGTTTTCTACGGCCCTTGATTGTGCACATATCTTCACACGGGAATACCCGTTTTGAGTATCTGTCATAAAGGGTACAAACAGTATGTTCATTCCTTCTTCTGCCAGTAACCTTGGTAGTTCAGGAAATTCTACATCATAACATATAAGCACTCCTATTTTTCCGCAATCTGTATCATAGGTTTCCAGGATTGACCCACCCTTCATTCCCCAGGCAGATTCCTCGGCCGGGGTGATGTGCAGTTTTTCATATTTTTCATAACTACCATCCCTTCGGCATAGAAAGCCCACATTATGCATATGCTCCCCTACTACCTGTGGCATGCTTCCGGTAATGATGTTGATATTGTAATTCATTGCAAATTCCCTGAAGGTTTCCAGCAACCTGTCTGTATAAGAAGACAGCCCCCGAATAGCTTCCGCTTCATTCATATGGTTGAATTGCGCCATTAACGGGGCATTGAACAACTCCGGAAAAAGTATAAAATCACTTTGATAATCACTTACCGCATCTACGAAGAATTCAATCTGGGAGACCAGGGAATCATAATCCTTGAAGAGGCGCATTTGCCATTGTACCAGACCCAGCCTTACAACAGTTTTTTTGGTGTCTATTAATTTCTTTGGTTTGGTGTAATAGATATTATTCCATTCCATTAAGGTGGCAAATTCCAGGCTGTCCTCATCCCCGGGTAAATATCCTTTGATCACTTTTTTTACGTGAAAATCATTAGATAACTGGAATGACAGTACGGGATCGTGTATTTCCTTAAGTTTAACCTTATCTATATATTTCTTTGGGGTGAGCTCATCGGCATATTCAGCATAATTGGGAATTCTGCCACCAAAAATGATCGATTTTAAATTGAGTTGTTCACACAATTCTTTTCTCGCTTCATATAACCTTCGGCCCAGACGCATCCCCCTGTAATCCGGATGAATAAAAACGTCTATCCCGTATAGGACATCCCCACTCTTGATATGGGTAGAAAAATTCTCCCCTCCAATGATATCTTCATATTTATGATTGACATCAAATTTATCATAATCTACAATGATTGAAAGGGCACAGCCCGCTATTTTGCCATCTATTTCGATACAAAACTGGCCATCGGGAAATTTACTGATAAGGGTTTTGATCTCAGCTTTGCTCCAATACTCATCGGCCATAGTTTTATAGCTTTTGATCATGGATATTTTTAATTGCTGATAATCTTTTAATCGTAAATTCCTTAGTTCTATTTTGGCTGAATCTATCACGTAGTTACTTAATTTTTAGTGTGCGAAGATACTCAGGAATTCAGTTAAATTGAAGCCAAAGGGGTTAAAAATAAACTAAAACCCACATTTCGAAGCGCTAAGTGACCTTAAAAACAGGGATCCTAAAGGAATGATATTTTGCAAAAACCGTCGTATTTTATACGCTTACCATATTGTTCTTAACTGCATAAAGCACGAGCCCCACGCGACTTTTTACATCGAGCTTGCGGAATAGGTTTTCCCTGTAACCATCTATAGTTTTTGGACTTAAATTCATTTGCAGGGCCACTTCCTTGTAGGTTAGTTCACTACAGGCAAGATTAATAAATTCCATTTCTCTTTGTGAGAGCGGATTGGAGGATAAATTTTCCCGGGCGCACCGTAAGGCACTGGAAGTTTCTTCGTTAAGATAATACCCGCTATCTAATACACAGGTAAGTGCAAATAAGAATTCATCTGGCTCAATATCCTTCAATAAATATCCCCGGCACCCTGCCTTGATCATTTTAATAATGATCTCTTCCTCATGTTCCATAGAGAGCGCAAGAACCTTTTGATCTGGATAATTTACCTTAAGCCATTCCATGGTTTCCATACCATTCATAACCGGCATGCGAATATCCAGCAGGACAATGTCCGGCTTCACTCTATTGCCCTCAAAATAATCTACAAGTTCCTGCCCGGTAGTTAATACGGCCAGAACCTGGTAATCATTAAAAGAATTTATAAGGCCTTTTAATGACTGGCCAAACAGATTGTGATCATCAACGATAATTACCGTCTTACTCATATAAATGGGAAGGATTAGGATAGCTTAAAGATAAGGAAGTTCCCTCACTTTCTACAGACTTTAATGAAAAGGTACTTTTAATTAAGGTTGCCCGGCTTTCCATATTTAATAGGCCCGAACTCTTTTCAATATTAAGGGTGTCAAAACCAAGCCCGTTATCACTAACAAAAATATTCAATTGAGAAGGCGTATACTCAAAATTAACCTCCAGTTTATCTGCTTTTGAATGTTTTATCACGTTGCTGAAAAATTCCTGTAAAATCCTGAAAAGTATAATGGCATCTTTTTGCGGGATCTCAAAACTCTCTCCATTGATGATAAATTTCGGTGTTATGATGTTCAATCTTTCAAATCTCGCTAATTCATTTTTTACTGAAGTCTCCAATCCGGAGTAATTTATCACCTCATTGTTAAGGGATTTGGAGAGCGATCTTACCTCCAGAAGCGAATTCGCAACTATTTCCTTAATTTCTCCTAAAGATCTTTGTGACGATTCCTCAATAGATCTGGAAAGGATGTTAAGCTGCATATTGGCCACAGAGAGTAACTGCCCTATATTATCATGCAGTTCCCAACCCACATTTTTTAATGTTTGTTCCTGGATCTCCAGTTTGGACTGGGTAAGTTCCTCTTCAAAACGTTTTTCAGCTTCATACTTTTCTTTTAGAAGGTTATTTTTCCTTCTTTGGAATGTGATAAAGAAAACTATTCCAAACGTGGTTAATAATAATATAACCACAATAAAGTATACAATAAGTAGTAGTTCTTCCCGGGCAAGCATAGTTAAAAGGCCAATTGTTAAACAAGTATACATATTTTCCCGCGTATTAAATATAACCCCTGCAATAAACCGAAATAAAAAAGGGGAAAAATCCCCTTGTATCATTATTTTGACCGATCTATATTTGATTTATCATTTTAGTAATCTAAAATGTTTGGGGGTTAAAAAGTGTCGTTAGTGTTTAGTATTTAAATATAGGTAGGGCTATAGATAGAACTAATTAACGGCACTTTTTTATTCCGGAAGTTTCCCAATTCAACCTTTCTTACCATCTTTTGTTACTTACTCCCTGATAATTTATTCCTTTTAAAAGTGCAAACGATAAATCCCAATATAAGGATACCGTATAGGAATATATTAATAGACCTTAAGAACATCATTTGAAAGTATATAAAATCAGGGCTTTTAAGGGTAAAATATTTATTATAAATGAACACCGGGGTAATAGACACATGCCAAATCAATATACCAATAGAAATGTAGAATGGCATACTTCTGTAAAATTTCAGGATCCTGTCACTTTTTAAAATTTCGAAATGGTATAGTAATATGAGGATCATTAGAAATAGGGTGCCGGTAACAGACATATATGCAGAATGGGCTTTAAAAAATGTGTCCCCAAAGATTAGATGAATTATAAAACTGAGGATAAATAAAGCAGAAATAACGAACAATTTCCTGCGCCTGGAAGGGGGATTGAGCTGTAGGATAAAAAAAACATACAGTACCAAAAACTTTATGACCGAATATGAATTATACCACCAGTAGTTGCGCTCAAATAAGGTATCTTTTATAAATCCTAATTTGTTATAATCATTGAAATATGCGTAGGAGGGGTATAGTCCAATCAATTCAACAAAAACCACAAGCCATAAATAATAAACAAATAACCGCACACCTTTCTGAGGGACCCTTGCTTTCCATAAATATATAGAGCCGGCAATAGCCGCACCCAATTCCATTAGATAAATAAGAAGAAAATTATCTACTATATACTCCAGGAACATCTTTTGAATTTTATAAGCTAACTTTCTAATAATCAAGGATTAAAAAGGGGAAAAAGCCCCTTGTTTCATATTAGAACAGCTTTTTATCTTTAGGTACTCATTATTTGTTGTTTGACTTATATTTTATGAAAAAGGGAAATGGCGTTCTTCGGTTTGGATTTTATCAGGTAGGGCTTTTAAAATTTAACCGGAGAACGTTTTTTCATTCTCACTTTTTACCATTCAAGAAAGGTTAAAAAAGCCCTCATACTTTATCCACACCATTTAAATTCCTAATAATTTCAGAATTGCCGGATTTTGATTTGATTAAAAAACCTGCAGCGAAACACCCGTACATAAAGATATTCATAGTTAACAATAATCCCTTGTAAAATTCTACAAAATCCGGACTGGAGGACATAATTCCATATTTATTATAAATAAACAAGGGTGTGATACTCACATGCCAGAGTAAAGCTCCAATAGCGACGTAGAAGGCCAGGTCTGAATAAAAATTAAGGATCTTATTACTTCGAAGAGTCTGGTAAAAAAACAAGATTATACAAAGCAATAATATGATGGTTCCACCTATTGCGGTAAATGCAGAATATCCTGTAAAAAATACCCCGGAAAAAATTAAATTAAGAACTGCAATAATTGAGAATAGGACGGTTAGAATCCAAAAACTTTTCCTCCATTTTTTGGAATTTATCTGGAATATGAAAAAAGACAGAAAGGCACAGTACGCAATCAAATGATAGGAATTGAACAACCAGTAATTTTGAACAAACCGGGTACCCTTTACAAAAGCGAAATATTTGTAATTGCTGTAATAACCAAAAAGCATGTATAAACCCGAAAAATCAATAATCAGGGTTAACCAAAGGAACCAAACGAATATTTTATTTATCAAAGGAACATTTTTAACCTTCCATAAATAAAAAGAACCCGCCAAAGCAGCTACCAATTCCCATAGCAACCCCCTAAAAAGTGTTTCAACGAAAAGATCAAACAAAGTAAAGACTATTAATAATCTACAGGAGGTACCCCGCCTGAGCTATGATTTAAGGGATCAATTGAATAATTATTTTCCACTGTATCTTCGGCACTTTTTTCTGAACTCACAGAACTCACAGAGTTGGTAGCAGAAAGGAAAACAGTACTGTAACTCTTTTTGGAAGCAGCACCCGGGTAAGCGGCAAAATAGATCCTTATTCCCGGATTGGTTATACCTTGTTTAGTTGACATCTCACGAACATAATCCAAATATTCCTGTAATTCATCTACGCTGTAAAGAAATTCACGGGTATCTTCATATTTTTGAGCCCGTTCTATTTCCTTTCCCCGTGAGTTTTTCCAAACATTCTGTATATCCCGTGCTTCTTTAACTGTTATGCAATTTATAGGTTTTGCCATATCACTTATTTATTTCTTAATGAAAAGTTAAGATAAATCTAACAAATAAAATCAGGCAAATTATACATAACGTGGAAATTGGGGAAAAATCCCCTTGTATGATGAAAAGTCCCGAGGTACTTTTATGGTGTTATTATTTATTAGTTTTAAAAAGTGCCGTTATTGTGCATAGATTGGCAGGTAGGGCTGCTAATTCCCGTACTGTACGGCACTTCTTATTTCCAGCCGCACCGCTGCTATCAAAGATTACTGCAAGGGCGAGAGTTGAAATGTAATACTATTTCCCTGTACCTTTTGAGCCAATCTATTCATTCCATTTTCACTCAATTGAAGAACCCTCGGGTATCCCCCGGTAGTCTGGCAATCTCTCATTAAAATTATAAGTTTTCCAGAGGGTGTTAATTGTACAGTACCCGGAATTACAGGTCCTGTGAGTATAGGTTTTAGAGAATTGGGTACTATTTCTTCCAACTGAACCGCCATCCGGTTATTTTCCTTGTCTATTCTAAACTTTCGGGAAAGGATATCTGTTTTTAATAATTCCGGCAACTGGTCATACTCCGGCCCCGGAAACACATTTATTTC